>JAQBNT010000208.1 GCA_028288445.1 Hymenobacter sp. | reverse complement strand
TTCTTGAAAATGGGCGGCTCGGCGGCGTAGTTGGCATCGGGGTAGGTGCCGGTCTGGATGGCGAAGGTGCCGCGAATCCGGTCGCTGGTGTAGCGGGCGCCCAGCAGGGCAATGTTCACCGCAATCTGGTTGTGTAGGTTTTCGGAGTAAATGAAGCCCGGCCGGGTAAGGCCGGCGGGGTTGTTGAAATCATAACCATAGTACACGCCCACGTAGCCAAAAAACTCGGGCTTGGGGTCGGCCTTAGCCGTGTCGGCAGCGGCTGTGGTAGCGGCCGCAGTGGCCAAGGGCGCGGCGGCCGGGGCCGTGGTGGTCGTGCTGGTGGGCGCGGCCGGCGCGGTTTGGGCGCGGGCGGGCGGCAGGGCGGCCGCAAGCAGCAGCACGGTGCAGGAAGAACGGAGCAGCGTAGACATGGGAAGCATTATAGCGGATTGCGGGGGTTTATTCAGGTCGTCATGCCGAGCGTAGCAGAGGCATCTCGCGTGCGTTAACTGATTCAAGTGTATGTCATCCTGAGCGCAGCGAAGGACCTTCTCACGTTTAAATCATTGCAAACTATTCTGACGTGAGAAGGTCCTTCGCTGCGCTCAGGATGACAGACGACTTAAGCAAGATGTTGTACTCGGCATGACGTTCTTTTAGTCGCGGGTGAGGTGCAGCTCGGGGCGGGTAGGCATGTGCAGGGGCACGTTTTCCACGGTGTAGGTGCTGTTGTCGAGGCCGAAGCTTTCGGTTTCGGAGGCGCTTAGCCACTTCAGCCAGCCGTGCAGGCGCAGGGCGGTGCGCTGCCAGCCGCGCAGCAGGTACTGGTAAGGCAGGGTTTTGTTGAGGATGATAAACTGGAAATCGCCGGTCATGTCCTGGCCGCGCAGCGACTCGTAGCGCGAAGTGATGTCGACTTCGTGGTTCTTCACAAGGTCGGCCACCACCTGGCGATACATGTAGTTCAGGGCTTGGTCGACGCGGAAGCCGAGGTAGAAATCGATGCGCACCAGCTCGTTGGGCAGCACGTACGTGACGTGGTAGCGGCGCGTGTAGGGCTCGTCGGTGGTGGTTACGTGCACGAGGTAATACACGTCGGCCCGCTTGGGGCGCTTCTTGAAGATGCTGTGGATGATGCCGTTTTCCACCTGCCGCGCATCGTCCGACTTGGTGAGGTAGACCAAGTGGGTAGCGTATTTGGGCACGGTCTGGTCGTTGCTCAGCTGCTGGAGCAGCGGCAGCCACTCGGCCAGGGGCGTGAATTCGGTAAGCTCGTTGCGGATGCGCTGGCCCACTATCCAGCTCAGCATCACGAGCAGCAGCAGGCCCGCCAGCAACAGCGAAAGCCAGCCGCCGTGGCCCGGCCATGGGGCGCGGCGGGGGCCGTAGCGGGCGTGGGCAGCAGAGTGGTGGCAGCTGGCATGGGGCGTGGGGAAGTGGAAAGGCGAGGTGGGTAAAGCAGCTAGTAGAACGTCATGCAGAGCGCAGCGAAGCATCTTTACCGCTTCGTTGTAGCAGCATTGTTAGTATTGAGGTAAAGATGCTTCGCTGCGCTCTGCATGACGGCCTCTTTTCATCGTTCTACAGCCGGAAATTCACCGCGAAGATGAGCCGGTTTTCGTAGTCGCGCAGGTCGGGTTGCCAGTTGGCGGGCAGGGGCTGGTCGGCGTAGCCGGTGGGCGAGGTGGTGCCGCCGGGGCCGGCGAAATAGGGCACGTTGGCCGAGCGGTGCAGGTATTCCACGCGGAAGGTCACGAAGTCGGAGGGCATCATGTCGAAGGTCAGCGTGGCTTCCTTGGCGGTGAGCTTGCTGGCGTCAGTGTCGGTGAAACCGACGACCGAGGGGTTGAAGCTGAGGTAGCGCGAGGGGTTTTTCACGAAGCCCACGCGGGTGGTAAGGGCCAGCTTGTTCTTGGCAAACCACAGGCGGTTGGCGAAGGAAGTGCCCACCATGTAATTGTCACGGGCTTTCACGGCGTGGCCGGCCGCATCAGTCCCGCTCTGGAAACCGTAGTGCGTGTTCAGGCTGAAAGCGGCCTGGGTGATGCCGCGCAGGGCCGTTTTGGGCTTGTGGTAGTAGCGGGCCACGATGGAGTTGTCGTGGTGGAAGCGGTTGACGTTAGGGTACGCCGCCCGGCCGCTGGCGGCGCTGTCGGTGCCGGGCCGCGAGTCGTTGCCGTAGTAGAAGTTGGCCACCAGCTGCACGTTCTCGCTGGGCCGGTAGTAGTTGGAGTTGCCCACCGACGGGCGCTTGTTGAACGTGTTGTAGGTCTGCCAGCCATTCATCACCCATAGCTCGGTTTTGAACTTCTTGCTGGGGTAAAACTGCGCCCGCGCCCCCTGGAAGTAGAAGGGCGTGAAGTCGCACACCAGCGAGCGTTGGTAGCTCCAGTTTTCCTGCGTCACGTAGCTTTCCAGGCCGATGTAGCTCATGAAAATGCCCAGCTCCAGGTTCAGGCCGTAGGCCACGTTGAAGTGGTAGCCGGCCGCCGCCTCGCGGATGTACTTCAGGTTGTTGGTGCTGATGCCCGAGCCCAGGTTCACGCCGTTGGCCCCGATGGTGGAGCCGTTGTTGCGCCCGCGCAGCACCGAGCCGTCGGTTTCCTGCACCACGTTCAGCATCGAGCCGGTCTGCAGCCACAGCCGGCCGATGATGTTCTTGTAGTTGCTTTCGATGCCGATGCTGGCCAGGGCCAGCGAAAACTCGTTGGCGCGGCCCGTCACGGCCGAAATCGTCTGGGTGTGGTCCAGCGGGTGGGCGAAATTGTAGTTGTAATAACCATCCAGGAAAGTGGTGGCCGTGAGCACCGTTTCGCCGTCCTTGTCCTTGAGTTGGAGCGGGAAATTCTGCTGGCGGTTCTGGCCGTTTACCCAGCTCAAATCCATGCCGTCGAAGGGGATTTTGGCGGCGGGCGCGGCCGTGGTGTCAGCAGCGGCTTTGGTGGCGGGGTTCTGGGCGGTGGCCGTTTCGGTGGTCTGAGCCAGCGCGGCGGGGAGAGTGGCAGTGGCCAGCGCGGCCGTCAGCAATGCGGCGGGCAGAGCGCGGCGGGAAATATTTTTCATCGGAAATGATGGGAAATAGTGCCTCCACCGGCTACCGGAAAGCAGCGCGGGGAGGGCTTTAAAAAGGGGGATTCAGTAAAAAGCTAGCGAGCCGCCAGCGCATCCAGCGCCAGGTTCAGCTTCAGCACGTTCACGTGGTCGGGACCCAGGAGGCCGGTTTCGGTTTGCTGCTGCACGAGGGTGCGCACGCGGGCCTCGTCCAGCTGGCGGGCGCGGGCCACGCGGGGCACCTGCACCAGCGCCCCGGCCGGCGACAGGTGTGGGTCGAGGCCCGAGCCGCTGGCCGTAACCAGCTCGGCGGGCACATCAGCCGCTTTCACGCCGGGGTTTTGCAGCAAGAAGGTATCAAGCCGGGCTTTCACCACGGCCAGGTATTCGGGGTTGCTGGGGCCTTTGTTCGAGCCCGAGCTGGCATCGGCGTGGTAGTCGGCGGCCGAGGGGCGCGAGTTGAAATACCCGGGCTTGTCAAATTTCTGGCCCACGTTGGCGAAGCCCACCACGCGGCCGTTGCGGCTGATTTGCACGCCGGCGCCGTGGCCGGGCGCGAGTTGGGCGGCGGCCGTTATGAGGGCCGGATAAAGCACGCAGCACAGCACCATCAGGGCCAGCGTGAGGCGGAGGGCAGGAAGGAGTTGGGTTTTCATGGTTTTACAGTTGGCAGTCAAACTCCCCTCCTTACCAAGGAGGGGACGCTGGCGCGAAGCGTCAGCTGGGGTGGTTGTGGCGTTGAAGTCGTTCGGGAGGTCGTTCGGCAGTCGTTCAACGAGTTCAACCACCCCCGTTCGCGCCTCTTCGGCGCTCACATCCCCTCCTCATCTGAGGAGGGGAGTTTGTCGTTCAGCTTTACAAAAACACCCCGACAATCAGGTCCAGCACCTTAATCCCGATAAAGGGCACTATCACCCCGCCCAGGCCATAAATCAGCAAATTCCGGCGCAGCAGCGCCGACGCGCCCACCGGCTTATAGGCCACGCCTTTCAGCGCCAGCGGCACCAGCGCCGGGATGATGAGGGCATTGAAAATCACGGCCGAGAGAATGGCTGACTGCGGCGATTTCAGCCCCATCACGTTCAGCGCACCTAGGGCCGGGATGGCCACCATGAACAGCGCCGGCACGATGGCGAAGTACTTGGCCACGTCATTCGCAATCGAAAACGTCGTCAACGTCCCCCGCGTCATCAGCAGCTGCTTGCCGATTTCGACCACCTCAATCAGCTTGGTGGGGTCGTTGTCGAGGTCCACCATGTTGCCGGCTTCCTTGGCGGCCTGGGTGCCCGAGTTCATGGCCACGCCCACGTCGGCCTGGGCCAGGGCGGGGGCATCGTTGGTGCCGTCGCCCATCATGGCCACCAGCTTGCCCTGCTGTTGCTCAGTGCGGATGTACTGCATCTTGTCCTCCGGCTTGGCCTCGGCGATGAAGTCATCCACGCCGGCTTTCTGGGCGATGAATTTTGCCGTAAGGGGGTTGTCGCCGGTCACCATCACGGTTTTGATGCCCATGGCCCGCAGGCGCGCAAACCGCTCCTGAATGCCGGGCTTGATGATGTCCTGCAATTCCACTACGCCCAGCACCCGGTCGTTTTCGCTCAGCACCAGCGGGGTGCCGCCGTTGCTGGCAATGGCCGTCACGCGGGCCGCCGTTTCGGTGGGAAACGCGTTGCCGGCCGCGTTGCTCAGGTTCCGAATGGCATCCGAAGCGCCCTTGCGGATGCGGGTGCCGTCGCCCAGTGTCACGCCCGAGGAGCGGGTTTCGGCCGTGAACTTGATAAGCTCGGCCCCCTCCAGGCGGCGGCGTAGCGGCGCGGGGTCCACCTTGTTGTCGCGGGCCAGCTCCACAATGCTTTTGCCTTCGGGCGTTTCATCGGTGAGCGAGCTGAGGGTGGCAAACTCCACGAACTGCGTCATCGCCACGCCCGGCGCGGGCCAGAAATGCGTGGCTTTGCGGTTGCCGATGGTGATGGTGCCGGTTTTATCAAGCAGCAGCACGTCGATGTCGCCGGCCGTTTCCACGGCCTTGCCGCTCTTGGTGATGACGTTGGCCCGCAGCGCCCGGTCCATGCCCGCAATGCCGATGGCCGAGAGCAGCCCGCCAATCGTGGTCGGAATCAAACACACGAACAGCGCGATAAACGAGGCCACCGCAATGGGCGTTTTCGAGTACTCGGCAAACGGCTGCAAGGTCACGCACACAATCACGAACACCAGCGTAAAGCCCGCCAGCAGGATGGTGAGGGCAATTTCGTTCGGCGTTTTCTGCCGCGACGCGCCTTCCACCAGCGCAATCATCTTATCCAAGAAAGACTCGCCGGGCGCGGTGGTCACCTGCACCACGATGCGGTCGGAAAGCACCTTCGTGCCGCCCGTTACGCTCGATTTATCGCCGCCCGCCTCCCGAATCACGGGCGCGGATTCGCCCGTAATGGCCGACTCGTCAATCGTGGCCAGCCCTTCGATAATCTCGCCATCAGTCGGAATAATCTCCCCGGCTTCAACCACGAACACCTGCCCCTTCTGCAGCTGGGCCGAGTTCACGGCCTGCATCTGGCCGTTTTCGAGGCGCACGTTGGCGGGCGTGTCCTGGCGGGTTTTGCGGAGCGAATCGGCCTGGGCCTTGCCCCGCGCCTCGGCAATGGCCTCGGCGAAATTGGCAAAGAGCAAGGTCAGAAACAGCACCACGAATACCGTGCAGTTGTAGCCGAAGCTGCCCTGCGCCGCATCGGGCTTCATCAGCAGGCCGACGGTGACGAAGAACATCACCACCGTGCCGATTTCCACGGTGAACATCACCGGGTTGCGGAACATCGTGCGCGGGTCGAGCTTCACGAAGGCCTGGCCGACGGCTTCGCGCACCAGCGCGGGTTGAAAGAGGGATTGGGATTTAGCGGACATCTTGAAGGAAAATCAGGAAGCGAGAAGCCCCGTGGGGCGTATCAGCAAGCATTTTAGGCCTGTGAGCAGGTGCTTGGCGTGTGTAAGCAGACCCGTGGCGTGTGTAAGCAGACCCGTGGCGTGTGCGAGCAGCCCCGTGGCGTGTATGAGCAGACCCGTGGCGTGTATGAGCAGACCCGTGGCGTGTGTAAGCAGGCGTTAGTACAGCGTGAAGTGCTCGGCCAGCGGCCCCAGCGCCAGCGCGGGGAAGAAGGCCAGCGCCGCGATAATCCAAATCACGAAGAAGACCATCACGCCGAAGGTGGCGGTGTCGACGCGCAGGGTACCGGCGCTTTCGGGGATGAATTTCTTGCGGGCCAGCAGCCCCGCGATGGCCACCGGGCCGATGATGGGCAGGTAGCGCGCCAGTATCATCACCACGCCGGTTGAGATATTCCACCACGGCGTATTATCGCCCAGGCCCTCGAAGCCGGAGCCGTTGTTGGCGGCCGAGGAGGTGAACTCATACAGCATTTCGGAGAAGCCGTGGTAGCCGGGGTTGGCCAGCCAGCCGGCGTACTCGGTGGGGTTGCCAGCGTAGAGGTGGGCCGACATCGCCGTGCCCGTGAGGATGAGCAGCGGGTGCAGCAGGGCAATGAGAATGGCAATTTTCATCTCGCGGGCTTCAATCTTCTTGCCCAGCAATTCCGGGGTGCGCCCCACCATCAGGCCCGAGATAAACACGGCGATAATGACGAACACGAAGAAGTTGAGAAAGCCCACGCCCACGCCGCCGTAAAAGGCGTTGGTCATCATGCCCAGCAGCTCGGCCATGCCCGAAACAGGCATGTGCGAGTCGTGCATGGAGTTCACCGAGCCGCAGCTGATGACGGTGTTGGTGATGCCCCAGTAGGCCGAAGCCGCCGCGCCAAAACGCACTTCCTTGCCCTCCATCGCCCCCAGGCGCTGGTCGGCCCCCATGTGCGCAATGGCCGGATTGCCGTGCATTTCATAGTACACCGTGGGGGCCAGCAGCAGCAGGAAGCCCACCGTCATCACCCCAAACACCATGTAGGACAGCCGGGGCCGCTTCAGGTAATAGCCGAAGGCAAACACCATGGCCAGTGGAATAAGCACCAGCACGAAGTTCTCCACCGCATTGGTCAGGTAGGTTGGGTTTTCGAGCGGGTGGGCCGAGTTGGCCCCGAAAAAGCCCCCCCCATTGGTGCCCAGCTCCTTGATGGCAATCATGGCGGCGGCCGGCCCCCGGCTCACGTTCACCGAATCGCCCTGCACCGTCACCAGCGGAGCCTTGCCGGCCCAGTTCATGGGCGTGCCCTGGAACACCAGCACCACCGCCACCACCGTGGCAATGGGCAGCAGCACGCGGGTAATGCTCTTCACAAAGTAGTCGTAGAAGTTGCCCAGCTTCTCGGCAGTGCCCTCTTTCAGGGCGTTGAAGACCACCACGCAGGCGGCCATACCGGTGGCGGCCGTCACGAATTGCAGGAAGGTGATGGCGAACAGCTGCGAGAAGTACGTCGCGCCCGACTCGCCGGAGTAGTGCTGCAAATTGCAGTTCACTAGAAAAGAAATAGCCGTGTTAAACGCCTGGTCCGGCGTCATGCTCGGGTTGTGGTCGGGGTTGAGCGGCAGGCTGCCCTGGAAGCAGAACACCAGCATGGCCCAGATAAACCAAGCCAGGTTGATGGTGAGCAGCGCCACCAGGTGCTGCGGCCAGGTCATGCCCCGGTTGGCATCAATCCCGCCGATGCGGAACAGCAGTCGCTCAAACGGGGCCAGGAAATCGGTCCAGCTTTTATCGCCCCGGTAAATAGTGGCCAGGTAGCGGCCCAGCGGAATAGCCAGCAGCACCGTGCTGCCAAAAATGAGCAGGATGCCGAGAAGTTCTTTGTTCATGGGGATTGGGTTGTATGCGGTGCGGGCGGCGGGCGGCGGGCAAGCCCCGCCCCTACCTCAGAATTTCTCCGGTTTCAGCAGCACGTAGCAGAGGTAGCCGAACGTGGCCAGGGAGAGGAAAAGCAGGGCGAGCATCATGGCGATAGCAGCAAAGCGAGGGGTGAAAAATCAGATGCGGTCGAAGAAATCGACCGAGCGATAGAAGAGCCAGAAGGCGGCCAGGCCCAGAACGGAGAGCAGCGGAATCATCAGGAGCGGGTTCATCAGCGGGGAGTTTGACAGGGTTGCCCACCTCCCCTTGCCAATCCAAATCCACAACGGACCAGCAGAAAGCAAATACTATTTACCGCATTGATATTCAGCCAATAATTTTATGCCAGCACCCAAACCCAACCAGCCCAAACGCAGAAAACCGGGTCATTCTGACCCGGTGCGGTGGTCAGAATAACCCGGTTTCGTTGCGGCAGTAATCAGCCAGTCAGCCCGCCTACAGCCCGTACTCCTGAATCTTGCGGTACAGCGTTTTGGTGCCGATGCCGAGCTGGCGAGCGGCTTCCATCTTGTTGCCGCCGGTGTCGAGCAGCACCTGCCGAATCTGACGTTTTTCCTGGGTGCGCAGGGTCCGGTCGGTGGCCTCGTCGAGGCCGGGGGCAGGCAGGATGTGGTGGAATTCGGGCGGCAGGTCGTCCACGGTCAGGGTATCGCCGTCGGCCAGGATGGCGGCGCGCTCCAGCACATTTTTCAGCTCGCGCACGTTGCCGCGCCAGTCGTGGGCGCGTAGTTGGGCCAGCACATCGGGCTCCAGGCCGCGCAGGCGGCGGCGCAGCCGGGCGGCGAAGAATTGCAGGAAATAATCGGCCAGCTCGGGCACGTCGTCGCGCCGCTCGTTCAGGCCCGGCACGGGCACCGTGAACACGGCCAGGCGGTAGTAGAGGTCGGGCCGAAAATTACCGGCTTCGGCCTCCTGGCGCAGGTTGCGGTTGGTGGCGGCCACAATGCGCACATCGATGCTGGTAGGCCGGGTGTCGCCGAGCTTGGTGAACTGCCGCGTCTCCAGCACCCGCAGGAACTTGGCCTGCACGTTCAGCTCCAACTCGCCAATCTCATCTAAGAAAATGGTGCCGCCGCTGGCTTCTTCCAGCAGGCCCTTTTTATCGGCCAAGGCACCCGTAAAGGCCCCTTTCTTGTACCCAAACAGTTCCGATTCCAGCAAATCGCGCGGGAAGGCCGAGCAGTTTACGGCCACAAACGGCTTGCTGTGGCGCGGGCTGGCCTGATGGATGGCCTGGGCAAACAGCTCCTTGCCCGCGCCGGTGGGGCCTTCCAGCAGCACGGTGCTATCGGTGGGGGCGGCGCGCTGGGCCAGCTTTTTGGCCTGCTCCAGGGCCGGCGCATGGCCAATCATTGAATCGAAGCTGTACTGGGCACCGACCTTCTTCTCTAAATCGGCTACTCGGCGCTGGAGGCGGGCTTTTTCGGCGGCGCGGTCTACTACCACGATAAGCTGGTCGTCGGAATCGCCTTTGGTGAGGTAGTCGAACGCTCCTTCCTTCATGGCCCGCACGCCGTCGGCAATGGTGCCGTAGGCCGTCATCAGCACCACTTCGGCCAAGGGCGCGAGGGCTTTGTAGCGGGGCAGCAGGTCGAGGCCGCGGCCGTCGGGCAGCTTCACGTCGCTCAGCACCACCAAGATGTCGTCGGCGTGCTCGCGCAGGGCTTCGAGGCCGCGCATGGCGTCGGGGGCCTGGCGCACGGTGTAGCCTTCCAGCTCCAGGGTGCGGGCCACGGCTTGGCGCAGCATGGCTTCGTCGTCGATGAGCAGAATGGTGCCGGTGGGCATGGGCGGGGCAGTAAGAGGTGGGCGCAAAAGCGCGTCAAAGCTACCGCCCGGCCTGGAACAGAACTTGTACCCCGAATTTTCAATTCGACCCATCAAAACGAATTCGGCCCGTTAGAACGGTTGCGCCTGGCATCGTTCAACGGGCCGAATTGAAAATTCGGGGTACAAGTTCTATTGTTACCGGCTGAGGCCCATGCGCTCCACGGTTTCGCCTTCGAAGTCGAATTCAATCAGAATGGCGGGCTCGTTGCCCACCACCCAGCCATCGTGGCCGGGCGCGATGGCAACGGCCTGCGGGGCCACAAATTTTTCTATCTCGCCATCGGCGTACTGGATATTTATCTGGCCGCTGGCCAAAAACCCAACGTGCGCGTGCATGCACAGCGACGTGCCCACGATGTCCTTCAGGTTTTTCGACCACCGGAAGCCCACCGGGTACACAATGCGCTTGACGCGGGCGTTGCCGGTGGGCACTACATCAACGAGCACGCCGCCGACTTCGCGGTGCGTAGCGCCCTTCATCGGGCCGAGGAGAGAGGTGTTTTCCATGCCCTAACCTACGCATTTTCAGTTATTTTTTCGCCACCGGCGCGGCCACTACGATGGTGTTGGCGGGCAGCGGCACTTCACGCGACGTTTCGAATTTACCACCTTCAGGGGCGGTTTCCTCCACGCGGCGCTGCACCACGCGCAAGCGGCGGCCATCGACGTGCAGCACGGCCAAATCGGAGCTGGTGCCGGTGGCGGCCGAGTAGCTGCGGAAGCCCATGAGCATGCCGGCCGGGAAGTTGGCGGCTTTGGCCTTGGCGGCGTCCACTACATCGGGCTTGCCCACGAATTTGCCCAGGTCGATGTCCATCGGCGTGCTGCCTTGCACCACGAGGTGGGCGCTGGTGCGCGGGTGGGCGGGGTCGTCGGCATCCGGGGCGGGCTTGAAGCTGAACGACACTTTCAGGGTTTCGGCGTCCTTAAGAGCAGGCTTGGCGGCCGACGGGGCGGCGGCATCGGGAGCCGGGGCCGTGGTGGCGGCCGTGGCCGAGTCGGCCTGGGCTACGGCAGCCGGCGTAGCGGCTGCTTCCGGCGGCGGGGCCGTGGGCGCGGAGGTGACGGGGGCCGTCTGGTTGCAGCCGGCCAGCAGCAGAGCCGTGCTCAGGGTCAGAATCGAGGATTTCATGGAAGACGGGATGACAACAGTTGGAGCCGTAAGATTAAACAAAATTGCTCAAGCCCCGCTCTTTCCGGTGCATCGGTTGTGCCCACGCACCCATTTCCAAACAACGCCCTAGCTATTGTGCAGCAAAAAGCCCGGCTGCGGAAACGCAGCCGGGCTTTTTAGCAATTGATTTTTCAGCCGAAACGCAGCTTACCAGCGGCGGCCATGCCCCCGGCCGTAGCCGTGGCCCCGGTAGCCGTAATACGGCCGGGGAGCATAGTACACAGGGCGCGGCGCATAGTATGGCCTGGGAGCAATAATTACGGGACGAGGCGCAGCATACACCACCGGCGGCTGGGGCGGGTAGTAGTAGCGAGGGCCGTAATAAGCGCGCGGCGGACCATAGTAGCCCCCGATGTTTACGGAAACCTGGGCGCTGGCCGCTTGGCTGCTCAGCAGCAGAAGAAACAGGCCCAGGGCAAAAAACATTGATTTAGTCCGCATAAGAATTCGCGCCGAAGCGCGCTGATTAATGATGGAAGGACAATTTATGGATTTTAGACGCAAATGCGGCCGTAAGGTTTAATGGTTCGGCTAGGGAAGTTGAATGCGGTAAGTGGCATCGGTGGCACCGCCAAACAGGCCGTAGCCAGCGCGCACGTTGGAGGCCAGCGGGGCGGGCTCGGCGAAGGGGTTGCCGTCGGAATCGTAGTAGCGGCGGCTGGAAAGGTAGAAGTTGTAAGCATCGGCCGTGATGCTGCTTACCGTTACTTCGATGAAAGCAGGCCGGGGGCAGGGCCCCTGCGAGTAGCAGCCGCTGATGTAGCGGATGTCGGTGGCCAGCGTCAGGCGCTGGCCATTTAGGTTGGTATCGGCAAAGGGCTGAATGCCAAAGGTGCCTATGCTGAGTTGGCTCCGGGCGCTGGAAAGCTGAAACTGACCGATGCTGGCCGAGTTGGCCTGGCTGTCGTTATCGACCTCCACCCAGCCGTATTCAAAGGGCTGGCCCTGCGCGTCGAGCAGGCGGGCGTAGGCCAGATAATAGTTGGCAGCGCTAGGGTCGTCGGCCACGGCCACGGTCAGCCGGCCAGTCGCATAGCTCGTGCCGGGCCCCGGGGCGCCACGTGGCTGGTACGAGGCGCTTTCGATGGTGGGCAGTGGCGGCAGGGTGAGCGTGCTTTCGGCCGTTTCGAGGCCGGGCAGCGTGGCCCGCAGCAGATACGTTTGCCCCGGCTGGGGCCGAAAACCCAGCACCGGGCGGTAGTAGCCGGGGGCCGCGGAATAGCCCCCTTGCGGGTAATTGCTGGTCACGGGGCGGTAGCGCTCCACCACGCGCCCGGCGGCGTCGCGCAGCTCCACGGCCGCATCGGCGCGGCCATTGAGCCGGTCGGTACTGAACACGTGCTGGCTGCTGCTGACGTAGAGCTGCCGCTGCCGGAACAGCTCATTAAAGGACGAATCCTGCGGGGTCTGGTTGAGCAGGTACAACAGCGACACCCGGGGCGTGTGCGGCGGCTCGGGCAGGTCGGCGGCCGTTTCGCAACCGGTTAAGACGGCGAGCAATAGCGCAAAAAGGGAAAGGGATTTCATCGGGAAGGAGCATTAAAACCGAAACGTTTTGCTGAACGATGGCAGAATGGGAAACAGCGACACCTGCCGGTAGCTGGGCGTGGTGCTGCCTGCCGCCCGGCCCAGGTAAATGAAGTAGGGGTTGTGCCGGTTGTAGGCGTTGTACACGCTCAGGCTGTTCACGACCTCGCCCCAGCGCTTCTTTTTGGTATGGCTTAGGTCGAGGTCGAGGCGATGGTAGGCGGCCATGCGGTAGCTGTTGCGCGGGCCATAGTCGTCATACACGTCGTAGGGCCCCAGCTGGTAGCGGCCCTGCGAGAGCGTCACGGCATTGCCGCTGCCGTACACAAACGTGCCCGAGAGCGTGAGCGAAGGGCTGAATTCGTGGATGACGACCAGCTTGAAATCGTGCCGCCGGTCGTACTTGTAAGGGTAAAGCTGGCCCTGGTTCAGCTCCGGGAAGCGGCGGTTGCTCCAGGCCAGGGTGTAGCCAATCCAGCCGGTGGTTTTGCCGGTTTTCTTTTGCAGAAACAGCTCGGCCCCGTAGGCCCAGCCCTGCCCGCTGGTGATTTTGCTCTCGTAATTATCGTCGGTAGTCCCCACAAAGTCCGCCCCTTCCCGAAACTCAACCAAGTTCTGCATGGGCTTGTAGTAGGTTTCCACGCTGAACTCAAAGTCCTCGTCGTGGAAGCGCAGGTTGCGGGCCGCCCCCAGGCTGAGCTGCTGGGCTTTCTGGGGCAGCGTGCTGGCCGTGGCGGGCACCCACAGGTCGGTAGGCAGGCCGATGCCGCTGTTGGTGAGCAGGTGCACATACTGCGTGGTGCGGGCGTAGGCGGCTTTTAGCGCCCATTGCTCGGTGAGCAGGAAGCGGGCTGCCAAGCGCGGCTCCACGCTGGGGTACAGCTTTTTATCCACCAGGAAGCTGTTCACGCGCAGGCCCACGTTCACCTTCAGGCGGTCGGTTAGCTTCACGTCGTCTTCGGCGTAGAGGCTGGCCTCGTTGGCCCCGATTTTGCGGCCGGTGGCTTTGTTCTCGGTGGGGTCGGTGCTGCCATCGGTTTGCAGCGCACCGGGCCGGAACTGGTGCCGGATGTACTGCCCGCCAAAGCGCACGTAGTGGTTCGGGTTGGGCACGTAGTCGAAATCCGACTTCACGCTGATATCCTGAATATTCGACAGGTAGTTCAGCGTGAATTTATTGCCCTGAGCCTGCCCGTTGCTGTCCGTAAACCGGTCCTCCTGCGTCACGCCCACGTCGAACTGGTAGCGCGTGTAGGTGAGGTGGGTGTTCATGAACAGCCGGTCGTTCACGATGTGGTTCCAGCGCAGGGCCGCGATGCGGTTGCCCCAGCCCAGGGCGCTGTTTTGCTGGCTGTAGTCGCCGTTGTCGCGGGTGCTTTTGTCGTTGGCATAAAACTCGTCGTAGCCCAGGTAGCCGCTCAGGTAGAGGCGGTCGCGCGGGCTCAGCTTCCAGTTCAGCTTGCCGTTGAGGTCGTAGAAGTAGTAGCCGGCCGTAGCGCCATCGGTCTGGGCCTTGATGAGCGGCCGGGCCAGAATGTCGATGTAGGTGCGGCGGGCCGAAAAAATAAACGAGGCCGTATCCTTCTTAATCGGCCCTTCCAGCGTGAAGCGCGAGGCAATGAGGCCAATAGCTCCCTCGCCGTGCAGCTTCTGCATGTTGCCCTCCTTCATCGTGATATCCACCACCGACGACAGCCGCCCGCCGTACCGCGCCGGAAACCCGCCCTTTATCAGCTCCACGTTCTTGATGGCGTCGGCGTTGAAAATCGAGAAGAAGCCGAACAGGTGCGAGGCGTTGTAGATGGGCGTGCCGTCGAGCAGCAGCAGGTTCTGGTCGGGCGAGCCGCCGCGCACGTACAGGCCGCTGCTGCCCTCCCCGCCCGCCTGCACGCCGGGCAGCAGTTGGAGCACCTTCAGCACGTCGGTTTCGCCAAAAAGCGCGGGCAGCAGCTTTATCTGGTTCACCGGGATGTTGATGGTGCCCATACGCGTGCTTTCGGCAATTTTCTCCTCCTTGCTGCCCACCACTTCCACCCCCGCCAGCTCGGCCGAGGAGGGTTTCAACCGGAAATCATGGGTGAAGCTGCGCTCCGCTTTGCGGGCCAGCCGCAGCTTCTCGTAGCCCAGTGCCGACACCAGCAGCCGCACCGAATCGGGGCTGGCGGCCAGCGTGAGCGAGTAGAAGCCGAAGGTGTTGGTGGTAGTGCCCTGGCCGCTGGCGGGGTGCACCACGGCCACGCCGGGCAGGCTCTCACCGGTAGCGCCATCGCGCACGTAGCCGCTGATGGTAAAGCGGTTGTTCTGTTGTGCGTGGGCGGTAGCGGCCCCCAGCAACGCCACGCTGCCCACGGCAGCCAGGCGGAAAAGTGGATTCATAACGCAGAAAAAAGGTGGAAAGGAACCGGCCCCGGCGGGCCGCAGTGCTGCCCAAACGGCAGCCGGGCATTTTTATTGGCAAAGGTGAGGGTTGGGTGAAGAGCAAATTCCGGCCACCGGGGTTGCCTGGAGTAAGTGGATTTTTTGGAAAACAAGAGCAAAAAAAGACCGTCATGCAGCGCGCAGCGAAGCATCTTGCCCGCCACCACTAATCCTATATGCTAGGATTGCGTTGTGCGGTAAAGATGCTTCGCTACGCGCTGCATGACGGTCAGTCACTGTCAGCGAGCGGCAGCTAACTGCTTACTTCTTCCGGTACCCCGCGTTCAGATACGCCAGCACGGGCGCGGTGATGTCGAGGTTTTTCTCGCCGTAGGCAATAGTGCCGCTGGGCGCAGCGATGAGAATCAGCTTGTAGCCGTGGGCTTTGCCGTAGGCTTCCACCTTCTTATTCACGCTTTCGAGCACGGTCTGGGTGAGCTTGGCTTCTTCCTGCTGGGCCTGCTGTTGCAGCATTTGCTGCTGCTGGCCCACCTGCTGCTGCTGCTCCTGGAGCTTCTGCTCGGTAGCAGCGCGCTGCTCGGCGGTGAGGGTCGCGGCCTGCTTCTGGTAGGCTTCTACGTTGGCTTTGAAGCCGGCCAGCATGGTCTGGTTCTGCTTTTCCCAGCCCCGGGCCTTGCCCTCGAAGGCGCGGCGGGCGTCCTTCATGCCCTGGTAGCCGTCCAACATCTTGCCCGACTCCACGTAGGCCAGCTTGCCCGAGAAGTCACCGGTCAGGTCCTGCACGGGGGCAGCGGCCACGGCGGGCTCGGTGGTGGTCGTCGTTTCGGTGGTAGCGGCGGCGGCCGTGGTGTCAGCGGCGGGCTCGGGGGTGGCCATTACGGCCGTGCTGCTGTCGGTAGCAATGGCGGGCGCGACGGGCTTGTGGTTGAAATGCAGGAAGTACAAACCGGCCACGGCCAGCGCCAGCACGATGTTAATGGTAAGCTGAAGAGGGTTTTTCATTGAAAACGAGTGATGAGGAAAGGACAAAAGTAACGCTACGCTTAATGAGGAATTAGGAATGAGGAATGAAGAATTAAAAATTGGCTGGCCCAAGCGCACGCTGGCCACAGTTACGCGCTTTGCGCCAAACTGCGGCCAGCCCCCAATTCCTCATTCCTCACTCTTAATTCCTCATTAAACGCAGCGCCTACGCCGGCACGGCAATGTGCAGCAGGGCATCGCCCTGGTTCACCACGGGCATGTAGTTCAGCCCGATTACGTAGCCGCTCAGGGGCGACTCCAGCCGCACCGACTGCGCGCCGTAGGGGTCGGCGATGGAGCCGTAAATCTGGCCTTTCTCAATAAACTGCCCGTTCTCGACGTGCGCCCGGAACAAACCCGCAAACCGCGCCCGCAGCCACGTATGCCGCCGGCAGATGATGCCCGGCCGGGCCGGCGCGGGCGCTTCGGGCCCCATGCCCAGGTGGTGCAGCACCCGCAGCGTGCCCGCCACGGCCTCCTCAATGCCGGGCTCGTCGAGCCGCAGGCTCTCGCCGGTTTCGTACACAATGATGCGCTTGCCCAACTCCTGCGCCGCCTCGCGCAACGACCCGCCCCGCAGCCCCGCGTGCAGCGTGAACGGCGCGCCAAACGCCGCCGCCATGGCATCCACCTCAGGGTCGATGCCCAGCAGGGCGCGCACCTGCGGGTAGTTGGCCCGCGCCGCCCCGCCCGTGTGGAAATCGATGCCGTAGTCAATCAGGGGCATGATTTCGCGCATGAAACGGTGGGCCACACGCCCCGCCAGCGACCCGCGCGGAAAGCCCGGAAACGAGCGGTTCACGTCCTTGCCATCGGGCACGTCGCGGCTGAAATTCAGAAACCCGTAAATATTGAGAATGGGAATGGCGATGACTGTGCCCCGCAGCGGCGTGAGCAGCTCGCGCCGCACCAGCCGCCGGATGGTCTCGATGCCGTTCACCTCGTCGCCGTGCATGCCGCCCATGAGCAGCAGCGTGGGGCCGGGCTCCACAGCGCGCAGCACATGTACCGGCACGTCAATCAGCGTGCCCGAGGGCAGCTTCGAAATCACCAGCCGCGTAAGCACCCGCTCGCCGGGCTGAATGGTGAGGCCGTTGAGGCTGATGGCGTTGGGGGCGGAGGGTGGCATAGGCAGGGTTGAACGTTTCAACTCCCCTCCTTACCAAGGAAGGGAGTTTCGAGCCGCAGGCTCGGACGGGGGTGGTGCCACCGGAGGGTGGCGTTGAGCAGTTTGGGCGCAAAGCCAGAACGATGCCAGAACACATCAGGCGTGAACCAAGCGCGAGCCATTCAACGCCCACCCTGCGGTGCCGCCACCCCAACTGCCGCTTCGCGTCAGCATCCCCTCCTTAGTAAGGAGGGGAATTTTAACCGTTCACCCGCCCTGCTCCTACTTGCCCGTAGGCACGTCCGATTGCGCATCCACGGCCTGCGCGGAGCCTTTTTTGGGCTTGGGCTTCTCCTTTTTCTTCGTTGCTAGGTTAGCCGTGTACTCGATGATGCGGCCGGCGATGTCCTGCTTGGTGGCTTTTTCGATGCCCTCCAGGCCGGGCGAGGAATTCACTTCGAGCACCAGCGGGCCGCGCTTGCTTTGCAGCATATCCACGCCGGCAATGCCCAGGCCGAGGGCTTTGGTGGCCAATAAAGCAGCCGCCTTCTCGGCGCGGGTGAGCTTGACGAGCGTGCCCGAGCCGCCCCGGTGCAGGTTCGAGCGAAACTCGCCCTCCTTGCC
>JAQBNT010000190.1 GCA_028288445.1 Hymenobacter sp. | reverse complement strand
ATAAGGTCCTTCGCTCCGCTCAGGATGACAAATTGGGGCAACTACTCAATCAAAAACAGCGGCTGGTCATATTCAACCGGCGTAGCGTTGTCCACCAGCGCCTTCACGATGCGGCCGCTTTCTTCGGCTTCAATCTCGTTGAACAGCTTCATCGCCTCAATGATGCAGATAACCTGGCCTTTCTCCACCATATCACCCACCTGCACAAAAGCCGGCGACTCGGGGCCGCTGCTGCGGTAGAAGGTGCCAATCATGGGAGCCTTCAGCGGCTTGTAGTTACCAGCAGAGGTTTCAGCCGAAGCAGCAGGGGCGGCGGGAGCGGTCGCGGCTACTGGCGCAGGGGCCGCGGCTACCGGAGCGGGCGCGTGGGCCACCGGGGCTGCCATCGTCGTTACGTGCTTGGTGTTGGGGTCACGCTGCACCGAGATTTTAAATTCTTCGGTTTCAATGTTGACCTTATTCAAGCCCGATTTGGCGATAAAATCGAGCAGTTCCTGGAGTTCTTTGGCTTTCATTGCAACGTCCTTTTTGGGCGGGTTTGACATGTTCAATAAGCGGCTGGTTGCGCGCTATCAGGTATTAACTACTAGCTTAAACCTTATTTTACACGCTCCACATAGCTGTAGTCGCTGGTCTTGATGCGGATTTTGGTGTCCACATCAACGAACAGCGGCACCTGAATGCGGGCGCCGGTTTCTACCGTGGCGGGCTTCAGCGTGTTGGTGGCGGTGTCGCCTTTCAAGCCGGGCTCGGTGTACGTCACCACGAGGTCGACGGTGGTGGGCAGCTCGGCCGTGAGGGGCTGCTCGGTTTCGGCGTGCATGAGGATGGTCACTTCCTGGCCTTCCTTCATGATGTCGGCGAAGGGCACCAACTCCTCGGGCAGCACTATCTGCTCGAAGGTCGAATTGTCCATGAAGTTGTAGCCGTAGTCGTCCTTGTAGAGGAACTGGTGGGGGCGCTGCTCCACGCGGGCCGTTTCCACTTTCACCCCGGCGTTGAAGGTGTTGTCGATGGTGCGGCCGGTTTTGATGTTGCGCATCTTGGTGCGCACAAAGGCGGGGCCTTTGCCGGGCTTCACGTGCTGAAACTCGGTGATGACGTGCAGCTCGTTGTTGTAATTGAGAACGAGCCCGTTGCGGAAGTCGGCGGTTGATGCCATGGTTTCTAAGCTTTTAGCTGATAGCCGGGAGCTACTAGCCTGTTTTGTGGGTGTTTTTGTGAGCGGTTATTTAAACGCCGTTGGCTATTAAACAACCGAAAATCCATAAGGAGGGACAAAGCTAACAGCTAATGACCATTAGCTAACCGCAACGCTGTCGCCATCATACGCCCACTTGAGGTAGATGGAGCCCCAGGTGAAGCCACCACCAAAGGCCGCCAGTATGAGGTTATCGCCGCGCCGCAGCTGGCTTTCGTAGTCGGACAGGCACAGCGGGATGGTGGCGTTGGTGGTGTTGCCGTAGCGGTCAATGTTCAGCATCACCTTCTCCGGACCCACGCCCATGCGGTTGGCGGTGGCGTCGATGATGCGCTTGTTGGCCTGGTGGGGCACCAGGAAGGCCACGTCGTCTTTGCTGAGGTGGTTGCGCTCCATTACCTGGGCGGCCACGTCGGCCATGCTTTTCACGGCGAATTTAAAAACCGTAGCGCCTTCCTGGTAGATGTAGTGCTCCTTGGCATCCACGGTGGCATGCGTTGGGGGGCGGCGGCTACCGCCGGCTTTCTGGTGCAGGTAGGCTTCGCCCGAGCCGTCGGTGCGCAGCACCTGGTCGAGAATGCCGAAGCCGTCGGTGCTGGGTTCGAGCAGCACAGCCGCCGCACCGTCGCCAAACAGAATGCAGTTGGCGCGGTCAGTATAGTCCACGATGGCCGACATCTTATCGGCCCCCACCACAATCACCTTTTTGTGCGTGCCGGCCTGAATGTATTGCGCGCCCGTGGCCAGCGCAAACAGGAAGGTCGAGCATGCCGCATTCATATCGAAGCTGAACGCCTTGGTGATGCCCACGCCGTTGGAAATAATGTTGGCCGTGGCCGGAAACAGCAAATCCGGCGTAGTCGTGGCACATATCAGCAGCTCCACGTCATCGGGACTGGTGCCGGTTTTCTCCAACAAGCGCTGCACTGCCTTTATGCCCATCACGGAAGTACCCTGGTTCTCGCCCTTCAGAATGCGCCGCTCCCGGATGCCGGTGCGCGACATAATCCACTCGTCGTTGGTATCCACCAGCTTTTCAAGCTCGGCATTGGTAAGCACGTAGTCGGGCACATAGGAGCCCACACCAGTGATGGCGGCATTAATCTTCATACGGGCAAAAGTAGGCGGGGCAAGCGTAAAATGGGAATGCGGGCGGCGGGGCGACCAGTTCTGGCCACTCAACACTCCGGCAATGAGCGCCCAAGCGTCTAAAAAAAATCCGGCCTAAGCCGGAGGTTTTTCACCACCGGTAACCGGGGCTAAGACTTAAAAGTAGCCTTTATTTGGTCAACAATCCCGGAGTCGGCCATATTGAAGCCCTGCACCAGCATGTTGCCGATGGCCAAAGGCGTGCTGCGCCCGTGCCCGATGATGGCGTTGTCGTTGATGCCCAGAATGGGCGAGCCGCCCACAGCCTCGTAGTTGAACTTGTCGAAGAACGGGTCGTGGATGTGCTTTTGCTCCATCATTTCGTAGATGGATTCGGCCATTTTCAGCAAAATGTTGCCCGTGAAACCGTCGCACACAATGACGTCGGCCTTGTCGTTGAACATGTCGCGGCCTTCCACATTGCCCACAAAATTGATGTGCGGGTTCACCTTCAGCAGCTGGTGTGCAGCTTGGGTGATGGGCGTGCCCTTGCCCTCCTCCTCGCCCAGGTTCACGAGGCCCACTTTGGGCTGCTCGATGCCCAGCACGTAGCGGGCATACAAAAACCCGAGCTCGCCGAACTGCTCCAGCATCTCGGGCTTGCATTCGGCGTTAGCGCCTACATCAAGCAGGATGCCGAATTCGCCGGTCATTTTGGGGACGAAGTTGGCAATGGCCGGGCGAATGACGCCGGGCACGGCCTTCACCGTGAGCATGGCGCCCACGAGCATGGCCCCCGTGTTGCCAGCCGAGCAGAAGGCGTCGACCTGGCCCGCGAGGAGCATTTTGTAGCCCACGGCAATGCTCGAATCCTGCTTCTGCTGGAAGGCTTTGGCGGGATGTTCTCCCATGTCGATGACTTGCGACGCGGGGACGAACTCGAGCGCGGCTCCGGCGGGGCCGGCAGCCTGGAGCAGGGGACGCACGGCGTCTTCCTGGCCGATGAGGACAATGGTGGCCCGGCCGGCGAGCTGTTCGGCGGCCAGCAGGGCACCTGCCACGGCGGCTTGGGGGGCGAAATCGCCGCCCATTGCGTCGAGGGCTATTTTCATGAAAGAGGTGTTTGGAGGGAGGTCAGCGGAAAATCAAAAGTACCAAAAATCCGGCCCCGCTGGCTTAAAAAAGGAGCGAAGCCGGACCATGTGGTGCCGCGAAGTAACAACCAAACGCGCTATTCGTCGTCTTCGGCAGCATCAGCTGCAGGGGCGGCGCTGGTTTTAGCGTAGTTTTTGATGGCTAGCTGGCCGTTGTGGTACAGGTCGCCGTCAACTACGTACGCCTTGTGGCGCAGGTGCAGCTCGCCCGTGTTGGGGCACAAGGTCACGGCCTTAGGGGTCAGCTTGTAGTGGGTACGACGCTTGTCGCGAACGGCGGAAGAGGTGCGGCGCTTAGGATGTGCCATGGTTGAGTTGAAATTAGGGGATTGAAGTTGCGGTTAACGAGTGGGGAGCGACTCGGGGCACTGACGGATTAATTCAAATTGCGTAGCGCGGCCCAACGCGGGTCGGCCGGCTCGTCGTCGTCGGGCGCATCATCGGCAGGACGGGTGCTGAAGATGAGCTTGGTCGGCGCGTCGGGGTTGTCGTCGGCCTCGTCCTGAAAGCGCGGGTGCAGCTTCTTCATGGGCAGGGCCAGACCAATGTAGTCGTAGAGGTGCTGAGCCAGGGGCAGGGTCTGGGTTTCGGGCGTGATTTGCAGCACGTTGTCGTCCAGCTCCTTGGCCTCGTCGCCGAAGCGCACCAGCAGTTGTTCTTCAATGTCCAGCGGTTGGTCGAACTCATCAAGGCTCCGGTCGCAGGTGAGCTGCACGGTGCCGGTGATGTGGAAGTTCAGCGTCATCAGGCGCTCGGTTTTGATGAGTTCTACGTCAGCGTGCAGGTTGCCTTGTTCCACCAGGGGCTGGTCGAATAAGGCGAAGAATTCGGGACCCAGCTCAAACTCAAAGTGGTGCGTTTTCAGCGCCAGCTTGGCAAGGTTGAGGTCGTATTTGCTTTCTTTTTTCACGGTCGCTTGGATAGCAGGGGGCAAAAGTAGTGAAAATCCGGCTTTTTGCCAAAAAAACGGCTAATTTTCTCGGTGGTAAGGTGTCGGGAAATACCTTTTACGGCTACCGTGCCGAACGCGGCTGGGCATCTTCCCGGCGCTGTTTCCAGATGTCGCAGGCCAGGTACACGGCGGCGCGGAAGGACGATTCATCGGCTTTGTATTGGCCGGCAAGGCCGTAAGCGGTACCGTGGTCGGGCGAGGTGCGGACGATGGACAGGCCGGCGGTGAAATTGACGCCGCGCTCGAAAGCCATGAGCTTGAAGGGAATCAGGCCCTGGTCGTGGTAGAGGGCCAGCGTGGCATCGAACTGCCGGAACTGTTGGGTACCGAAGTAGCCATCGGCGGGGAAGGGACCGACGACGAGGTGGCCGTCGTGGGCAAACTGCTGGATGACGGGCGTTACGATGTCGCCCTCCTCCTTACCCAGCAGGCCGTTTTCGCCGGCGTGGGGGTTGAGGCCGAGTACGGCGATGCGCGGCTTGAGGATGCCGAAATCATTCTTGAGCGACTTGAGCAGCAGCGTGATTTTGGTGCGCAACAACTCGGCGGTGAGCCTGGCGGGCACATCCTTGAGCGGAATGTGGCCGGTGACGGTGGCAATGCGCAGGCCGGCGTCCTCGTCCACCAGAAACATGAGGCTCTCGGGGGCCGTGAAGTAGCTGGTGAGGAACTCGGTGTGGCCGGGGTAACGGAAGTCGTCGGCCTGGGTGTTGTCCTTGCTGATGGGGGCCGTCACGATGCCGTCGAGTTTGCCGGCTTTGAGGTCGCGGGCGGCGCAGAGCAGGCTTTCGCGGGCGGCGGCACCGGTGGCGGGGGAGGGCTGACCGGGCGCGAGGGCGAAATCCTCATCCCAGCACGTCACGGCGTTGAGGCGGCCGGGGGCGATGTCGGCGGCGTCGCGGAGCTGGCGAAACTGGAGGTGCTCGGTATCGGCGGGGGTGGGGAAATCGTCGAACAGCGCCGTGGCCGTGCCGTAGATGACGGGCGTGCAGATTTTCAGCAGGCGCTCATCGAGCAGGGTTTTGTAAATGACTTCGGGGCCGATGCCGGCGAGGTCGCCCACGGAAAAGCCGAGGCGGGGGAGGTTTTGGGGCATTTTTTCTGTCATCCTGAGCACAGCGAAGGACCTTACCACGTTCGCGCTACAAGGGTGAATAATTCCGACGAAAGCAGCCGTGATAAGATGCTTCCTTCGTCAGCATGACAACGATTTTAGGCGAGCTGCTTAGTCAAGAACTCATACAGCAGACGCACACCCGTACCGGTGCCGCCTTTGCCACGGTAGTTTTCGGGCGCGGTGAGGTAGGCCGGGCCGGCGATGTCGAGGTGAATCCAGGGGTAGCCCACGGCGAAGCGTTCCAGGAATTTGGCGGCGGAAATGTGGCCGGCTTCGCCCTTGCCCAGATTGCTGAGGTCGGCGATGTCGGACTTGATGTGGTCGGCGTACTCATCCCAGAGCGGAAACTCCACGAGGCGCTCGTGTACAGCGTAGCCGGCTTCGGAGAGCTTTTGCAGGGTGGCGGGTTCGGCAGTACCCATCGAGGCGGAGGCTTCGGTGCCGAGGGCGCGCACGGCGGCTCCGGTGAGGGTAGCGAGGTCGATAACCAATTCGGGCTCGTAGCGCTTAGCGAAGCTGAGGGCGTCGGCGAGGAGCAGGCGGCCTTCGGCGTCGGTGTTTTTTACTTCGACGGTGAGGCCGGAGTGCATGGTGATGACATCGCCGGGGGCGTAGGCGAGGCCGCCGGGGCGGTTGTCGGTGGCGGGCACCAAGCCGATGACGTGCAGCGGTACCTGGTTTTTGGCCAAGGCGAAGAGCGTGCCGGCTACGGCTGCGCCGCCGGCCATGTCGCACTTCATCATGTCCATGCTGTTGGGCGTGGGCTTGAGGCTGAGGCCGCCGGTATCAAATACTACGCCTTTGCCGACGAGGACGTAGGGCTTGGTGTTTTTAGCGTTGGCGGGCTTGTATTCGAGGATGCTGAACGTGGGCGGCTCGGGCGAGCCTAGGTTGACGGCGAGCAGGCCGCCCATGCGCAGGGCTTCGATTTTGGCCAAGTCGAGGATGTCGGTGGTGTAGCCGGCCTCGTCGCCGGCCTGGGCCATGCGCTCGGCAAACTGCACGGCATTTAGCTTATTGAGCGGGGCGTTGACGAGGTCGCGGGCCAGGAGCACGCCTTGCAGTAGGCCATCCAGCTCGTGGATTTGGGCGGCGGTGGCGGCATTGCCGACCAAGTAAACTTCTTTCAGCGCCGGGGCTTTGCGCGACTTCTCGTCGGTTTTGTAGCCTTCGAACTGGTAGGCGGTCAGGGCCAGGCCTTCGGCCAGCAGCAGGGCGGCATTGGGTGTGGCGCTGAGGTTCTGGATGAAAAATTCGGCGGTTTTTTCGGTTTTCAGCCGGCCGTGAAGGGTGTGGCCGGCGCGGCGCAATTGCTCAGCTACCTGGGCGGCGGCGGGCTTGTCGGCGAGCACCACGAAGTAGTGGTGGTGGCTGAAATGGTTGAGGTGAACGAGCTTCTGGTCGTCGGCAAGGGCGGCGGATACGTACTGGCGGGCCGCGGCCGAAAGGTCGCCGGCGGCGGCATCGGGCAGGGTGGTGGTGCCAGCGGGCAGAATGAATACCTGCGTGGACTGGGCCGGCGCGGCGGCCGCGTGAGCGAGGGCTAAGGACATAAGCGGAGTTGAAGGCCGTAGATTTGAGGCCGCAAGGTACTGTTTAGGTAGCAAGGTTTTTGACGGAATGATTCAGAACGTCATGCCGAGCTTGTCGAAGCATCTCTACCGCGCAAGTAATTCATGCTGATGCAACGAAGCGGTAGAGATGCTTCGACAAGCTCAGCATGACGTTCTGCTATCTCCTTACGCCCCAATCCCGTGAATACCGTCCGCCCCAAAAAACACCTGGGCCAGCATTTTCTGGCCGACCCGAACATTGCCCGCAACATCGTGGGCGCTTTGCAGTTGCCCGATGGCGTGCGGGAAGTGCTCGAAATCGGGCCGGGTATGGGCGTGCTCACGCAGTACCTACTCCAAAACCCGGCCTACCAGACCAGCGTGGTCGAGATTGACACCGAGTCGGTGGCCTACCTGAAAGTGCATTACCCGGCGCTGACTGACCGCATCTACGCCACTGACTTTTTGAAGCAGAGCCTGGCCGCGATGTTCCCAGACCAGCCGCTGGCCATCATCGGCAACTTCCCCTACAACATCAGCAGCCAGATTTTCTTCGCCGTGCTCAACAACCGCCAGCAGGTGCGCGAGGTGGTGGGCATGATTCAGAAGGAAGTGGCCCAGCGCCTGGCCGAGCCGCCCGGCTCGAAAATCTATGGCATCCTGAGCGTGCTCTTGCAGGCGTTCTATAAGATTGAGTACCTGTTTACGGTGCCGCCGCACGTCTTCAACCCGCCGCCTAAGGTGGAGTCGGCTGTGGTGCGCCTCACGCGCAACGACACACTGCAGTTGGACTGCGACGAGAAGTTGTTTTTCCGGGTGGTGAAGCAGGCGTTCCAGACGCGCCGCAAGACGCTGCGCAACGCGCTGAAACCGTTTGGCATGCCGGCCGAGGCCACGACGGACCCAATTTTTGAGAAGCGGGCCGAGCAGTTGGGAGTCGCGGACTTTGTTGGTTTGACACAGCGCGTGGCGCAGCATCAGGCGGCAGGCGCGGCCTTGCCGGACTTGGATATCAGCGACGTAGCCGAATAACTTCATTTTTTAATCATCACTTTTCCCCTTTCCAGATTTCAGATGAAAAAACTACTCGTCTCCGCGTCACTGCTGATGTGCTCTTTCAACATGGCGGCCAATGGGCCGTGGTTCAGCGGCAAAATTGTGTATCACAACTCGTTTGCTACATTGGAGGGGCAAGACATTTCCGAAAAGCTGAGTCCAGTACTTGGCAATGAAAACCTGTATTATATCAGCGACGACAACTACAAGGCCTATACCGAAAAGAAGCAAATACTGGAGCTGTACAATGGTAAGACCAACCAGTTTCAGTTCTTTATGAATGGCAAGGCCATGCCCGTGGATGCTGCGGCCGGCACGCCTGGTGCCGTGGTAAAGCCTTTGGCAGAGAAGGCGACCGTTGCTGGCTACGCCTGCCAGAGCCTGCAAATTGATGCTGACGGCAGCACCACAGTCTATTACTTCTCGCCGAAGGTGCGCGTAAATCCTGAGCGCTACGCCAAGCACCTGATGGGCGACTGGTATACTTATCTGAAAGCGAGCAACGGTGCCCTGCCGCTGAAATTCGTGGTAACCAACCGCAAACAAGGCTACACCATGACCAGCGAAGCTACCGCAGTGGAAGCCATGGCGCTGACGGCCAACGAATTTACCGAATCGGCCCCCGCCCGGTAATTGCTTTCCATGAGTACCTGCCTCGTTGTCGACGAAATGCACCCTTCGCTGCAACCGCTGCTTCAAAGCATCGGGGTCGAAATAGATTATCAGCCCAACCTAACGGCCGCCGAAGTCCCGGCCGCCCTCGCCGCGCAGCCCTACGAAGGACTGGTGGTGCGCAGCAAATTGCGCGTAACCGCCGCCCTGCTGGCCCACGGCCCGCAGCTGCGCTACGTGGCCCGGGCCGGAGCCGGCACCGACAATATTGATGAAGCCGCGATGGCGGCGGCCGGCGTGACGCTGCTGAACGCGCCGGAGGGCAACCGCGACGCGGTGGGCGAATTTGCCGTGGGCCTACTGCTGGGGCTGCTGCGCAACATTGTGCGGGCCGACCACGAGGTGCGCCAGGGGCAGTGGCGGCGCGAGGCCAGCCGGGGCGAGGAAATCGGGGGCAAAACCGTTGGCCTGCTGGGCTACGGGCACATGGGCCGGGCCTTTGCGCGGCGGCTGGGGGCGTTTGGCTGCACCGTGCTGGCGCATGACAGCGACCCGGCCGTGGCCACCGACGCCCACGCCACATTGGTGCCGCTGAACGAGTTGCAGGCCCGCGCCGACGTGCTTAGCCTGCACATTCCGTATTCGGCGGCCAACCATCATTTTGTTGGTGAAGGCTTCCTGAACGGTTTCGCCAAGCCGGTTTGGGTGATGAATACGGCGCGGGGCGAAGTGGTGGACCAGGCAGCGCTGGTGCAGGCTTTGCGGGCCGGCACGGTGCGTGGCGCGGCGCTCGACGTGCTCGATAACGAGAAGCTCAATGGCCTGAGCCCGGCGCAGCAGGCCACGTTCGATTTCCTGAAAACGGCCCCGAATGTGGTGCTCACGCCGCATGTAGGCGGCTGGACCTTTGAAAGTTATGCGCGCATCAACGAAGTGCTGGCGGAGAAAATTCGGGCTTTTCGGGCCGGGGCGTTGGACGCAAACGCGGGGAGCTAATTCGTTTTGCGTATCTTTGCAAGGAACCTAAGAAGGGAGAACGGTTGGCAGTGCCAGCCGTTCTCCTTGCTTTTTAGCCAAACCGTCAAGCATCTACTCCCATGGCCACCACCATCAATTATTACACCCCCGAGGGCCTGCAAAAACTGAAGGATGACCTCCAGGACCTCAAAATCCGGGGCCGGGCCAAGGCCGCTGAAGACCTGCGTGAAGCCCGCGACAAAGGCGACCTGAGCGAGAACGCCGAATACGACGCCGCCAAGGACGCCCAAGGCCTGCTGGAACTCAAAATCTCCAAGCTCGAAGAGGTGCTGGGCAATGCCCGCCTCATCGACGAAACCAACATGGATTTCAGCAAGGTGCTCATTATGAGTAAGGTGAAGCTGAAAAACCTGAAAAATAACATGGTCCTCGACTACACCTTGGTGGCCGAGGAAGAAGCCAACTTGGCCGCCGGCAAAATCTCGGTGAAGTCGCCGATTGGCAAGGGCCTGCTGGGTAAATCGGCCGGTGACACGGCCGAAATCACCGTGCCCGCCGGTAAGCTGCAATTCGAAATTCTGGAAATTACGCGGTAGAAATGTATGGCAAGCGGTAGCTTGCCGGAGCATTTTTTCAAAAAAGAAAGGCGCGCCGCACGGTGCGCCTTTCTTTTTTTCTCTTTCTTTGCCCAGCCGGCACCCCGCCCGGCCCTGCGGTGCCAGCTAAAACTTACCTCACAACTCATGCCTTCGATTTTCTCCCGCATCGTTTCCGGCGAACTGCCGGCGTATAAAGTGGCCGAGGACGGCCGCCACCTGGCGTTTCTCGACATCACCCCGCTGGTAGAAGGCCACGCGCTGGTGATTCCGAAAAAGGAAGTTGACTACATTTTTGATATGCCGGCCGATGAGCTGGCGGCGCTCCATGTGTTTGCCCAGCGCGTGGCCAAGGCCGTGCAGGCCGCCGTGCCGTGCAAGCGCATTGGGGTGGCCGTGATTGGGCTGGAAGTACCGCATGCGCACATCCATCTTATTCCGATGAATAAGGTGTCGGACATGAACTTTGCCAACCCCAAAATCAAGGTGCCCGAGGAGCGTATGAAGGAACTGGCCGCCGCCATTGCCGCCAAAGTGGAGGGCGGCAGCGGGCTGGTGGAGGCCAAGCCGGCCGGGGCCGATGCCAGCGCCGCGGTGCCGGCCGAATTGCAAAAACAAGTGGCAGGCCTGCACTTTGTGAGCGAATCGGACGCGCCGCTGGAAGCTGTGGCTTACGCCGCGCCGGGCGGCGAGCTGCCCAACGCCGCGCTGCTGAAACTGCTGGGCGAGCCCGCCGATGCCAAAGTCGAAACCGTGGAGCTGACGCATTTCCTGCGTAACCACACGGCTGATGATGGCGTGCTGGGCGATGTGGCGCTGGCTAACCGCTACAAAGCCCTGCAAATGTTTATGAAGCAGGAAATGGACAACACGCAGGTGTACCGCGTGGGCAGCGGCCCGCAAATCCACGCCTACGCCCTGGGGCGGATGATGGACGGCACGCTGGCCGGCTTCAAAACCGTGCTGACGGAAACCTGAGTTAAGGTCGGGGAATAAATTGCCGGGGCTTGCGGCCTTGCGGTTATGCAAACTTTTTACCGCTGTTTTATGAAGCTGCGCACTGGCGGCGTTATTGCCTTTGGTCTGCTGACCGGCTGCGTTCCGCAGGCATTCGAGCTGTCGGACTACCGCAGCCACCTAACGGCTGAGGAGAAAACGCGGCTGGCGACGGGGCAGGCCGTTGAGAAAATGCACGTTTCGTACTGGCGCTTTTTCCCAAAGCAAGTGTACTGGCAAGGGCTGCTGCGCGTGGAACCTGCCGGGGAAAATAAGTATAAGTTCCTGACACTGGGCCATTGGCAGCAGTTTGATGAGCACGGGGGGCTGCTGGCCGACACGGAATTTAAGCTGAAGGGGCAACGGCTGACCAGTAGGGGCCGGCTCTACTATCCGGCCGGAACGCTCAGCGCGGACGTGGTGGCGCGGCCGGTGGTGCTCAACGGCGATTCGGTGATGGAGACGCGACTGGTGAATTTCCGCAACGGCAGCGAAACGGATACCTCTTTTGTCGAGCGCTGGTATTTCAAGGATGGCAAGTATTTGCGGCCGTCTGTGCGCTCCTTTGACCTGGCCGGCCGGCGACCGGTGCCGAAGGGCTGGAAGCCGTAGTCCTAGCCCTAGCTACTCGCCCTGCCGCATGGCAGCCTTCGTGCTGAGCCGCCGGTTTGCAACGGTTTCGATAAAACCTGGTCTGTAGGCATAAGCGGTCAATAATGGCCGCATTATTACCGCCGTGTTCAGTATGGGCCGTTTTCTACTGCTTACTTTTTTCGCTCTGCAAGCCGTCACAGGTTGGGCCCTCAAGCCCAGCCGCGAGTGGGTGGCCACGCCCGATTCGCTGGGCCTGCGCTACCAGGCCACCGCCCTCACCACTCCCGACCACGCCCAGCTGGCCGGCTGGATAGTGGAGCCCGCCGCCAACGCGCCCGACCAGCACACCACCATGGTGATGGCCTATGGCGACATGAATAACATGTCGTATTTCATCTACCAGGCGCAGGCGCTGAGTAAGGCCGGTTACCGGGTGTATATGTTCGACTACCGGGGCTTCGGGCACAGCAGCGACTTTGCCATTGAGCGGCAGCAACTGTATTACCCCGAATTCACCACCGACCTGCGCACCGTGCTGGCCGATGCCCGGCACCGCTACCCGCGCAGCCGCACGGGCATCATCGGCTTTTCGATGGGCACCATCATGGGTTCGGAAGTAGCGGCTAAGGGCGGGTGCGACTTTCTCATTGCCGAAGGCTACGTGGCCAGCCCGCAGCGGCTGGTAGCTGCGGCATTCCAGCGCAGCCAGAAGGTGGTGACGCTGCCTGCCGAAGCCGCCGACTATGCGCTGGTAGCGCGCCGCGTGAACTGCCCCTGGCTGCTGGTGGGCGGCACGGCCGATAAAAATACGCCCCTGGCCGACTCGGTGGTGGTGGCCCGGCAAGCCCGTTGGTGGCAGCGCCGGCAGGTGTTCAGCTTCGATGGCGGCCACCAGGAGGGATTTTACCGGCTGACCGAGGCCGAGTATGGCGACAAGTACGTGCGGGAGGTGACGCGCTTTCTGGCCCGCCAGCGCAGTTAGCGCGGGCCGCACCAGCGGCGTTTCAGCCCAGGCCTACCAGCAGGAATAGCACACTCAGGTAGCCCCAGAAGCCGACGAAGCCGACGTGCACGCAGGTTTCGAACCGCTTGCCGCGCCACAGCTCGGGCGAGTAGCCGAAGAACTGGATGAGCAGCCGGGCCAGCCAGAACACGCCGCAGCCCAGCGCCATCCGGCGGCCCAGCGGCGTGCCCACCAGCTCAGGGGCCGAGGTGAGGCAGAGCACGCCCATGAGCAGCACCACGAAGGCGACGAAAAAGGTGTGCACGTACATCATTTGCCGGTTTATCAGGCTGACGGTGGCAAATTCGGTGCGCCAGTTGAAGTAGCGGGCGAAGGCCGCGTGCAGCAGCGCCAGAATGACGAGGAAAAAGCCGGTGAGCTTAAGCTGCAAAACCATCTTTGCGCAGGAAAAAGGAGGTGATGAACGGCGTGACGTTGACCTCGCGCTCTACCCGCAGCCCGGCCGCCCGGAACGTGGCCAGCCAGGTGCGCCGCGAATGGAAATGGAGGAACCCGACGGTGTAAGCCAGAAAGTTGGCCGGGTCGCGCAGGTGCTCCGTCACGACTGCCGTGCCGGCCGTGGCCAGCACCCGCGCGATTTCCTGAAAGAAAACCGCCCGTTCGGCCGCGTCGCGGATTTCGTGGGCCGCCAGAAAAGCCACTGCTAAGTCGACGGAGTCATCGGCCAGCGGCAGGGCGGCGCGGGTGTCGACCACGCGGGTGCCGGGGTAGGGCGGGTAGGCCCGCCGGGCGCGTTGGATGGACGGCTCGGTGTGCCGGGCCGCATCGTAAAAATCGGCCGCCGTGAGGGTAGCCGTCGGATATTTGTGCGCCAAGGGTGCGCTGATTTCATCGAACCCGGCGCTGAGCGTGAGCAGCGCGGCCGGATTAGGTGCTTTTTCAGTCAGCCAACGGAACTCATACAGCCCCGAAAAATCGTAGATGTAAGCCGTGATGAGCAGCGACAGTAACATCGGCAGCAGCGCCAGGGCCAGCAGCAGCGCGGCCCATGGGCGCAGTGCCACCGGCCCGGCCAGCCACACGCCCGCCAACGCCAGCGCGGCCCCGCCGGCCACCAGGTAGAAGGGCCAGTTGAACCGCACCACGTTGCCGACGCCTTGCAGCGGTTTTCTTAACGGTGCCATTGCTCGGTGCGTCCTTTCTTCCATGAATACGGAATGTCGCGCACCGCAAAGGCATTGGCCAGGCGCAATTCGCTGAATCCTAACTGCTCGAAAAAGCCGGCCCGGTAGCTTTCCACGGCCACGGGCTGCGGCTGCCAGTGCTCGCGCACGCCTTCCACAATCAGCATGCGGCCCGTTGCGGCATTGGCCGAGAAGGTGAAGGGCAGCGGCCCGGCAAAGCGGCGGGCTTCGGCCCAGGTGGCGAAGGGTGAGTGCGGCGGCAGCGCGACTTCCGGGGCCGGTGGGGCCAGCGTGACGTGGAAATCAGCTTTTCGGGAGTAAATGCTGATACCGCCGGCCGTGTGCTGTTGCGTGATGTCGACGGTGTGGTACTGGTAGTGGGTGAACAGGTTGCCGAGGGCCGTCATGCGCATTTTGTCGGTTTCGGAGCGTAGGATGTAGAGGCCGCGTAGGCGTTTGCCGGTGGGCGAGGGGTAGCGCACGAAGGCGCGGTAGCCAATCAGAAAGAAGTCCTGCCCCAGCCAGGCCGGGAAACCTTTGGGCCGTAGGTGCCGCGTCTGGACCAGCGCCACGGCCAGAAAGCCCCAGTCGTCGGCAAAGGTGTCGGGCACCAGCGGGGCGGGCAGCAGCGCCGCCAATTCGGCCCTCGGCACGGCGAAGGTGAGCACCAGCGAATGCTCGAAAAATGCTTCGACGGGGAACGGATGGGTTTTGAGCCAGGCGAGCATGCATCGGAATTAATGGCCGGCGAGCCGGACCGGCCGCAGGCGATGGAAGTAGATAAGCCCGCAGAACAGCACGGCAAAGACGGCATTGAGGCGGCCCCACAGCAGCAGGTCGGGCGCGAGCACGGCTTCGAGGGTGTTCATCGAGAGGATGAGGGCAATCTGCGTCCACGCGCACCAGCGGGGCTTGATGCCGCTGAGCACCCACAGCGCCATCCCGATTTCGCCCACGCCGATGAGGCGCGTGAGCACGTCGGCGTGCGCTGGTCCCAGAATCCGCGCCACGATGGCGGCGTGGCGCGGCACCAGCAGCAGCACTTTGCAGAGCAGGCCGTTGGCCAGCCACACCAGGGCAATGAGAAAGGTGACGAGGCGGTGTCGTTGCATGGGGTGCTCGTGCTATTCGGCGCGGCCGGTGTCGACCAGCTTTTGGAGGCGGGCCTGGGCGGGGCGGGGCAGGGCGCTGAGGAGGTCGAGGCCGGTGGCGGCTTCGATTTTATCCACTGAGGTGAGGTATTGCCGCCAGTCGGGGTTCACGGTGGTGTTGTCGTTGGGCGTGTCGATGGCCAGCACGCGCACGGCGGGGTCGGTGGCGATGCGCTGGAGGTCGTTGGTGCCGTCGGGCAGAATGACCATGACTTTCCAGATGCGGGCGGGGACGGTGACGCGGCCCTGGTCGAGGGTTTGGGCGAAGCCGTTGGCGCCGGTGCCGCCGCGGCCGTAGCTGCCCATGATGACGTAGATTTCCTGGCCGCGCTGGATTTGGGAGCGGCCGTATTCTTCGAGGTGAGCCCAGGTTTGCTGGTTGTTGTGCGGGGCCTGGGGCACCATGTTGGTCATCAGGAAGGTGTTGGAGTTGGCGTCGAGGTCGGCGGTGCGGTCGCCGCTGGGGCAGTTGTGGCCTTTGTCGAAGCCGGAGCGGGCGTAGCTGGCGGGCGTGACCGGGTAGAACTGGCGGGGCAGGGCGGCATCGGGGCGGAAGTTGTTTTGGCGCGGGGCCTGGCCGAGGTCGGCCTTGTCGAGGTGCCAGCTGACCCAGGTGGGGATGCCGCGCGGGGCGTTGTAGCCGATGGTGAATTCGGGGTGGACGAGCAGGTAGTTGCTGGCGTTGCTGGGGTCGGAAGTCGCGCCGCTGGGGTTGCCGAGGGCCAGGTTGGCATCGTTCGGGTCTTGGGCCACGCCTGTGCCGGTGCCGGCCGGGTACTGCGTGGTGGCCGGCTGGGGCTGCGTAGTCGGGGCCTGCGGCTGATTTCGATTCTCAAAGTAGCCGCCCGTGGCCCCGGTGCCCACGGCTACGGCGGGGCCGGCGGCGGTTTCAAGCACGATGTCGTCGATGTCGAGTCGGTTTTTGGGGCCGCTGGTTTTGCGGATTTCCAGGCGCAGGGGCTCGTTGGCGAGGCCGGCGAAGACGTGCGGCACCAGCGCGGGGCCGGTGGTGACCACCGGTGCGCCGGTGCGGGCGTAGGTGCGGCCGCCGTCGCGGCTCAGCCACAGCTCCCAGGTGCTGGGGCCGTCCTGGCCGTAGGCGGCGGCCGAGATGGTGATGCGGCGCACGCCGGCTTTGGCATCGAAGCGCATGGAGAGGCGGCCCAGGTTGCGCAGGCGGGCGGCGCGCTCGCCAGCCTTGTGGTCCTGCGGGCTGCTGCCGATGAGGGCGTCCTGAAAGTGCCAGGGCCCGGTGGCCAGCGGCTCGTCGGCCTCTTCGTAAGCGCCCTTGCTGCCGGCCTCGAAGGTTTCGGGGAAGGGCGCGGGGGCGGGCTGCTGGGCGGTGCGGGCCTCGGGGGAGCGGGTGGCGGTGGCCGTTTCGGGGGGCTGCTGGGAGCAGGCCAGGAGGCCAATGGCGGCGAGGGTGAGGTAGGCGGAAGCGTGCATGGGGCGAAGATATGCGCCCGCCCGGCCCCGCCGGGCCCGGTGAAAAACCATTGCGTAGCTTCGCCTCACTTATTCATCTTTCCACCCTTTCATCGCCATTGTTTTATGGAAGACAATCAATTCAATCCCGAGCCTCGGTCGGTACAAATTTCGGCCGAGGAATCCGCCGAAATTCAGTCCCGCTTTTTTGCGCAGGTGTACGGCTGGATGGCCGCCGGCCTGGGCCTCACGGGCGGCATTGCCATGTTCGCCTCCACGTCGCCGGAGCTGATAAACTTCGTTTTTGGCACCCGGTTCGTGTTTTTGGGCC
>JAQBNT010000166.1 GCA_028288445.1 Hymenobacter sp. | reverse complement strand
TGGGCGTGGGCTCGCTGCAGCTGGTGCTGGAGCAGGGCGAAACCGAGGACTGGTTTGAAAGCCTGTACATCAACAGCTTTGCACTGCTGGCAGCCATTGGCCTCATCGGCTTCGTGTGGCGCGAGCTTACCGCCAAAGCGCCCATTGTGGACCTGCGGGTGCTGGGCAAGAGCCGCAACCTGGCCGTGGGCGCGGTGCTGTCATTCGTGCTGGGCTTCGGGATGTTCGCCTCGGTGTTCATCTTCCCCATTTTCACCCAGCGCATTCTGGGCTTCACGGCGGCCCAAACGGGCTACATGCTACTGCCCGGCGCACTGGCTTCCGGCTTCATGATGCCCGTCATCGGCAAAGCGTTGCAGGCCGGCGTACCGCAGAAGTTCATGATTCCGGTGGGCTTTTTCATCTTCTTCGGCTTTACCTTCTGGATGGCTAAAATCATCTCGCCCACTGCCGGGGAAGAAGACTTCTTCTGGCCCCTGATGGTGCGCGGCTTGGGCATGGGCCTGATTTTCCTGCCCATCACCACGATGTCATTGGCCGGGCTGAAAGGCAAAGACGCCGGCCAGGCCGCCGGCCTCACCGGCATGATTCGCCAGCTCGGCGGCTCGTTCGGCGTAGCCATTGTGGGCACGTACCTGGAGCGCAGCATTGCCCAGAACCGCATCAGCCCGCTGGCCCACATCTCGCTCTACGACACCGCCACGGTGCAACGCATCCAGGCCTTCACGCAGAACTTCATGGCGCACGGCTTCCCCTTCGAGCAGGCCCAAAAGCAGGCTTATTATGCGCTGGAAGGCATTCTGATGAAGCAGGTATCCATCATTACCTACTCGCAGGTATTCACGATGATTGGCTTGTTCTTCGTGGTTTGCCTGCCACTGGTGATGCTCATTAAGCGTGTCAAGAGCACCGAGAAAATCGACCTGAACGCCGCTCACTAAATCAACGAAACCACTATGCTATGTGGCTTGATTAGGTGACGATTACATTATTTATAAGCAAAAAAGGGCTTCCTGCATTTAGCAGGAAGCCCTTTTTTGTTGGTCTGGTTTGACTACTGGTACTGGATATACAGCGGCTTGGGTGTGAGTTGGCTCAGCACCTCCACGGGGGTCATGATGTGGTGGGGAGCGGGCCGTGCATCGTACTCGTAGAACAGCTTAAAGCCGGTGTACTGCACGGGCTCTACCTGGATGTAGTCGTGGTAGGAATCCTTTTTCAGGGTGGGCTCGCCGTGGCCGTCCATGTGCATCACCACCTGCACGCGGGGGTCGAGCTTGATGTTTTTGTAGTTGGTCAGCATCTTCCGGGTGAAGCGGTGCACCGTGAGCACCTTGGGCGGCAGGTGATTTTCGCTCACGATGCGGGCCAGGAAGTTGATGGTGAAGTTCACGTCCTTGGCATCCAGCGTACCGATTTTCTGGTTCGGGCGCACGCCGGGCAGGGTGGAGAGCGAAAACTCGGGGTCGATGCCGAGGTGTACCATCGGGTCTTTCAGGTACTGCTCCAGCTTGGGCAGTTCGGCCTGCAGGGTGCTGTGGCCGGGCTGCACGTCCAGAAACAGGATGCAATTGTGCTCCTTAGCCCAGCTCATTACCTCCTCGATGGTGGCTTTGGAGTTCATCAGGCGCCATTTGCCGTCCTTGCCGGCGGTGCCCTGAGCCGTGATGGTTACGTTGTGCAGCGCGGCCTGCACCGGAATGCTGGGGTCGGCGGCCTGCCACTCCTTCAGCACGCCCGCGAACTTGCGGAACATCTGGTCTTTGGGCTCGCGGCCCAGGATGCCCATGCCTTTCGAGCGAATGTTGCCATAGAAGGCAATGATGCGGTGGCCCGGCAGGATGGCCCCCGGCAGCTGGCCGGTTTTCTTGGCAATGCTGTCGGCCTTGAGCGAATCGCGGCGCATGGCCTGCATCTTCAGCTTGATGGTATCGACGGGGGCGGGCTTGGCCGCGCTGTCGCCGGTAGCGGCGGTAGTACCGTCGGCGGCTTTTTCGCCCTCGGCGGGGCGGGTGGAGCAGGCGGGCAGGGCCAGGGCCGCCAACAGGCCCAGGGTAGCGACGAACGCGCTAGAGGTTGCGTTTAAAGACACTGATAACGGGGAACAAAGCGAGCAATAGTTGCCTCAAAGGTAAGAGTTTCCGCCGGGCCTATGCCGGCCGCGCAATTAAAACCAGCTTAAATCCTGCGGGTTGGTTAACGGCTAGCGCGAAACCGGCCTTAGCGTCACCTCAAACCAGGTGGCGGGGTCGGCCAGCGGGTCGGGCTCCTGCGCGGGAAGCGGCGTGGGCGAGTACAGCGCGCACAGCGTGTTCTCAACCTGCACCAGCTGCCCCGTGGCCGTGGCGGGCAGCCCGTCGAGCAGGCCGACCAATACCTCCCAGCGCGGCTCGCCCGGCTGGCGGCTGGCATCGTGCCACACCACCGTGGTATTGGGGCCAACCAGGTGCTCAAATACGCGCCTGGTATCGATGCGCACGGCCTCGTAGCGGTGGTCGCCGTCGATGAAAATCACATCGAACGGCCCACCCAGGCTGGCAAAATCATAGGTGGCTGAGTTGCCGTGCAGGTGACGCACGTTGGGTAGCGGCTTCGAGAAAAAGCCGTGCAATTCGATGTAGCGCTCGGGCAGGCCAAGGGCGCGAATTTCTTCGTCCGATAGGTTCAGGGTGAAGACTTCGGCGGCTACTTCGGCCACGTTGGCGGCGCTTTCGCCGCGCCAGGTGCCGATTTCGAGGTAGCGGCAGCCGGGTGCGCGACGGGCCAGAGCGCGCAGCAGCAGCAAATCCGTGGGCAGTGAGCCGCCCTCGCGGAAGGCAAACGGGCGCACCGTGGTATCGGCCGGGCTCAGGAAATGGGCCCACGGCACCATCGGCAGGCCTTTGGCCGTGAGCGGGCGGCGGCTGGCGTGGGCCAGCGCCCGGCGCTGCCATTCGGCCACATCGCCGGCAATGACGTGGTTGAGCAGCGAGGGGGTGCGGGCCAGACTGCGCAGGGCCTGGAGAGCAACGGAAAGGCGGGACATAGTGAGTTATCGGTAACTAATTGCCAGTTGGCAGGCCGCCGGTCAGGCCGGTAAAACCTGGCAACTGACAACCAATCCCTGACAACCGAAAAGCAGCTTTAACCGCTACTTCCGGCGCTAAAGTTACTCCGGTGGCTGCGGTTGGCCTTCCTCGAAACCCTCCTAACGCAGAAAGGCCCCGGCGCGGGCCGGAGCTTTTCGAGCGGTTTCTCGCAATTAGTAATGAACGCCGGGGAACGGGGCCACTAGCAACCGTCGCCAGGAGCGTCAACGGCCCAGCCGTACCAGCTGAGCGGCAGGGTATTGGCAACGCGTACCGTGGCTTTCCACACAAACCGAATGGGCACGGTATAGCTCACGGCCACCGGTTTGCCGTCTTTGCGGCCCGCCACGAAGGTGGGCAGCTGCTTGATGGCGGCGGTTGCGACGGCATCGTACGCTGGCCCTAGGCTCTTGAGTACTTTCACTGCTTGCACCTCGCCTTTTTCCGTCACGATGAAGGAAACGAACATATTGCCATCCTTGCGGTCTGCCGGCGCTAAATCGGGGTAGTCGAGGTGCTGCTGAACAGCGTGGACGATGGCTTCCGGCCCGCCTCCGCCTGGTAGCTCGGGCATCTGTTCCACGGTTTCATACACCACGGGCGGGGGTGGGGGAACTGCGGCGTTCGGGGTAGCAGCCGATACGGCGGGCGCGGCGGGCGGCGCGGCTTTCTCACAGGCTACGGCAACGACTAACACGCCGGCCAACGGCAGGACGAGCCACTGTTTCCAGCGGCGTACGGGATTGGTTTTCTGAATCATGGCAATGCGACTGAGGGTTTGGGAATGGGAGAAGGAGTGCGCAAGCGGAACCGAGAAACCAAGGCGGCGGGCCACTTGCCGGGCCAGCAGTTGGGAGTAGGTAGTGGAAAGCGAAGGAGTAGATGTGGAGTCGTCACGCAGGGCCGCTTCATCGGCCAGGTATTCGTGGGTGAGGGCCAGCGCCCGCCCGCAGAGGTGCACGAAGGGATTAAACCACAGCACGGCGCGCAGCAGCTCCAGCAGCAGCCGGTCGTAGGTATGGCCTTGCCGAACGTGGGCCAGCTCGTGGCGCAGCACCTGGCGGGCTTCGGCCGGGCTCAACGTCAGCGTTTCATCCCAGAACACCACCCGGCCGAAGGAGCTGGTGGGTAGCTGGCCGTGCGTTTCGGCCAGCGTGTAGCCGACACAGGCGACGCGGGGCAGGCGGTGGGCAGCGCGCCACAGCCGGCCCAGCCCGTAGGCCAGGCGGGCCAGCATCAGGGCCGCGCCGGTCAGGTAAATTATCAGTAGCCAGAAGACCCAATCGGGGCCGGCGGATGCAGCCGCCGCGCCGGGCGCACCTACTTCCACAGCCGGCAGCAGCACGGCCGCCACGCCGGCCAGGCCCGTCGGGCCGGTGCCCCACCAGCCAGCCGGCCAGGCCAGCGGCAGCAGCGGCAGACCGGCGGCCAGCAGCGGCCCCAGCAACAAAAAGGCCCGGTTGTAGGCAAAGCTGCGCTCCGGGCGCAGGGCCAGGCGGTAGCACAGCCACCACGCGCCCAGCAGCGCGGTGCTCAGCAGCATCCAGTTAAGCAGGCTGAGTTGGTTCATGGCCGTTGAAGTTTTGAGGGTGGGCAGCGTGGCGCAGCAGCTCGTCGAGCTGGGCGGCGTCGAGGTTTTCTTCCTTGGCGAAAAACGAAACAAGGCGGCTGAAGGAATTGCCGAAGTGGCCGCCGAGCAGCTTGCGTAGCGAGAAGCGGCGGTAGTCGTCCTGGGCCACCAGCACGAAGTAGCGGTGGGTGCGGCCAAAGGCTTCGTGGTCCACAAACCCCTTGGTTTCGAGGATGCGGATGATGGTGGACACCGTGTTGTAGGCCGGCTGCGGGGCGGGCAGCTCGGCCAGCACGTCCTTCACGAAGGAGGGGCCGAGGCGCCAGAGCACCTGCATCACTTGTTCTTCGGCGCGGGTGAGTTCGGGGAAAGCGGAGGGGTCCATATTACGGGGTTGAGTCAGGGTAATGCAAACGTATAACTAATATTTTAGTTTACAAACTATTCACTTAGTTTATCCTGCATCGGCATTGTTATTTCATGAGGATAAAGGAATTGAGTAGCTTGCGCCAAGCAACCTACTCCGGTAGCTGGCCGTGGCAGGAAGTGGCAGCAGGCGCTACGAAGCCAAAAGCTGCTGCCAACCGTAAGCCCATCGAAAGCCCTGCTGGCGCATTGCCGGGTAGCTGCTTCATCTTCTTCTTTCGCTCATGCTGAAACCTGTATTCTGCTCGCTGCTCAGCCTGCTGGCCGCCCACCCCGGCTGGGCCCAAACCGAAACCGCTGCGCCGGTGGCTCCCAAAGCGGCCACCGTCACGCCGGCGGCAGCGCCGAAGCCCGCCGCAGTGCCGCTTTCGCCCCGGCAGCTATTTCCAGGTCTGTTTGAGGCGGTGCAGCTGGGCCGCATTTTCCCCGACAACAAGACCTTCGTGGATGCCGCGCCGAAACAGCGTCCGGCCACCATTCTGGCGGCCTGGCGGCGCGAGAAAGACCAGCCGGGCTTCGACCTGAAGGCCTTTGTAGAAACCCATTTCACGATGCCGGCCAGCACGGCTGTCCCCTTCCAGAGCGACCTGAAAGCCGGCCTGCGCCACCACCTCGACACGCTGTGGACGGTGCTGGCCCGGCCCGCCGCCCCGGCCGCTGATGCTACTGATTCGTTGGCCCAGTTCCGCTCGCTGGTGCCGCTACCCAAGCCGTACATCGTGCCGGGCGGGCGGTTTCGGGAGGTGTATTACTGGGATTCCTACTTCACGATGCTGGGGCTGGCCGAGGCCGGCAAAACCCAGCTGATGAAGGACATTACCGACAATTTTGCCTACCTGCTGGGCCGCTTCGGCTTCATCCCGAACGGCAACCGCACGTATTATCTTACCCGCTCGCAGCCGCCCTTCTTTGCTGATATCGTGAAGCTGCTGGCCCAGGATTTGGGCAACGGCGAGCTGCTGCGCTACCGCCCGGCCCTCGAAGCCGAATACCGCTACTGGATGCTGGGGGCCGAAACCCTGAAGCCCGGCACCGCCGCCCGCCGCGTGGTGCGCCTGCCCAACGGCGACCTGCTGAACCGCTACTGGGACGAGAGCGACCAGCCCCGCGAAGAGTCCTACGCCGAGGACGTGGCCGCCGCTAAAAAAAGCAAGCAGCCGGCCGCGCAGTTCTACCACCACATGCGGGCGGGCGCGGCTTCGGGCTGGGATTTCAGTAGCCGCTGGTTTAAGCCCGGCGGCGGGCTGGAGAGCATCCAAACCACCGATTTGGTGCCCATCGATTTGAATTGCCTGCTCTATAACCTCGAAATGACGCTGGCCGAGGCGGCCCGCGTGGCCGGCCAGCCCGCCCAGGCCCGCGCGTACGAGGCCAAGGCCGCCCAGCGCAAAACCGCCCTGCTGGCCCTGAGCTGGGACCCCAAAGCCGGCTGGTTTCAGGACTACAACTGGCGCCTGAAGCAGCGCTCCACGGTGCGCAGCCTGGCGGGCACCTACCCGCTGGCGTATGGGCTGGCCACGCCGGAGCAGGCCAAACGGGTAGCCGCCGGGCTGCAAACCAACTTCCTGAAACCCGGCGGGCTGGTGACCACGCTATCGGATACCAGGCAGCAGTGGGATGCGCCCAATGCCTGGGCTCCGCTCCAACACCTGGCCATCGAGGGCCTGGCGCGCTACGACCAAAAGGCGCTGTCCGACACGGTGGCCCACCGCTGGGTGCGCCTCAATACCCGCGTGTACGGCCAGACCGGCAAGCTGCTGGAGAAGTACGACGTGCAGAACGTGAACCGCCCGGCTGGCGGCGGCGAGTACCCGCTGCAAGACGGTTTCGGGTGGACCAACGGGGTGCTGCTGCGGCTGCTGAACCGGGAGCAGCCGCGGTAGTACGCCAGAAAATCTCTGTCATCCTGAGCGCAGCGAAGGACCTTATCACGCCAGAACGATTCGCAATAATCAATTTATTTACTGCAAGCTCTTCAGCGGTGATAAGGTCCTTCGCTGCGCTCAGGATGACAGACGGGCAAGCACTGCCAAAAAAACTTCGCCCGCCGCAGCAGCCTTTTCGGGCGGTACCTTGTCTGCCGGGCAGCACCCGGCCGGGCTGCGCTGCTTTCCCTTCTTAATGCCCCTTTCTACGGAACTGGACGCGCTTCTTGCCGCCTGCCGTCGCCGCGAGCCGGCGGCGCAGCGGGCGCTCTATGCCCGCTACGCCGGCCGGATGCTGGGCGTGGCGCGGCGCTACGTGCGCTCGGTGGCCGAGGCCGAGGATATTCTTCAGGATGCCTTCGTGAAGGTCTTTACCCACCTGGGCGAGTTCCGGGCCGAGGGCTCGCTGGAGGGCTGGGTGCGCCGCATTGTGGTGACCACGGCCCTCAACCACTGGCAGAGCGGGCAGCACCGCCGCCAGCAACTGCTGCTTGATGACGTACCCGAGCCCTTTGCCTCCGATGCCGATGCCTTCGACCGGCTGGGCGTGGCCGAGGTGCTGGCCCTGATGGAACAGCTGCCCGACGGCTGCCGCATGGTCCTCAACCTCTACGCCGTGGACGGCTACACGCACGGCGAAATCGCGGAGCTGCTGGGCATTCAGGAGAGCACCTCCAAGGCCCAGCTCAGTAAGGCCCGCAAACAACTCACCCTGCTGCACCAGCGGCAGGCCAACTACTTACGACTATGATGCCCGAATCGGAAGAAGACCGCCTCGACCAGTCTTTGCGCAGCAAATTTGAAGACTTCGAACTCCCGCCCGGCGGGCCGGTGTGGGCCGGCATTGCGCAGCGCCTGCCCCCGCCGCCCCGGCTCCGCACGCGCCACCGGCCGGTGCTGCTGCCGCTGCTGTGGGTGCTCACGGCCCTGCTGGCCGGACTGGGCGGCTGGCTGCTACGCGGCCCGGTGGCTTCAGTGGGGACAAACCCAACGGACGGTATTGCCTCGAATAATGCGCAGCCGAAGCTCCGGAACTCCGGAACGGCCATTTCCGAGCAGCGGAGTATCCTCCGGAACTCCGGAACGGCCATTTCCGAGCAGCGGAGTATCCTCCGGACCTCCGGAGCGACCATTTCCGAACGGCGGAGCCCCCTCCGGAGCTCCGGACTGGCTGAATCGGAACGGCGAAGCCTGTTCCGGAACTCCGGAGGGGCCATTTTCGGACAGCGAAGCCCATTCCGGCGCTCCGGAGTTATTGAATCGACGCGAACCATCCCGGCCGCAGATTCGCCAGGTGATAGCGCCGCTGCTACTGCTCCAACAGCAACCGTAGCGGCTCAGGTTTCGCCCGGCGCTTCGATAGGTGTTCCTATGGTTTCGCTCGCCGCCGAAACCCTGCCCCCCACCCTGCGCCCCCTCGCGGCCCTGGAACGCCGGACGCTGGAGCAGCTGCCCAGCCTCAGCACCCTCGCCCCCGGCGCGCTGCCGGCCGATGGCCGCGCCGCGCTGCTGAATAACCTGCGCACCGAGCGCGCCGAACTCTTCCGCCTCCAGCGCCGCACCGATAGCCTGCTCCTGGCCCTCAGCGACCTGCCCGGCGCAGCCCCGGCCGCCCCCGCCGTGGCCGCCGCGCCCGACACGGCCCGCCCGCGCCCACTGGCCCACCGCTGGAGCGTGCTGCTCACGGCCACGCCCGAGCAAAACACCCTCGCCCTGCAAGGCCCCGAAAATGACTCGCTCACGGCCCTGCGCCGCAACCACGAAACCGGCCGTGCCGGCCTCAGCGCTGCCCTCACGGCCGAGTACAAGCTCACGCCCCGCCTGAGCGTGGGCGGCGGCGTGGGCTACACCGCCTTCGGGGCCGACCTGCGCATCACCAACAAAACCACCGATGTGCTGGTGACCTACAACACCACGACCACCACCAGCACCAACGTTTTCACCTCCAGCTACCAGACGCATGCCATCCGCATCGTTCAGGTGCCGCAGCTTTCGCCCATCTTCAACGGCAGCGGCCAGGTCATCCGCTACGATACCGTGTATGTGCCGCGCCAGGACACGGTGTACAGCACCATCGTGCAGCACGACACCACCCACACCACCCGCAGCACCACCACGCCCACCATCACCAAAAAGGAAACCCTCACCACGAAGCTGCTCCAGCCCAACTACCGCTTCTTTACGGTGCCGGTGCTGCTGCGCTACCGCCTGGCCGCGCCCGGCACCAGCCGCCTGTGGACCGACGTGGCCGTGGGTGCGCAGCTCCAGTTTTTCCTGGGCGGCACACAGGTGGTGACGAACGACGGCGAGAACTTCCGCACCGAGAAAATAACCGCCGGCACCGGCCCTTTCCGCGCCCTCAATGTGGCCCTCTCCGGCTCACTGGCCCTCAACTACGCCCTCACGCCCCGCCTGAGCCTGAGCGTGGCCCCGAGCATGCGCTGGCAGGCTCTCTCCCTCTACAAGCCCGAAACGGGGCTGCGCCAGCAGGCCACTTCCACGGGGCTGATGTTCGGGCTGCGGCTGGGGCTGTGAGCGCACGCTTGTCATCCTGAGCTTGCGAAGGACCTTCTCACGGCGGAACAGCTTGCCGTAATCCAGTCGATGCGGGCATGATAAGGTCCTTCGCAAGCTCAGGATGACAGTTAGCAGAAAACTTTCTTTCACCCCGGCAGCCTTTTCGGGGCGGCGCTGGTCTGGGCTTTTGAAACGCGGTGCCGCGCTCCGGCCGGGGCGGCACCGGCCCGGTTTCGAGCGGCAGGAAGCCCCGCCGCTGGCTTTTCTCACCTTTCCATTTTCTGCAGCTGATGAAACTACTACGCCATTGCTACCTGCTGGTGGCTTTCCTTTTCGTGGCCGGCCTGGGGTCGGCGCGGGCCCAAACGTTCGAGTGGGCCCGGCTGGTCCGCGCCGCCACCGATACGGTCCAGACAAGCAGCCAGCTCAGCGCGACCGACGCGGCCGGCAACACCTACACCTACGCCACGTTCCGCGACGACCTGATTATTGACGGCACCACCCTCACCGCCTCCGCACCGGGGGCCGGCGTGGTGATTAAGTACGATGCGACGGGGGCCGTGCTCTGGTTCAAACGACTACAAAACCTGAGAGTGGTGCAGCTGGCCGCCGACAACGCCACGGGTGGCGTCTTCCTGGCGGCCTCCCAGCAGGGAGCCGGTACCTGGGACGGCGTGGCCCTCGCCACGGCCCCCAATGCCTCTTTGTACGCGAAGTGCTCGGCCACCGGGACGCTGCAATGGGCCCAGGCGCTGCCCAGCATTTACCTCACCGGGTTTAGCGTAGTGGCCGATGACGCCGGCAGCGCCTATGTTTCGGGCGTTATGGGGGTTGCCGGCACCGTGGGCGGCACCAGCGTCAACGATAATGAAACCTTTGTGCTCAAAGCCAATGGCGCGGGCGCCCCGCAGTGGGTGCGGGTGCTGCACGGCAGCGGTGCCGGTGCCAACGGGTACGTGGGCGCGGTACTGGGGCCCAAGCCCGGGGGGGGCTGCGTCATTGGCGGCTTGTTTCGAAACGCGCTGTACTTAGGGGCCGGCACCACCACCCTGCTGCTCACGGCCCCCAGCACGTCCTACACCGGCTTTGTCAGCAGTTTCGACGCGGCCGGCACCCACCAGTGGACGGCCCTGACCGGCTACCCGCCCACCTTGCAGGACTATTTTGCCATCAGCGCGGTGGCCGCCGATGCCAGCGGGAACTGCTACGTTACCGGCACGTCGAGCGCCGGCTTTCAGGCCGGCAGCGCAACTCAGCCCAGCGGGTATTACCTGGCCAGGTACGGCGCGGCTACCGGGGCCTTGCAGTGGACGCGCGGGCAGCAAGCCCCCATTTCCTACAACGATGCCGGGCTATTGCTGGCCCCCGGCAGCCAGGGTGTAACCGTGCTGGTGCGTGCCACCAATCCGGCTGCCCAGCCGCTGATACTAGGCCCGCTGACGCTGCGGACGTATTACAGTTTCGTGCACTACAACCCGCAGGGGGCCGAACAATGGGCCGTGGCCGATTCCCGGTCGAACTACAGTGCCTCGGCCCCCATCACCGCTTATTTCGCTCCTTCCTCCATGGGCACCGATGCGCTTGGCAACGTGTACGCGGTGGGGCGGGCCATGCCGCAGCAGCCCCGCTTTGGCCCCACGGGCCCGCTGACCGTTGTGCAGCTCGGGTCGCAAACCACCGTGGGCGGCGGCACCATCGTCACGCGCATCAACGCCTACGCCAACACCCTGCGCGGGCAGGTATACGCCGACCTGAACGCCAACGGCCAGCTGGATGCCGGCGAGGGGGTATTCCCGCGCCAGCTCACCGGCCTGCTCACCCAGGGCAGTGCCACTACGTATGTGCCGGTGGGGGCCGATGGGCTGCTGCAAGCCTACGCCGAGCCCGGTGCCTACACCCTGAGCCTGGCCACCCTGCCCGCACACTACCTCCTGACGCAGCCCGGCAGCGGGTCGTTCACGGGGACGTTCAGCGGCACGAATCAGCTGGTAAGCGGGCAGAATTTTGGCCTGGTGCCCATGGCCAACCAGGCCGATGTGAGCGTGACCCTCACGCCCTACGGCCCGGCGCGGCCGGGCTACACCACCCGCTACCGCCTCACGGTGGACAACGTGGGCACCACCGTGGCCAGCGGCACGGCCACCCTCACCCTCGACAGCCGCATGGCCTACATCAGCAGTACGCCCAGCGCCAGCCGCACGGGGCAGGTGCTGACGTGGACCTACGCCAGCCTGGCCCCGTTCGGCCGGCTGGAATACGACGTGCTGTTCAGCCTGCCCACCAATACCGTGGCGGGCACCGTGCTGAACACCGCCGCCGCCGCGCCCCTCCCCGCCGACGTAGCGCCCGCCGACAACACCGCCGCCCTGGCCCAAACCGTGGTGAGCTCCTACGACCCCAATAGCATTGAGGTGAACTACGAGCGCCTCACCCCAGCCCAGGTTTCGGCCCAGCAGCCGCTTGATTACACCATTCATTTCCAGAACCTGGGCACGGCGGCTGCGTCCACGGTCATCCTGAGCGATACTCTGGACTTCCGCAAGCTGAACCTGGCCAGCCTGATGCTGGTGGCCCAGTCGCACAGCTGCATCTGGAGCCTGGCCACTGCCGGCCCCGAGAAAGGCCTGCTCACGGTGCGCTTCCTGAACATCAACCTGCCCGAGCGCAACGTCGACGTCATCCGCTCGATGGGCTTCGTGCGCTTCCGGGTGCAGCCGCGCGCCACGCTCACGGTGGGCGAGATAATTCCCAACCACGCCGGCATCGTGTTCGACTACAACGCCCCCGTCATCACCAACATCGCCACCACCACCGTCTTCCAGGCCACGGCGGCCCTGGCCCGCCACGAGGCCCCCGCCTGGACCGCCTACCCCAACCCCGCCACCGACGCCATCAGCATCGCCGCCGACCTGGCCACCGCCGGCCCGGTCGCCATCGAGCTGCTCGACGTGCTGGGCCGCCCCCTGCGCCGGCAGACGCTCACGGCCCCCGCCGGCCCGCTCCGCCAGCTGGTGGACCTGCACGGCCTGGCCGCCGGCGTGTACCTGCTGCGCCTCACGCCGCCCACCGGCCCGGCCACCAGCCGCCGCGTGGTGCTCCACTAGCTTCCTTTTCCACTTTCCACTTTTTCCAGCCCCTAAGCCGGGCCGCTCACCTGAGCGGCCCGGCTTTTTTGCGTTTTCATCAACCCCGATTGAGGAGCAGCCGCAGAGCGGCGACCGGTTTGTAGCAAGGCCGAGTGGTTCGGGCACCAAAGCCGCGTAGCGGC
>JAQBNT010000113.1 GCA_028288445.1 Hymenobacter sp. | reverse complement strand
ACATCATCGACCCCTACGAAAACGGATTCTATGACTACCGCCGCGAGGCATTTGATAAGTCGGCCACGGGCAAGGGCGGCTACTACGACAACCAGAAACCCAGCACCGCCCAGGAGCCCGAGCTGATTGAGTACGACTTCGACCACTCGGCCGCCCTGCAAGTCCCCGGCGACTGGAACTCGCAGGACCCCAAGCTGCTGTATTACGAAGGCACCATCTGGCTGAAAAAGAGCTTCAAGATTACGCCCACGGCCGGCAAGCGCTATTTCCTCTACTTCGGGGCCATCAACTACGAGGCGCACATTTACCTGAACGGCAAGAAGCTGGGCATGCACCAGGGCGGCTTCACCCCTATCCAATACGAGGTGACCGGCAAGCTGAACCCCGGCGAAAACTTCGTGGTGGTGAAGGCCGACAACACCCGCCACCTCGACGCCGTGCCCACCATCAACACCGACTGGTGGAACTACGGCGGCATCACCCGCGATGTATTCATCGCCGAAGCGCCGGAGACGTTCATCGTGGACTACAAGGTGCAGCTGGCCAAGGACAACCTGGCCCAGCTGGCCGGCTACGTGCAGCTCGACGGCGCGGGCAAAGCCGGTCAGTCGGTAACCCTGAACATCGCCGAAGCCGGCATCAAGCAAACCCTGAAAACGGACGGCGAAGGCCGCGCTACCTTCAGCCTGCCGGCCAAAAAGCTGAAACTCTGGTCGCCGCTGAGCCCCAAGCTCTACGCCGTGTCGCTCACCAATGGCAGCGAAACGGTGCAGGACAAAATCGGCTTCCGCACCATCCAGACCAAGGGCCAGGACATTCTGCTAAACGGCAAGTCCACGTTTATGCGCGGCATTTCCATTCACGATGAAAACCCGCTGATTCCGGGCCGGGCCCGCGGCGAAGGCGACCTGCGCATGCTGCTCACCTGGGCCAAGGAACTGGGCTGCAACTACGTGCGCCTGGCTCACTACCCGCACAACGAAGCCATGCTCAAGCTGGCAGACGAAATGGGCCTGCTGGTCTGGGCCGAAGTGCCGGTGTACTGGACCATTGCCTGGCAGAACCCCGCCACCTACCAGAACGCCGAAGCCCAGCTCTCGGACCTGATTTCGATGGGAAAGAACCGCGCCAGCATCGTGGTGTGGTCCGTGGGCAACGAAACGCCCCTCGGCGACCCGCGCCTCACCTTCATGACCAACCTCGTGAAAAAAGCCCGCGCCCTAGACGACACCCGCCTCATCGCCGCCGCCCTGGAGCTGCACCGCACGCCGGATAACGTTATCCACGTCGATGACCCGCTAGGCGAGTTCCTGGACCTCACCAGCTTCAACGAATACGCCGGCTGGTACTGGGGCGGCAAGCCCAGCGAAATCACCAAGTACACCTTCGACATCAAGTACAACAAGCCGGTGATGATTAGCGAGTTTGGCGGCGATGCGCTGGCCGGCTACCACGGCGACGCCGACACCCGCTGGAGCGAGGAATACCAGGAAGCGCTGTACGTGAACCAGCTCAAGATGCTGGGCACCATCAAGGGCCTGCGCGGCATGACGCCTTGGATTCTGGCCGACTTCCGCGCCACGCGGCGGCAGCACCCGGTGTATCAGAATGGCTTCAACCGCAAGGGGCTGATTTCGAGCACCGGGGTGAAGAAGAAGGCGTTTTACACGCTACAGGAATATTACCGCCAGCAGGCGGCTAAATATGACACCGGGAAATGAGAGATTTAGCAACCTGTAGAGACGCATATTTGCGTCTCGTCGCCCGCTCCATGCAGGCGACTCGTTCAACGACGAGACGCAAATATGCGTCTCTACATCATTCGATTGCCAATCGAATTCTTGGTGCCGGTTTACTCCTTTTTGGCCTAACTGCCCACGCCCAGTCCCGCGACAGCGCTGAATACACCCTGCGCGTCGCCGCCAAAAAGACCATCAACAACTCAACCATCGACGGCAAAGCCGGCTTCTCGGAGTATAAGAACTACCCCACGCGCAGCATCGCGACGCTGCAAGGCTTCGCCCCCGCCACCGTCAAGCTGGACAAGTACGGCGGGCGGCTCGACAAGAAAACCAAAGCCACCGGCTTCTTCCACGTCGAGAAAATCAACGGCCGCTGGTGGGCCGTGGACCCGGATGGCTACTACTTCCTGCACAACGCCCCGAACGACGTGCAGGCCGGCCGCTCCGAGCGCACCCAAAAGGCGCTGAAGGACAAGTACGGCAGCGTAGCCGGCTGGATGACGGCCACCCGCAAGTTCTTCTTCGCAAACGGCTTTAATGGCGCGGGCGCATGGTCGGCCACCAAGGAAATCCAAGCAGAAAACCTGAAGGCCGACCAGCCGCTGGCCTACACCATGAACCTGGATTTCATGAGTAAGTACGGCGACAAACGCGGCGGCACCTACGTGCAGCCCGGCCACAAAGGCTACCCGAACGACGTGATTTTCGTGTTCGACCCCGGCTTTGAGGAATTCGCCGAGCAGCACGCCAAACAGCTGGCCGCGAACAAGAAGGACAAGAACCTCTTTGGCTATTTCTCGGACAACGAGATGCCGCTGCTGCGCAAAAACCTCGACGGCTACCTCAAACTGCCCGTGACCGAGCCCGGCTACGTGGCCGCCAAAAAATGGGCCGACGAGCGCAGCATCACCCTCGAAACCATCACCGACCAGAACCGGGCTGATTTTCTGGCCTACGCGGCCGACCGCTACTTCAGCATCGTGGCCAGGGCGATGAAGAAATACGACCCTAACCACATGTATCTGGGCTGCCGTTTCCACGGCGCGCAGCGCTACTACCCGGAGCTGATGAAGGTGGCCGGAAAGTACCTCGATGCGGTGAGCATCAACTACTACAACAACTGGACGCCCGAGAAAACCTGGGTGCGCGACTGGGAAATCTTCGCCGGCAAACCGTTCATCGTGACCGAATGGTACGTGAAAGGCGAGGATGCCCCCGGCCTGGCCAACACCGCCGGGGCCGGCTGGGTGGTGAAGACCCAGGCCGACCGGGGCCTCTTCTACCAGAATTTCACCTTGGGTCTGCTCGAATCGAAGAATTGCGTGGGCTGGCACTGGTTCAAATACCAGGACAACGACCCCACGCTTATCGGAGCCGAGCCGTCGAACACCAACGCCAACAAAGGCATCGTGGACAACAACCTGGAGCCCTACCAGCCCCTGCTGGACAAGATGAAGGAGCTGAACCTCCAGATGTATCACCTGGCCGATTTCTTCGACCAGCGCCAGCCGCAGTAACCCATGAAACCTACTCGCTTGCTCCTGCTGAACCTCCTGCTACTGGCCCTGCTGCCAGTGGCCAGCGTATGGGCGCAAGCGTTGAAACCCCGCCTCCGCCAGGTGGTAAGCCCACCGGCCCGTAAGGAAAAATTCCAGCTCTATCTGTTGGTAGGCCAGTCGAATATGGCCGGGCGCGGCGCGGTGGAAGCCCAGGACACCATACCCAACCGCCACGTCCTGCGCCTGAATCCGACCGGGCAGTGGGAAATAGCCAAAGACCCGATTCATTTCGATAAAACCGTGGCCGGCGTGGGGCCGGGGTTGACCTTCGGCCGGCTCATGGCTGCTGCGGATACCAGCATCACCATTGGCCTGATTCCGTGCGCAGTGGGCGGCTCCGGCATTGATGCCTGGACGCCTGGAGCCTACTTTGCCGATACCAAGACGCACCCCTACGACGACGCCCTGGCCCGCGCCCGCACCGCCCTGCAAGCGGGCACGCTGGCCGGCATTATCTGGCACCAGGGTGAGTCGGATAGCAGCCCCGAGAAAAGCGCCCTGTACCAACAGAAACTGAAGATTCTCATCAAACAGCTACGGGCCGATTTGCAGTTGCCCAACGTGCCTTTCGTGGCCGGGCAGTTGCCGGCTTATCAGATTAACAAAACCGGCTCCGACGGTCTACCTCGCCTCAACGAATCCGCCATGCGGATAAATGAAGCCGTGGCCGGGCTGCAAAAGCAGTTGCCGAACTACCGTTTTGTCACCGCCGAGGGCACGGCCGACATCGGCGACCACACCCACTTCAATGCCGTTTCGGCCCGGCTCATGGGGCAGCGCTACGCGGCGGCCATGCAACGGCTGCAACGTCTGGCCCGGCATAAGAAATAAGCCTGATATCCTTTCGCAAAACTCTTCTTTCTCCATTTCCTGATTCTCCGGGCTCGCCCGGAAACCCTGTGCTTACCTGGCGGCCGCCGGCCGTTTCGGAGTCCGAAAAACAGCCCTCCTGGCCAGAACTGCGCCTCACGAAAATGGTGGGAACGTATGACTGAGGCCCCGGCCAGGGCGGCTGTGGCCGGTGGCCGCCAGAATGCACAAACCCTTTCCCCAGCTGCTGAAGCGGCTTTTCATCGCAACTAAATGACTCTTCCGTTTCCCAAGCCACTGCTGCCACTGCTGTTTCTGGGCTTGTTGCCCGGCACCGCCGCGGTAGCGCAAAAGAAAAAACCAGCGCCGAACATAGCCACCGCCAGCCCGGCCGATATTGAGCAGCGCATCTCGGCCCTGCTCGCCCAGATGACGCTGGAGGAAAAGGTCGGCCAGCTCAACCAATATTCCGGCCGCGAAGTGACTGGCCCGGCCAGCGACCGCAAGAACACGCTACTCAGCAGCATCCGTAGCGGGCAGGTGGGCTCGATGCTGAACGTGAAGGGCGTGAAGGACACCCGCGAAATCCAGGCCGTGGCGCTGGAATCGCGCCTGCACATCCCGCTGCTATTCAGCCTCGACGTGATTCACGGCTACCAGACCACCTTCCCCATTCCGCTGGCCGAGGCCGCCTCCTGGGATTTGGATGCCATCCGGCTCGGTGCGCACGTAGCCGCCCGAGAGGCCGCTGCGTCCGGTATTCACTGGACGTTTGCGCCGATGGTGGATGTGGGCCGCGACCCGCGCTGGGGCCGCGTGATGGAAGGGGCCGGTGAGGATACCTACTTGGGTTCTCAGATTGCGAAGGCCCGCGTGCTGGGCTTCCAGGGCGAAAAGCTGGGTGGCACCGATGCTATCCTGGCCTGCGCCAAACACTTTGCCGCTTACGGCGCAGCCACGGCCGGCCGCGATTACAATACTGTGGATATCAGCGAGCAGCAGCTTTGGGAAACCTATCTGCCGCCCTTTCGCGCCGCCGCCGAGGCCGGCGTGGCCACGTTCATGAACTCCTTCAACACCCTGAACGGCATCCCGGCCACGGGCAATGCTTATTTGCAGCGCGACATCCTGAAAGGCCAGTGGAAATATCCCGGTTTTGTGGTGAGCGACTGGGGCTCCATCGGCGAGCTGGCCAACTGGGGCTACGCGGCCGACAAAACCGACGCCGCCCAAAAGGCCATCACCGCCGGCTCCGACATGGACATGGAGAGCGACGCCTACCACCAGAAACTAGCAAAGCTGGTGACGGATGGCAAAGTGAATATCAGCCTGGTAGATGATGCCGTGCGCCGCATTCTGCGCAAGAAATTCGAACTCGGCCTCTTCGACGACCCGTACAAATTTTCGGACGAAAAGCGCGAAAAGCAAGTCCTGAGCGACCCGCAAAACCGCGCCGCCGCCCGCCAGATGGCCCAAAAATCCCTGGTGCTGCTGAAAAACGAAAACGCCACCCTGCCCCTCACCAACGCCCTGCGCCGCGTGGCCGTCATCGGCCCGCTGGCCAAGTCCCGGCGCGACCTCAACGGCAGTTGGGCCGTGGATACCGACACCACGCGCATCACCTCGCTCTACGACGGCCTGCGCCAGCGCGCCGGCAAAACCACCGAGCTGCTCTACGCCAAAGGCTGCGCCGTGAGCGGCGACAGCCGCGCCGGCTTCGAGCAGGCCGTGGCCACCGCTAAAAACGCCGACCTCATCGTCCTCACCGTGGGCGAAGCCTGGGATATGAGCGGCGAAGCCAAGTCGCGCACCGACATTCACCTGCCCGGCGTGCAGGAAGAGCTGTTCAAGGCACTCAAAGCCACTGGCAAGCCCGTGGCGGTGGTCGTTTTCGGCGGCCGGCCGCTCATTTTCGATGCCATATCGGAGCAAGCCGATGCCATCCTCTATGCCTGGTGGCCCGGCTCGGAAGGCGGCACCGCGCTGGCCGATGTGCTCTACGGCGACTACAACCCCGCCGGCAAGCTGCCCATCACCTTCCCCCGCAGCGTGGGCCAGATTCCCATCGCCTACAACCAGCAGTACAACACCGGGCGCCCCGTCACCAAGCCCGGCGACATCCGCTACAAGTCGGCCTACATCGACTCGCCTAACACGCCGCGTTACGCCTTCGGCTACGGCCTGAGCTATACTACGTTCAAGTATTCCGACCTGAAAATCAGCCGCTCAGAAATGAAGTCCGGCGAGTCGGCGCAAGTGAGCTTCACGCTCACCAACACCGGCAAAGTGGCCGGCGAGGAAGTCGCCCAGCTCTACCTCCGCGACCCTGTGGCTTCCGTGGCCCGGCCGCTGAAGGAACTGAAGAATTTCCGCAAAATCAGCCTCAGGCCCGGCGAAAGCAAAACCGTGGTTCTCACCATCGACAAAGACAAGCTGGCCTTCTACAACTCCAAGCTGGAATGGGCCGCCGAGCCCGGCAAATTCAACCTCATGGTCGGCAGCGCTTCGGATGATATCCGGCTCGAAGGCGCGCTGGAATTGCTACCGTAGGCTGCGGCGAAGCAGAACGTCATGCTCATCTGGCGTCCGGTCTATTCAGCCTCCCCTATTAACGCTACCCAATCCCCTCCCAATTATGCCTTCCCTTTCCCAATTTTCCCTCGCCAATAAAGTCATTATCATCACCGGGGCCACCGGTGTGCTGGGCGCGTCCATGTCGCTGGCCGTGGCGGAGGCCGGGGCCAAAGTGGCCATTCTGGGCCGCAACGCCGAGCGGGCCGAGGCCCGCGCCGCCGCCATCCGGGAGGTGGGCGGCGAGGCACTGGTGGTGCTGGCCGATGTGCTCGACGTGACCCAGATGAACGCGGCCTGCGATAAAATCATGAGCACCTGGGGCCGCATTGATGGGCTGGTGAACGCGGCCGGTGGCAACATGCCCGGGGCTACCGTGGGCCCCGGCCAGAATCTGTTCGACGTGGGCATTGAGGACACGCGCCGGGCCGTGGATTTGAACCTGTTCGGCACGGTTATTCCGACCACCGTTTTTGGGCGCGTAATGGCCGACCAGGGCACGGGCTCCATCGTCAATATTTCCTCGCTCACGGCCCAGCGGCCCCTCACCCGCGTGATGGGCTACACGCTGGCCAAAACCGCCATCGAGGGCTATACCCGCTGGATGGCCACCGAGCTGGGCCTGCGCTACGGGGGAGGAATTCGCATGAATGCCATCGCGCCGGGCGTGTTCCTCACTGAGCAAAACCACGACCTGCTCATCGCCGCCGATGGCTCGCACACCGAGCGGGCCACCAAGTTTATCAGCCACACGCCCTTCCAGCGCTTTGGTGAGCCGGAGGAACTGACCGGCACGTTGATTTATTTACTGAGCAACGCTTCGCGGTTTGTGAATGGGGAGACGGTGGTGGTAGATGGCGGCTTTAATGCTTACAGCGGCGTTTAATTTATTTGATTTCTAACCAAAAAGAACGTCATGCAGAGCGCAGCGAAGCATCTT
>JAQBNT010000099.1 GCA_028288445.1 Hymenobacter sp. | reverse complement strand
CCCGCTCCGTCATCGAAGAGCGGCCCCAGAACTTCCGCGAAATCGACGTGTTTTCGCGCCTCATCATGGACCGCATCATCTTCCTGGGCCAGGCCGTCGACGACAACATTGCCAACATCATCAACGCGCAACTCTTATTTCTCGAATCGGCCGATGCCCGCAAGGACATTCTGCTCTACATCAACTCGCCGGGCGGCTCGGTCTATGCCGGCTTCGGCATGTTCGACACCATGCAGTACGTCACGCCCGACGTGGCCACCATCTGCACCGGGCTGGCGGCCAGCATGGGCGCGTTTCTGCTCTGCGGCGGGGCCCTCGGCAAACGCTCGGCCCTGCCCCACGCCCGCGTCATGATTCACCAGCCCTCCGGCGGCGTACAGGGCCCGTCGGCCGACATCGAAATCACGGCCCGCGAGGTCATCAAAATCCGCGAGGAGCTCTACGGCATCTACGCCGAGCGCACCGGCAAAACCTACCAGCAAATCCACGCCGACTCCGACCGCGACTACTGGCTGCGCGCCGACGAAGCCAAAGAATACGGCCTGATTGACGAAGTGCTGACGCGCTAGGCGTAGCTTGGCGCACCCAAAACCGCCGCCCTGCGTTTAGAGCGCAGCCCCACGGTTTCCCTGCGCCCCATGCCCCACGACCACGACCATTCCGCCCCCGGCCACTCCCACGCCGGCCACCAGCACGCCGCCCCGCCGCCCGGTGGCGCGTTCAGCGCCGCCTTTGCCATCGGCATCGGCCTCAACTTGGCCTTCGTCATCGCCGAAACCATCGGCGGCTTCTGGGCCAATTCCAGCGCCCTGCTCTCCGATGCCGGCCACAACCTGAGCGACGTGCTCAGCCTGGCCCTGGCCTGGGGCGCGGCCTGGCTGGCGGGCCGCCCGGCCACCCGGCGCTACACCTTCGGCTACCGGGGCGCCACCATCCAGGCCGCGCTGCTCAACACGGCCCTGCTCTACGCCGCGTTGGGCTTTATTCTCTGGGAAACCATCGACCACCTGCGCCACCCCGCCCCTGTGAACGGCCGCTGGGTGATGCTGCTAGCCGGCATCGGCATCCTCGTCAACGGCATCACCGCCCTGCTCTTTCGCAGCGGGCAAAAGGACGACGTGAACGTGCGCGGCGCTTACCTGCACATGATGACCGACGCCCTGGTGAGCGTGGGCGTAGTGGCCGGCGGCGGCCTCGTGCTGCTCACCGGCTGGACCTGGCTCGACCCCGCCATCAGCTTCATCATCCTCGGCATCATCGCCTACAGCTCGTGGAGCCTGTTGCGCGACAGCTTCCGCCTAGGCCTGCAAGCCGTGCCCGACGGCATCGACCCCGAAGCCGTGCGGGCTTACCTATTAGAGCAGCCCCAGGTCGAATCCGTCCACGACCTCCACATCTGGAGCCTCAGCAGCGCCGGCCACGACGCCGCCCTCATGGCCCACCTCATCCGCCCCGGCGGGGCCGACGCTGCCTGGCTCGGCACGCTCACGAAAGGCCTCGAAACCCAATTCAACATCCGCCACTGCACCGTCCAGGTCGAGGACGGCCCCCTGCCCGGCGGCTGCCACAGCCACTGCGAGCTGCCGGAGCAGGCAACCGTTGCGCATGCCTAGCCGCGCTTGCCGGCACACCGAGCGGCTAGCGCGGCGACGGCCGCGTTGACACTCGGAAACGAAAAAGCCCCACCCGATGCCGGACAACGCCGGCATCGGGTGGGGCTCTTGCCTGGCCCGAAACGCTTACTTACCGGTCGGCTTGGCCGTGCGGGCAATGGCGAACATGGCCCGCTGGTCGGCTTCCGTAAGTTTTATGGCCCCTTCTTGCATACTGAAATCGCAGTACCGGCCACCCGAGCAGGGCACGGCCGCAGCCCAGCTCACCTTAACCGGGCCGGTAGGAATGCTGGCTAGCATTGTCAGCGGCTCGTTAACCTCGATTTTGCCGCCCATGGCCTGCACCATCTTTTTGGCAAAGTCCGTCCCGGTACGCTGCTCCTCTTCGCTCTTCTTGCGCGCAATGGCCCGCATTGCGAGCTTGGGGCCGTTTATCAGCACGTAGCCGCCCTCATCACCCTTCACGCCGTCTTTCTTAGCCGTGGTGCCGACGGGCACCGTCAGCACCACGGGAACGCCGTAGGCCGTTAGGTCCAGCGCCGTGGTGGCGGGCTTCTCAGCCGCAGCGGCGGGGGTGGCCGCTGCTGCTGTGGGGGTGGCCGCCGCAGCGGCGGGGGTAGCTGCCTCCGTTGTGGGGGTGGTGGTTCCGCAGCCAGCCAGTAGCAGCAGCCCAGACAGTAAAGTGTACTTCATGTGAAAAGTATGTGAATAAATGAAGGCGCAAGCTACTAGCGGCGAGCTTACAAGCCTAGAGGCCTTGCAAAAAAATTACTGGCCGCGCGCCGCACGGTGCCACGCAGCCGCACGGCACGTCGTGGGGGCTGCCGCCGCCGGCCTTGTAGAGTTGGTCCTGGTATGTATTCGGCCCTGCCCTAACCCTGCCCGACGAGCAGCGCCGTTGGGCAGGGCCAAAAGCCGCATCGCGGCGACAGATTTTCCGACATTTCTGTCCCCGCCGCGCCGTTTTACCTTCCAGTGTCCGAATTTCCACCAACCGGTCGTCGCTACGCGGCTGCTGCCCGACTCGCGTTTTGTATTCCGCTTCCCCACGGCCCTGTCTTCAGCCGCCAGTAGGATATCTTCGGCAGGAAGTAGGATATCCTCCAGAGCCAGCAGCGTGTCGGCACCCGCCAGTAGGATATCTTCGGGAGGAAGATGGATATCTTTTATAGCAAGTAGGATATCTTTTAGCACCAGTAGGATATCTTCGGGATGCAGGGCCATATCGGCGCGGGCCACTGGCAAATCCGCCGATAATCCCAATCTTGCAGGAGCAATTCATCCCCTCCCTCGTGCAAGCCTCCCACCCGGCCAAAGCCACCGTCCTCACCGCCGCCGTCGTCGTGGCCGCGCTGGGCTATTTCGTCGACATCTACGACCTGATTCTCTTCAGCATCGTGCGCGTCAAAAGCCTCAACGACCTCGGCATTCTCGACAAAGCCGCCGTCACCGACCGGGGCCTGTTCCTGATAAACATGCAGATGGGCGGCATGCTGCTCGGCGGCATCCTCTGGGGCATTTTGGGCGATAAAAAGGGCCGGCTCTCGGTCCTCTTTGGCTCCATCCTGCTCTATTCGCTGGCCAACATCGCCAACGGCTTCGTCCAGACCATCGACCAGTACGCCTGGCTGCGGCTCATCGCCGGCATCGGCTTGGCCGGCGAGCTGGGCGCGGGCATCACCCTCGTCAGCGAAAGCCTGCCCAAGGAAAAGCGCGGCTACGGCACCATGATAGTGGCCACCGTGGGCGTGAGCGGGGCCATGCTGGGCTACTGGGTGGGCGAAAAGCTGGGCTGGCGCAACGCCTACTTCGTGGGCGGCGGCCTGGGCCTGGCCCTGCTGCTGCTCCGCGTGAGCGTGTTCGAGTCGGGCATGTTCCAGCAGGTACAGGCCCAGGCCGAAGTATCGCGCGGTAATTTCCTGAGCCTCTTCACCAACCCCGCCCGGCTGGGCAAGTACCTGCGCATTTTGCTGATTGGGGTGCCGCTGTGGTTCGTGGTGGGCATTCTGGTCACGCTGGCCCCTGAGTTTGGGCGGGCGTTGGGCCTCACGGGCGAAGTCACAGCCGGGCTGGCGGTATTCTGGTGCTACTTCGGACTGGTGTTTGGCGATTTCATGAGCGGGGCCTTGAGCCAGCTCTGGCACTCGCGCAACAAGGCGTTGCAGGTGTTTCTGGTGTTTTGCGCCACGCTGGTGGCCGTGTACCTGTTCGGAATAAAAGGTGCCTCGCCCACGGTTTTCTATGGCGTATGCTTCGTGCTGGGCATTTCGGTGGGCTTCTGGGCCTTGTTTGTGACGGTGGCCGCCGAGCAGTTCGGCACCAACCTGCGGGCCACCGTGGCCACCACCGCGCCCAACTTTGCCCGGGGCGCCGTGGTGGGCCTCGTGCCCGCCTTCAAGTACCTGAGCGTGCAGCTGGGCTTCGTGCCGGGCGCGGCCGTGCTGGGCGGCCTCTCGCTGCTGGTGGCCTTCTGGGCCGTGAGCACCCTGCCCGAGAGCTATGGCAAAGACCTGGACTATGTGGAAGAATAGCGCACCATCGGAACATCACGCCATCCCCCTCTGAGAACCTTGCGGTAGGCGCGGCGTACACAGGCCATACCTAATGGGTTCTCAAACCCACTTCCATGAAAAAGCTCCTCGGCCTCCTGGCCATTATCGCAACTTCGGCCCTTTCGGCCCAAGCCCAAACCACCCCGACCACCATGCCGGCCACTGACCCGGCAATGGTTCCGGCGCTCACCCCCGAGCAGCAAGCCCAACGCGCCGCCGACGCCAAAACCACCTACGACGCCCAGAAGCAGCAAAGCAACAACAGCGACCAAGCCGTGCGCGACAGCCGCAACCAGCTGAAAGAAACCGCCAACCAGGAAAAGGACCTGAAAAAGCAGCTCCGCCAACAGCGCGACGCTGAAAAAGCGCAGAAATCCCAGCTGAAAGAGCAGCGCCACGCCGCCTCCGAAGCCAAGAAGCAGGAGCGCGCCGCCCATGACATGGCCAAGGACGAAAAGAAACGCGCCAAGGAAATGAAATAACGAAGCCGGCCCGCCGTCTTCCCAATAAGTAAAACTCCGGCTTCGGCCGGAGTTTTTTATTGCCCGCTTACCACCCCGCATCCCTACTTTCGTCTCCATTTCCGCAGCTCCCATATGGCCACCCCCACCAAAAACACCACCCAGTATTACCCCTGGCACCATTTCGTGCTGCTGCCGCTAGCTCTGCTCATGGCCGGCTACGCCATTCTGCGCTACACCAAAGTGGCCGGCGATGACGACCAGACGGCCCGGCTTTGGTTCACGGTAGCGGCCCTGGCTGTCATCGGCCTGGGCGTGCTCGTGATGCTGCGCCAGCACTACGCCCTGCAATTGCAGGACCGCATCTGCCGGCTCGAGGTGCGCCAGCGTTATTTTGAGGTAAGCGGCCAGCGCTTCGCACCCCTCGAAAAGCAGCTCAGCCTCAGCCAAATCCTGAGCCTGCGCCTTGCCGGCGATGCCGAGCTGCCCGCCCTGGCCCAGGCCGCCGCCACTGAGAAACTGGCACCCAAAGACATTCAGGCCCGTATTACCGATTTTCAGTTCGACACTATGCGCGTCTGATTTGGCGGATTGGTGGGTTCGTGGAATGGTGGACTTTTACCTAATCAGGCCCCTCATCTCAGGACAACCACCCATCCACCAGCCCACTCATCCACCCACCGAAATATGATTCTCTACAACGTCACCAGCAGCATCGAGCCCACCGCGGCCGAAGATTGGCTGGACTACATGCGCTCCACCCACATGCCCGAGGTGATGGAAACCGGCTTTTTCCTCAAAAGCCAGCTCTGCCGCCTGCTCAACGAGGAAGAAGGCGGCATCACTTACGCCGCCCAGTACTACTGCCTCAGCCTGGAACAGCTTGAAGAATACCAGGCCATCTGCGCCCCCGCCCTCCGCGCCGACATGGAAAAGCATTTTGCCGGCAAGTACGTCTCGTTCCGCACCGTGCTGGAAGTGGTGGAGTAAAATCGCTCGGCGATTTTAGAGTATATCCAAGGCCGTCATGCTGAGCGCAACCGAAGCATCTCTACCGCGCAACTAATCCCAATGGAAAGGAATAGTATGACAGTAGAGATGCTTCGGCTGCGCTCAGCATGATTTTTTTTGCGCTATAGTCCATCAATACCCATCCCGCCCACCGGGCACGAAAATGCCCTCTGTGCTGTTAAATCAGCACTATATGAAAAACATCATTTTCTTCGGCGACAGCCTCACCGCCGGCCACGGCTTGCCGGCCGCCAACAGCTTCCCCAGCATCTTACAGCAGCGGCTCGATGCGCAGCCGCTTCCTTATAAAGCCTACAACTACGGTGTGAGCGGCGAAACCAGCGCTGGCGGCCGCCAGCGCCTGTCCGCCGTGCTGGCCCGCCACCCGATTGACGTGTTTGTGCTGGCCCTCGGGGCCAACGACGGCATCCGCGGCATTCCCGTCCGCGAAACCACCCAGAACCTTCAGTTCATCATCGATGCCGTGCGGCGCCAATATCCCGAAGCGCAAATCGTGCTGGCCGGACTGGAATTTCCCTTCGACCTCGGCCCCCTCGGCGGTCACCGCCTGGCCCACTACGCCACTGAGTTTAAAGCCCTGTTCCGCACCCTGGCCGATAAAAACGCCCTCCCTTTCGTGCCCTTTCTCTTACAAGGAGTGCTGGGCCACCGCGAGCTAAACCTGGCCGACGGCGTACACCCGAACGCGGCGGGCCAGAAAATCCTGGCCGAGAACGTGTGGCAGGTGCTCGGGCCGCTGTTGCAGCAGCCGGTTAGTTTGTGACTTAGCACCTCTGTCATCCTGAGCGCAGCGAAGGACCTTATCACGTTTGGACGAAAGCTGTTCGAACGTGATAAGGTCCTTCGCTGCGCTCAGGATGACAGATGGCTGCTAGCAAGTACCTCCTAAAACCCAAACAGATTCCCCTGCACCGGCTGCGGAATAATATGCGGCGGCGGTACCGCAATGCCCGTCAGCCCCCGAATTTTCTCCAATAAGTATTGGGCGAAAACCGGCGCGTGGCGCACATCTTTCTGGTGGATGAAGAAGTACACCTCGTGCACGCCCTGCGCCACCCAGGCCGCTATTCGCTCGGCCCAGGCATCGGCGCGGTGGTAGTCGGTGGAGTGCAGGCCGTGGCCATTGAAGCGGATGAAGGCCGTGGGCGTGGTCAGGCGCAGGGGCAGCACGTCGCGCCGGCCGGCCACGTCGGTTATCACCAGCGTTTTGTTGAGGGCTTCGAGGGTGGCGAAAACAGCATCGGCCAAAACCCTATCGGCAAACCAGCGCGGGTGGCGTAGCTCCACGGCCAGCGGCACGGCGGCGGGGAAGTCGACCAGGAAACGCTCCAGACGCGGCAGATGCTCGGGACCGAAGTGCGGCGGCAGCTGCAAGAAGGCCCAGCCCAGGTTCTCGCCCAGTCCCTCAAACGCCCGAGCCGTGGTCACCATAAGGTCATCGGCCTGGAATAATTCCCGCTCGTGACTGATGCTGCGCGGCAGCTTCGGGCAGAACTTAAAGCCCGAATCCGGCCCCACGGCCTCGCGCCAGCGCCGCACCGTAGTGGCATCCGGAATGCGGTAGTGGGTGGTATTCAGCTCGATGCTATTGAACTGCTGCGCGTAGTAGCGCAGGTAGTCCGGCTCCTTGATGCCGGCGGGGAAGTACGTGCCTAACCATTCCTTATTGGTCCAGATGGGGCAGCCGACGTGGATGCGGGCCGTCTCGGGCTGCGTGGGCCGGGCGCGGGCCAGCACGCGGGCCGTCTCGGGGTGGTCGGGCGGCAGACTGAAATCAACGTAGCGAAGGTCGGGCAGGCGGCCAAAATCCATGGGGCAAAGGTAGGGTTCGGGGCCGGCGGCGGACTACTACTCTTACGAAAAAAACCGGACTTACGCAACCCGGTTTCAAAGGTAGTCGTAGGGCCGATGCCCAAATTTTACACCCGTCGCATAATCTAATTTTGGTATCTGTGCAATGGCAAAGGCCTCATTCGGCAAAATATAGTTTGAGGCAACCCTACGGCTACTTTTGCGGCCAACATGAAGATTAATTAAATGCAAGTTTTCTGGATAAAGGACAATTTTTAACCTAATTCGGTTAGTAGAGGTCAGCGGATTTTTAGCATTGCTCAAATGGATGGGTCTATGTTTGTCCTGCTCACCATCTGCAAATCGCATGATTTTATTTCGTCGCCTACAAGTACTCGTCTTTTCCAGTTGCTTCTTTTTTCTGCTGACTTTGCTGGGCGCTTCGGCGCGCACCGCCCCCGGTACCACCAAAGCTGCTCCCGCCACTAGCACCGCCACCACGGTGCTGCGCGGCCGGGCCTCCTGGTATGGCAGTTACTTCCAAGGCCGACGCACCACCAGCGGCGAGCGCTACAACCGCTTTAAATACACCTGCGCCCACAAAACCCTGCCCTTCGGCACCCGCCTGCGGGTCACGAATGTGAAAAACGGCAAGTCCGTTATTGTGCGCGTCACCGACCGGGGCCCGTTCCGCCACCAGCGCATCCTCGATTTATCCGAAGCCGCCGCCCGGCCCCTGGGCGTGGTTGATTGCGGTGCCGCCACCGTGGTAGCCGAAGTAGTAGCTCCCGAAACACCCCTCGGCCCTGCTTCTACCCCCAATAACCTGGCCGCCCTATTCGCCGCCGACCCCAACCCCGAAGCCGCATTCACGACCTACACCGTAGCCCCGGATGCCCCCATCAGCCCCGCCGATTCGGCAGCCCGAGTTGCCGCTACAGCCACGCTCATTGCCGCTGCGCACGCCACCAAAGCCGAGGTTATTAGCACCACCGAATCGGTGAACTGCCCGGCGGGCTTCCTCATTCAGGCCGGCTCTTTCATCGATGCTGCCAATGCCCAGACGGTGCAGGCGCGCATCAAGTCGCTCATGCCCGAACTCAGCGTGACCGTTTCCCAGGATTTGCTCGATGGCCGCCAGCGCAGCCGCGTGCTCGTGGGCCAGTTTGGCGAGCGCCCCGAGGCGGAGGCCGTACGCCAGCAATTGCTGGTCTGGGGCATCGGCGGGCTGGTGCGCGAAGTTGCGCTTCGATGATTACACGATTAGCCGCGTAGCGGCGACAGGTTTGTAGCAAACAAACCATAACCGATAAAAGCCGCGTAGCGGCGACAGAATCCACGAGGAGTTTCTGTCGCCGCTACGCGGCTTTTGTCCTTTCTACTAATGCTGCCCACCAAACCTGCCGCCGCGCTGCGGCTTCGGGCAGTAGCTTGCGGCCGGAAATCCAACCCACTATCTGCCATGATAAAAGCACTACTGGCTCTGGCCGCGTGCCTCACCCTCATCTGGGTGCTGAACACCAAGCAGGGCAACCTGCCGCCTTTCGGCAAGCTGCTGAGCCCGTACCGGGGCTTCTGGCTGAATGGCGAGCGGCCTGAAGACTTCCCGGCCCGGCAGAAGCTGGAAATCGCGGGCCTGCAACAGCCCGTGACAGTGCGCTACGACGACCGTCGCGTGCCCCACATCTTCGCCCAAAACGACCACGACCTGTACCTGGCCCAGGGCTACCTCACGGCCCGCGACCGGCTCTGGCAGATGGATTTCGTGGCGCACGTAGCGGCCGGACGGCTGGCCGAAATCGTGGGGCCGGAGCGGCTCGAAACCGACCGGTTTTTCCGGCGCATGGGCCTGGGCTTCGGGGCGCAAAAGTCGGTGGCCGCCGTGCTGGCCGACCCAGTGACCCGCGTGGTAGCGCAGGCGTATTCCGACGGCATCAATGCCTACATCAACAGCCTCACGCCCGCCACTTACCCTTTTGAGTATAAGCTGCTCGACTACGCGCCCGAGCCATGGGAGCCGCTGAAAAGCGCCCTTATCCTCAAATACATGGCCTTCGACCTAACCGGCCGCTCCGACGACCTGCGCATGAGCAACGCGCTACGCAAGTACGGCCCGGTGGTGATGCGCGACCTGTTTCCGGACTACCCCACCCGCGAAGACCCGGTGATTCCGGCCGGCACGCCCCTGGATTTTAAGCCGCTGGCCACGCCGCCCGTACCGCCGGCTTTCGTGGCGGCCGAAGCGCCGTATGCGCCCACTCAGGAACCCTCGCGCGACCTGGGCTCCAACAACTTCGCGGTGAGCGGCGCGCGGTCGGCCACCGGCTTTCCGATGCTGGCCAACGACCCGCACCTGCAGCTCAACCTGCCCAGCATCTGGTACCAGGTGCAGATGACCGCGCCGGGCGTGAATGTGTACGGCGTGTCGATTCCGGGCGCGCCGCTGGCCATCATCGGCTTTAATGAGCAGGTGGCCTGGGGCGTGACCAACACTTACGCCGACGTGCTGGACTGGTACCAAGTGCAGTTTCGGGACGCCCGCAAGCTGGAATACTGGCACGCCGGCCGCTGGAAGCCGGTGCGCCGCGTGGTGGAGCGCATCAAGGTACGCGGCCAGCCCGACCGCCTCGACACCGTATTATACACCCACCACGGCCCGGTGGTGTATGACCGCGCCGAGAAGCCCTTCCTGCCCCAGACGCCCATCGGCTACGCGGCCCGCTGGACGGCCCACGACGCGGCCAACGAGTTCAAGACGTTTTACCAGCTCAACCGCGCCCGCACCTACGCCGACTACACGGCCGCGCTGGCCAGCTACGGCGCGCCCGCCCAGAACTTCGTTTTTGCCGATGCCGGCCAGGACATAGCCATCTGGCCCAACGGCCACCTGCCGCTGAAGTGGCACGAGCAGGGCAAGTACCTGCTCGACGGCCGTGACCCGGCCCAGGACTGGCAGGGCTGGATTCCGGCTGCTCAGAACCCGCACGCGAAGAACCCGGCCCGGGGCTTCGTGTCGTCGGCCAACCAGTCGTCGGTACGGCCCCAAGAATATCCATATTACATGAACTGGGATTACGGCTCGTCGGAGCGCGGCCGGCGCATCAACCAGCGCCTCGGCCAGATGCCCATGGTAACCGCCGATAGCCTGCGCCTGCTTCAGAACGACGTGCTCGGCCTGAATGCCCAGCTCATGCTGCCGCGCATGCTAGCGCTGGCGGGTACACAGGCAGGCACCACACCGGAGGGCCAGGCCCTAGCCGCCCTGCGTACCTGGAACTACCAGTACGCGGCCGATGCCGTTGGCCCCAGCCTGTTTGAGCTGTGGTACGACAACCTAGTGAAGCGCCTCTGGGACGATGACTTCCCCCTCGACCCCAAAGGCCCTGCCTACCGCTACCCCGCCCGCGACCGCACCAACAACCTGATTCTGAAAGAAGACAGCAGCCGCTGGATTGACGACCGCCGCACCCGCGCCCGCGAAACCCTGCCCCTGCTGGCCCGGCAAAGCCTGCGCTGGGCCGTGGACAGCCTCACCCGCAAATACGGCGCACAAGGCCCCAAATGGCGCTGGGCCAGCCAGAAAAGCACCGACATCCTGCACCTGCTCAAGCTCCCTGGCTTCGGGCAGATGGACGTGGACTGCGGCGGCGGCGCGGGCATCGTGAACGCCACCACCGAGCGCAACGGCCCCAGCTGGCGCATGGTGGTAGCGCTAGGCCCGCAGGTGCGCGCCTACGGCGTGTATCCCGGCGGCCAAAGCGGCAATCCCGGCTCGCCCTTCTATAGCAACCTACTGGAAACCTGGCGTGTGGGCCAGCTCGATGAGCTGGTATTCCTGCGCAGTGCGCAGGAACCGAATGCGCGGGTGGCTACGGCGTGGACGCTGCAAGCAAAGTAATTTGCGAGGCTTCCCGAAGCTTTCCAATTTCCAATCCTTTACAACTACGCTGGTGAAATACTCCTTACTTTCCACCAAAACCCTTGTGTCTCCCGCTGTTGGTTTGCTGCTGGGGCTGGTGGCACCCCGGTTTGCCGTAGCGCAGGCCACCCCTACTGCGCCAGCCAGCCCTGAAGTTGAACGGGTTGTGGGAAAAAAATATACATACGTGGAACAAATGCCGCAATTACCCGGCGGCGGCGGCAACCGGGCTATTGTGGAAGCGCTTCAGCGGCAGGTGCATTACCCGGCAGCGGCCCTGCGGCAACAGTTGCAGGGCCGGGTATTCGTCAGCTTTCTGGTAACGGAAAGCGGTGAGGTGCGGAACGGCAAGATTGTCAAGGGCATCGGAGGGGGGTGCGATGAGGAAGTGCTGGCCGCCGTGCGACTACTACCCCGCTTCATTCCCGGCATCCAACAGGGCAGGCCGGTAGCTGTTTCCTTCACGGTACCCGTTACGTTCAATATTCAGGACACCAAATCCGCAGGTGCCGACACGCTGGCTCGCATTTACCAGTTGGTCGACCTGATGCCGCGCCTCCCGTCCGGGGAGGGTAGCCGCCCCATTGCCCAAGCCATTCAGCGGGTGCTGGTAATGCCCGCTGAGGTAGCCAATGATTCTTTGCTCCGCAAGGTGTTCGTGAGCTTCATCGTGGGGCCAAGTGGGGTGATTCGGGACGTAAAAGTAGTGCGCGGGCTAAACGCGGGCTGCAATGCTGCCGCGCTGGCCGCCGTGCGGCAACTGCCACGCTTCGTGGGGGGCAAGCTGAACGGGGTGCCCGCCTCCGTGAGCATGACCGTGCCCGTGCTGTTTGGCCGGCTGCCTCAAAAACCCTGAATGGTCCCTAATGGGCTGGCCGCAGGTTGCATCCGGCTATAAATTTGCCGCATGAATACCGACCAACTAAAGCGACTGCGCCCCCCGTACCGCCGCCCCTGGCTGTTGGGCGGATTGTTCTTCCTGCTCCTTTTTCTTCTTCCCCGCCCCGCCGCCGCCCAATACTACGGCCAATACGCCACCGATACCACCCAGATATTTAACTACGTAGACCAGATGCCCACCCTGCCCGGCGGGGGCGGCAACCTGGCTCTGGTGAAGGCCGTGCAGCAGCACCTCCAACTCCCGGTGGAAGTGCGCGAGGGGCGTACCGAGGGCCGGGTGTTCGTGCGCGTTGTGGTTGGGGTGAGCGGCGTGGCCCGGCAGGCCGCCGTGGTGCAGTCCCTCACCCCCGCCTGTGACGCGGCCGCGCTGGCCGCAGTGAAGCGCATGCCGCGCCTGCTGCCGGGCCGCTACCAGGGCCAGCCGGTGGCAGTGCTGCTCACGGTGCCGGTCATGTTCCTGTCGCCGCGCCACGTGTTTGCCAGCACGGAAGTGGCCCGGCCGGCTCAGTTTCCTGGCGGCGACGCGGCCCTGGAGCAATACCTACAAAAGAACAAAGCCACGCCCGCCGAAGTGAAGCAGCGCGACCTGAAAGGCCGCGTCGTGGTGCGCTTCGTGCTAAAGCCCGACGGCCGCGTGGGGGCCAGCGAAGTCATCAACCCGCTCTGCCCGGCCTGCGACGATGAAGCGCTGCGCCTCGTGCGCGGCTTCCCACGCTGGCAGCCCGCTCTGGGTTACGACGACCAGCCCGTAGCCATGTACCAGGTGGTCAACATCTGGTTCAGCCCGCCCGCGCCCCCCTCCGGCCAGGCCGCGCCGGTGCCCGAAAATCAGGTCTACAGCCAGGTGGAGCAGATGCCCGCACTCCCCGGCCGCAGCGGCCCCAACGGAATGCAAGCCGCCCTGCAGGAGCTGATAGAGTACCCCGAGCGCGCCAGCAGCGGCGAGGGACAGGTCAGCTTCGTGGTGGAGCCCGATGGCCGCGTCACGCGCCCGGTCATGTTCAAGCCCATCAACAGCGCAATGGATGAGGCGGTGCTGACGGCGGCTCTGCGCCTGCCCCGGTTCGAGCCCGGACGCCACAACGGCCAGCCGGTAGCCGTCCGCCTCACCGTGCCGGTTGTGATTGACATCCGCTGAAGCAAGGTTCTTTTCTGATAATCTGCTCAGATAACTCACAAAAAAGGCGACCTTCTGCGGAAGGTCGCCTTTTTTGTGTACGCATTGGCAATCCGCTGTTTTACAGCAGAAAGCCTGCTATCACTTAGTCTTGGCTGGCGCGGTTGATGAGCAAAACCGTCACGGCCGCGATGGCGGCAATGCCGAGCACCATTTGCGTGGGCGTGAAGCGCTGAGCAGCTTTGCGCAGCAGCACGCCGCCGTTTTTCAGCAGGTCGTCTACGTGCTCCGTTTTGCCCTGAAATACGTGGTAGGCACTCTCGAAAGTACGGGCAAGGTCTTCGGGCAGGATGTCTTCGAGTTGTTTTTCGATTTGCGCTTCCATAAGCTGGTATTGAAAAAGGAGAGGTGAAACAGGGCAGTTGCCGCCCCGGAATCGCTGTACGGAAAAGCGCGGGGCCGGGCTGCCTTTTCCCTATTCTTTAAGCGAAAAAACCCACAATAGCCCACAGCAAGGAGCTCATAATGAGCGGCATTTATTAATAGACATTGCCTAACAATTCCCGGCTTTACTCCACCACCACGATGCGCGAGCCTGTGCGCTGGTCCTCGCGCACCTGGCAATAGTAAGCTCCTGGGGCCAGTCCGCTTAGGTCCACGGGTAGCAGTTGCGGGCCACGGGGCAGTACCATGTCCGCGGCGCGGCGTACTTCGCGGCCCAGCGCATCGAGCATCACGATTTGGACGTGGCCGCCGGCGCTTTCGTACGCCACGGTGGTGCGGCCGTCCCGTGCCACTGGGTTGGGATACACCGTGAACTCAGCTACCTCGGCCGCACCGGCCGTGGCCGTGACGGCCCCGGGCCGTAGCACCGGCACATAGGTGAAGGGCTGGCCGAAAAGCTGCGTGAGCGTGGCCGGCGTCACCTGGAACCAGTCTTTGAGGATGCTGGTGTAGATGCTGCGGAAGTCGAACTGCATGGGGATGTTGTCGTTCACCCCGGCGCTGGTGGGCAGCGTGGGGCTGGCCCCGTGCACGATGGGGTTCACCTTGGTGCCAAACACCAGCAGCGGGGCCGCCGCGCCGTGGTCGGTGCCAAAGCCCGAATTGGACCGGATGCGCCGTCCGAATTCTGAGAACGTCATGCCCACCACCCGGTCCTGAATGGCCAGCCGCCGCAGGTCGTCCTGGAAGGCGTTCACGGCCTCGGCAATCTTGCCCAGCAGCGTGGCATGGGTACCCACGGTGGTGCTGCCCGTGCTGGGCACCTGCAGCGTGTGGGTATCGAAGCCGCCGAGCTGGCACACGTAGATGCGGGTGCTCAGGCCGCCGGCCACCAGTTGGGCTACTATTTTGAGCTGGTCGGCCAGCGAGTTCTGGCCCGCCGTGGGGTACAGCGGCGAGAGGTTCTGGGCCCGCCCGGCCGCCGCCTGGATGGCCGTAGTGTACACCTGCGTCTGGCTCACCACCTGCCGGATGAAGGTGAGCTCGTGCCCGGCCGGCGTATTTGGCGCGGCATCGACCCCACCGCTAAGTAGTTGGTAGAAAGACGACGTGCTGGCAATGGCCATGCCCATGTTCACCGTGGGGCCCTGCACGCAGTTGCTTACCACCGAGCCGATGCTGATGGCCAGCGGGTCGGGGTTCGTGGTACTGGGGTAGCCGGTGGGGAAGCCGGGAAACTCGCCGTCGAGGTAGCGGCCGGCCCAACCGGTGGTCCAGGTCACATTCGAGTCGGAGCCCGAGGTCCAGATATCGGTGGCGCGGAAGTGCGAGAAATTGGGGTTGGGGTAGCCCACGCTCTGCACCACACCCAGCTTGCCATTCTGGTACAGGTTCTGAAGCGAGGCCATGGCCGGGTGGATGCCGGTAGCTGTAGTGAGCGGCAGCACCTGCGCCTGGGGCAGCGCGATATTGCTGCGCGCCGCCAGCAGGGCCGGGTATTGGTCCAGGGGGATAATCATGTTCAGCCCATCATTTCCGCCTTGCAGCTGAATGATGACCAGCACCTTATCCGTAATCGTGGTAGCATTGGTGAGGGCCGCCAGTTGGGCCGAGTATCCATAGGCGCCAATGGGCAACCCGCTCAGAAAAGCAGTGCCAACCGAGGCCGCAGCCGTAGTCTGTAGAAATTCGCGACGTTTCATAATATGACTGTTGGCGTTAGGACAGATGGTATTCGGCCAGGCCCATCAGGGCGCGGAGCATAGCTTGCAGTTTGGTGGTCACGGCGGCTTTTTTGGCGGTGTTGGTGGGCGCAGCCAGATACTGCTGCCACTCCACGGTCCACTCAAAATCGGGCAGGCCGGGCAGCAGCGCGGTTTTCAGGAAGGCAATCTGATTGGTGGTGAGGGCGATGGGCACCATCAGCTTCACATACTCGGCAATCAGCAGGTTGCAGTCGGCCGCCGTGGCGGCGGGAAACGACTGCGTGAGCGCCAGCACGTCAATCACGATTTTGACGCCGCTGCGCGTGTAGCCCGAACCAATGAACAGGTCGGTGACCTGGTTGCGGCGCGGCAGCGTCACGGCGTTTATCCAGAGCTCGTGGTATTGCGGCGTCTGGTAGTAGGCCGCCCAGCCGGCTACGTTGGGTGGGTCGCCCAGTAGCTGCTGCTGCACGTTGGTCAGGCCGTTGAGGTAGTTCCACATGCCGTATTGCACGGCCACGTTGGTAGCCGGCGGAAATACCACCTGCATCTGCCGGCACAAACCCACCGTGAAATCGAGCGGGCTTTTGATGAGGCAGCCCACGTTCAGCGTGTCGAAGAAATGCTCGGAACTGAACAACGCCCGCAGCACCGGCACAATGTCGAAGTTGTTATTAACGAGGATGGTAGCCAGCGGCCGGATGATGTCCGTTTCCACCTGCGTATCAATCAGGTAGTACACAAACCAGCGGTACAGCTTGCGCACGATGAAACGCGCCGTCTCGACCTGCTGAAAAATCAGGTTGATAAGCGCCTGGTACTCCGTTGCGCCACTGTTGGCGATGCTGGCGTTGCCGAAGGCCGACGAAAACACCTTGGTCGTGGCATCGTGGCGGCTGGCCGTGAAGTAGCTGCCCAGGGGCAAAGTGGCCTGGTCGCGCCAGCCGGTAAGGACTTTGGCAGCGGCCTGCACGTCGGCCTCGGTGTAGTTGGTGTAATTGCCCGGCCCGATGAGCGGCCCCTTGCCCACCGTAAACAACTCCAGTAGCTCGCGGCCGTAGTTCTCGTTGGGCGCGCCGGTGGTGCTCTGGTTGCCGTTGAGGTAGCGTAGCATGGCGGGCGTTACGGTCACGTCCTTGGCCAACTGCTTGAAATTGCCCAGCGCGTGCTGGCGCAACAGGCGGCAGTATTCGTAGCCCATACGCGCATCGTTGATGTCGCCCAGCTCCACCACGAAATGGTTGTGCCAGAACAGCGTCATTTTCTCCACCAGCGTGGTGCCCTGGCCCAACAGCTGGCCCAGCCACCAGTCGCGCAGCGAAGTCCGCCGCACGCCCTCAAAATTCTGGTCGAACACCTGTGCCGTCCACGTCTGGCCGATGGGCACGCTGGTATCGGTGGCCGACACGTTCATGGGCGGGTCGGGGGCGGTGGCCGGGGCTGTGAGTAGTCCGTTAAGTACCGTCGTCAGGTTGGAGGCCGCCGCCGCCAGAATCTCCGGGCGCGTGGGGCCGAACAGGCAGCGGCGCAGCAGGTGCGCGGCCTGCGCATAGCCCCAAGTGCCGGCGTAGGGCGTCAGGGTGCTGGTGGTGCGGGCCAGGCCGGTAGGCAGCGCCTTGTTGGCGTAGCGGCTCACGGTTTCGGGCGGGTCCTGCTGGGCTGGCGCGGCAGTGGGAGCTACTGGCGGCGCAGGCCGCTCAGCCACGGCCGCTGCCCGGGTATTGAGGACGGCCGCGTTTCGTTGGAGGAAATGTCTGCGGTTCATAAGCAGGGCGTAACGATGGAATCAGAAGCGACAATGAAACGACTCTTGGCCCGGCGTTCTTCCTCATTCTGGGCCAACGATTTAGCGTAGACCAGCCAAAGCCTGGCGAGTTTAATACAAGTATCCTGTTTCTTAATGAATAATCGTTGAATTCTAAATCAACGGAGCCAATAGCACGGCGAAGGGCACAAAAAAAACGCCCGGCTGTGAGGCCGGGCGTTTCGCTTGCACTTACGGTCTAAAACCGAAGACTATTCAACCGAGGCAATTGCCAGTTCAGTAGCCGCTTCAGTAGCGGCCTCATCGGCAGCGGCAGCGGCGCGCACGCGGCCGGCAGCGTAGAAATTGCGGTGGTAGTAAGGCTGGTTCAGCGAGCTCACCATCACGCCGCCGTTGCAGGCCGAATGGGCAAACTTGCCGTCTTTCAGATAGATGCCAACATGGTAAATCGGCCCTTTGCCCCGGCGGAAGAACACCAGGTCACCAGTCTGCATCTCGGCCTTGGCCACGCGCTTGGTATTGCTGAACATGGCCCGCGACGAGTGAATCAGGTTGATGCCGTACACCTCGTGGAACACCCGCGTCACAAAGCCCGAGCAATCAGTGCCGCGGCGCGAGTTACTGCCGTAGCTATAAGGAGCACCAATCCAGTCCGTTACCGTACGCAGCAGGTCCTTATTTTCGTTGAAAGCAAGGTGCAGGCCCAGGGTTTGGGCATAGTAGTGGTAGGTGAGCGAGTCGCGGGAGGCGGCCAGCTCGGCGGCGGTAGGTTTGGTGGCCGGTGGGTTGCTGGGGTCGCTTTCGGGGGCAGTCTCGCTCGTCAGGGCCGGAAGCAGCGAAGCTTCGGCCACGACCGGTGCCGAGGTGGCACGGGCCGTAGCCGAAGCTTCGGGGGCGCGTTCAAAGAAGAAGGAGAGGGCCAGCGAGGTAGCGGCGAGGCAATACAGGAGGCTGTGTTTCATTGTCCGTCGTTAGGGTTGGGGCAAAAAACCGGATTCCAAGGTGAGGGCGGAAGAGCCGGAGTAGTAGCTTTCTTAGGCGATAGGCAAGGCTGAGTGTAGCCGAGTGAAGAGGTGATGAAAAGAAGTCGTACCCGATAATTTCTATTGTTCGTAGAATAGGTCGCAGGGTAAAGCTAGGATAAACTTTTCGTAACTCCGACACTTTTTCTTAAAAAAAAGCAAAAATACTTTACAAAAGATAATTTTATCAATAAATATTAACTGAACAGCTTGCAACCAAGCTCATCTTTGCGTCGTATCTCCGCGACCAAAATATTCCTATATCTCATCTCCCATGCAAACGCCTCGGACCTGGACCAACTCCCCTCTCGCCCTCATTGCCCGGCGCGTGCTCAAGGCCCGGCGCGTGGCCATGGTGGTGGGCCAAACGGTGCACCTGAGCGGGGCCTCCCGCGAGGAGTTTCTGGCCGACGCCGAGTGGGTGGCCCACGAAGCCGTGCACCTGCGCCAGTACCAGGAACACGGCCTGCTCCCCTTCCTCTGGAAATACCTCATCGAGTCGGCCCGCGTGGGCTACTACCACAACAAGTACGAGGTGGAAGCCCGTGAGGAAGCCCGCCGCGTGGTGCTGGCCGACCCTACCCATGTGCTGCGCCCCCTGCCGCGCCACGCCCAGCCCGACCCTGAAACGACTTAACAAAGCCGGCATTAGCCAAAATAAAACCGGCGAATTGCAACTAACCGGCTGCTGATTACGAATAAACCACACGCCTTTGACGCTCTGCCGCAGGGCTCTGTTCTTTTATTTCCACTTCCCATTCCCGCTCATACTCATGGATAACCAGCAAGACCAGTTCGGGACCCCGAACCCAGCTAATACCGGCAATACCGGCCGCGCCAACCAGAACCCCGCCACGCCGGGTACCACCAGCACTCCCAGCGGCAACCCGGCCGCTTCGCGCAAATCGGCCCCCACGCCCAGCGCCCAAAGCTCCTCCCCTGCCTCCGAGGCTCAGAACCAAACCACGGCCAACGCCGGCGACAGCCGCCAGGACGAAGGCCAGCAAACCAATTCCCAGGAAGGCACCCTGCTCGATACGGCCCTGAACAGCGGCAAAAAATGGATTGAAGATTCCGGCGTCCTCGACAGTGTGAACCAATTACCACAGTCGCTCAAAGACCTTGGCAACCGAGCCCTCGACCGCGTCAACGGCCTCAGCACGACCCAGAAGGTAGTAGGCGGCGCTATCCTGGCCGGTGGCATTGCCTGGCTCGCTACCCGCAAGGGCAAGTCGGACAGCAGCGAAAGCAGTCCCTATAACTACGGTCGCCAGCGCGATGCCGGCAGCTACGGCCGCCGCAGCTACGGCTATCAGGCCCCCGATGCTTCCACCAGCCGCCGCCCGGCCGCCGGCACCACCGGCCGCACCGATAGTGGCGCGCCCTATGCCAACAGCGGCAGCCGCTTCGGTAGCTACGGCAGCGATGCCAGCGCCTCCAAGTCAGCCGGCAACACCGGTATCCACTCGGGTAGTGGCCGCAGCGAGAGCAACCCCAGCGCCTCGGCTCACACCGACCACGGCGCGCAGGCCTCTGAGCACCGCTCCCACTCGAAGGACGATGGCTTCCGTAGCATCGAATAACCTCGTGATTTTCTAAGCAAAAAGCCCCGCTTCTCATCGAAGCGGGGCTTTTTGCTTTCTATCGTCTCAAAGGCGAATAGTGTGTTTTAGATATTCATGGCCGACTCGCGGCGGCGCATCTTACCGGCCGGGATGCCAAACATCATCTTGAAGCGGCGGCAGAAATAGGCGGTGTCTTTGTAGCCCACTTCTTTGCCGATGTCGCGGATGCTTTTCTTGGTGGTGCGCAGCAGGAATACGGCGCGCTCCATGCGCTGGTATTCAATGTAGTCCTGCGGGTTGATGTTGGTCAGCATCTTGAAATACTGGCCCACGTAGTCCTCGCTCACGTTGGCTACGCCCGAGAGGACTTTGTTCGACAGGTCACCGCCCAGGTTCTCCTTGATGTAGTTGAACAGGTCAATCAGGCGCGGGTCTTTGAAGTAGGTGCTGTTGGTGGCCAGTTGCTCCACAAACATGTTGTTGCGCAGCACGTAGCGCACCACTTCCACCACAATGTTCTCGGTGTAGATGTTAATGAGGCGTTCGCGGCCGGGCAGGTCCTGCATGCTCTCTTCCACCACCTTAATCACCAGGTTGGCGAGCTTGGGCTGGCCCGAAATGAGGAAGGCCGGCACGTCGAGCGAGGCGAAGAAGTTCACCGAATCGAACACCTTGGCCTCGAAGCTCACGAAGCTGTGGCTTTCTTCGGCATCGCCGATGAGGTCGAGGTTGTCGTTGGAATGAAAGAACTTATCCTTGTTTGAGATGAGGTCGTCGTTGGTGATGACGCGGTTTTTGGTGTCTTCGCCGTAGCTCACGCGGGTGGGGCGGCCGCCGGGGATGAAGAGCATTTCGCCTTCTTCCACTACCATGGTGTCTTCGCCAAACGTGAGGTGGCCTTTGTGCAGAAGAATCAGGTTGTTGCCAACATCGTAAGAGTTGCGCACGGTGAAGGGCTGATGCAGCACCAGGTTTTTGGCCTTGATGTAACGGACGCCCAACGACTCGATGACTTTATTGTAATCTTCCATAATTCTGGTGGCCGGGAAGGCCCTTGAGGGATGCGGAGGAGGTAACTGGGTGGCTACCGCAATGCAATATAACAGCTTGAAATTCACAAAAACTAAAAACCCAGCCAAATAGTAGCTGGGTTTTGTGCAATGAATCTGAATTTTAGGCAATTCCCCGCTTACTTGAGGATATCCCGCGAAATCACAATTTTTTGAATTTCGGAAGTGCCCTCGTAAATCTGGGTAATCTTGGCGTCGCGCATGAAGCGTTCGACATGGTATTCTTTCACAAAGCCGTAGCCACCATGAATCTGCACGGCCTCTACGGCCGAGTCCATCGCAACTTTGGAAGCGAAGAGTTTCGCCATGGCTCCCGACTTGCCGTAGTCACCACCACTGTCCTTGTCGGCGGCGGCTTGCAGGCAGAGCAGGCGGGCGGCGTCCACGTTGGTGGCCATGTCAGCCAGCTTGAACTGGATGGCCTGGTGCTGCGAAATCGGCACCCCGAAGGCCTTGCGCTCTTTGGCGTACTTCAGGCTGAGCTCCAGCGAGCCCGAGGCAATGCCCAGCGCCTGCGACGCAATGCCGATGCGGCCGCCGGCCAGCACCTGCATGGCGAACTTGAAGCCGAAGCCGTCGTCGCCAATGCGGTTTTCCTTGGGCACCTTCACGTCGGTGAACATCAGCGAGCAGGTATCGGAGCCGCGGATGCCGAGCTTGTTCTCCTTGGGACCCTGGATGAAGCCAGGCATGTCCTTATCCACGATGAGGACGTTGATGCCACGCGACTTCAGCTCGGGGTTGGTTTGGGCGATGACGAGGTAGACCGAGGCGGTGGTGCCGTTGGTAATCCAGTTTTTGGTGCCGTTCAGCAGGTAGTAGTCGCCCAAGTCTTCGGCGGTGGTGCGCTGGCTGGTGGCGTCGGAGCCGGCTTCGGGCTCGCTCAGGGCGAAAGCTCCGATGATTTCGCCGGAGCACAGGCGGGGCAGGTACTTCTGTTTCTGTTCCTCGGTGCCGTATTTTTCGAGGCCCCAGCACACCAGCGAGTTGTTCACGCTCATGATAACCGAGCACGAAGCATCAACCTTGCTGATTTCCTCCATCGCCAGCACGTAGCTCACCGTGTCGAGGCCGGAGCCGCCGTACTCGGGGCTCACCATCATGCCCATGAAGCCGAGCTCGCCCATTTTCTTGATTTGCTCGGCAGGAAATTTCTGGTGCTCGTCGCGCTCGATAACGCCGGCCCACAGCTCGCTTTGGGCGAAGTCGCGGGCGGCATCGCGCACGGCCAGCTGCTCTTCGCTGAGTTGGTAAATATTGGAGGATGTGGCGGTTTGCATGGGCGGGGTGGGAATAATTAATTTAATGCCGCAAAAGTACGGCCTCGGGGCACGACGGGCAAGGTGAACGGTATGCGCCCAGCGTCCCTAACAGCCGTTATTCTATAAAAGATTCTGGCTTTTTGCTCCAAACAACCGCCTTGGACGGCTCGGCATTTTTGCCCGACTTTTACCCTGATATGACCCTTCGCCACCTCAGCCGCTACGCGCTGGCTTTAATTTTTGTGCTGGCCGGCATCTGGCACTTCGTTCATTCGGCCACTTACCTAGCCATCATGCCGCCCATGCTGCCTACCCCGCTGGCGCTGGTGTACGTGAGTGGCGTTTTTGAAATGCTAGGCGGCCTGGGCCTGCTGCCGGCGCGCACCCGGCGGCTGGCCGGCTGGGGCCTGCTGGCGCTGCTGGTGGCTGTGTTTCCGGCCAATGTGTACATGGCTTTGGTTCATGAGCAACTGCACATTCCCGGCTGGGTGGCGTGGGGGCGACTGCCGCTGCAACTGCCGCTACTGTGGTGGGTGTGGCGGGTGATGCACCAGCAGTAGCGCCGCCCTATCTTGCAGCTGCATTTTCTACCATTTGCTGTATGTTGACAAACGCAAAAAGCAACTTTCTGGGCCTAACAGTCCTGTTCCTCAGTGCTTGCCCACAAGCCTACGCTCAAAACATCCCCACCGCTCCGCGAACACCCACGGCGGCCACCCAGCCGGTAGGCCTCACCCTGAACTCATTTGCAGCGGCCAATGACTCGCTCCTGCACCGCGTGGCACGCACGCGCGGCCAAGCCGAAGCCCGCATTTCCTCTTTCAAAGCCGTGCAAGGCTCGTTCGGGGGGCTGCACCGCAAAGTGCGGAGCTATGCCGGGGTACCTAAAAGCGTGGTCGTGGTCAATGCTGGGGCTGTTCAAAACGGCTCGGGAATGGTCAAGCAACAGACCATCAAGCACCGCTACGGTATTGAGCTGGAAAAAATAGTGTACCGCGACGTCAAAGGCCGCAAGGTCCTCACCGAGCGCTACGAAGGGCACCAGTTGACCCGCCTCGAACTGTTCGAGTACAATGAGCCGTTCAGCGCGCCGGTGGGCAGTTGGCTCCTCGTGCGCGGGGACTATCTGCGCTACATCTACTCCCCGGTTTCGTTGGTCTACAAAAACGGGCAGCAAAAAAGTTACTTCTTCCGCCCTCGCCCGGGCGGCGAGTAGCAGAATCATTGATTACTCCCAGCGCACGTCCAGCAGGCGCAGCTGCACGCTGCGCTGGCCCCGGTACTCGTTCAGCTCCACGGTGTAGCAGGCGCTGAAGGGCCGGCCTTGCTCAATCTCGGGCAGGTAATCGGCCAGGCCGAAGCCAATGGCGTCCACGGCCGGGCCCTGGGCATCGGCGGTGGCCAGGCGCAGCTTGAGGTGGCCCTGCCCGACCACGCGGGCGCTATGCGGCACGGCCATCAGCCGCTGCGAGGCGAACACCGGGTTGGGATTGCCAGGGCCGAACGGCTCCATACGGCGCAGCTCACCGAAGAACTCTTCGGTGATGCGGCTCAGGGGCAGCACGGCGGCTATTTCCACGGGCCGCACCAAGTGCTCGGTGGTCAGCGTATCGGCCACCACTTCCTCAAACCGGCGCTGGAAGGCGGGCACGTTCTCCACTTTCAGCGTGAGGCCGGCGGCGGCGCGGTGCCCGCCAAATTGGTCGAGCAATGAGGAACAGGATTCCAGCGCCTCGTGCACATCGAACCCCGCCACGGAGCGGGCTGAGCCGGTGGCCTTGCCGTCGCGCTGCGTGAGGATGACGGTGGGGCGGTAGTATTGGTCGAGGCAGCGCGAGGCCACGATGCCGAGCACGCCCTGGTGCCAGTCGGCCTTGTAGAGCACGGTGGCGTGGGCATTTTGCAGAATGGGGTCGCCGGCAATCATGTCCAGCGCCTCCTGGGTGGTGTGCTGGTCGGAGCCGCGCCGCTGCTGGTTCATCTGGTCCACCACTTCGGCGGTGTAGCGGGCTTCCTGCTGGTCGGGGGCCAGCAGCATGGCCACGGCGCGGCGGGCGTCGCCCATGCGCCCGGCCGCGTTGATGCGCGGCGCAAAGCCGAATATCAGGCTGCTGATGCCCAGCGGACCTTCGCGCAGGGTGGCCAGCTCGCGCAGCGCGGCCAGGCCGGGCCGCAGCAAGTGGGCGTCTTCGTTGAAGCGCCGCAGGCCGTAGGAGGCCAGAATGCGGTTTTCGCCGGTGATGGGCACGATGTCGGCGGCAATGCTCACCGTCACCAAATCCAGCAAATCGTGCAGCGGGGCCTGGGGCAGGCCCAGGTGCTCGCCCAGCGCCTGCATCAGCTTGAAGCCCACGCCGCAGCCCGACAGTTCTTTGTACGGGTACTCGCAGTCGGCCCGCTTGGGGTCGAGCACGGCCACGGCGGCCGGCAGCTCGTCGCCGGGCAAGTGGTGGTCGCAGATGATAAAATCGACGCCCCGGCTGCTGGCGTAGGCCACCTGCTCTACGGCTTTGATGCCGCAATCGAGCGCGACGATGAGCGCAAAACCCTGGTCAGCGGCCGTGTCAATGGCTTTGTGCGAGATGCCGTAGCCCTCGGTGTAGCGGTCAGGGATGTAGTCGCGCAGCCGCTCGGCCCCGAACAGCGGCGTGAGGTAGCTAATCACCGTGGCCACCGACGTGATGCCGTCCACATCGTAATCGCCCAGCACCAAGACTTTCTCGCCGGCTTGCAGGGCGTGGGCCAGGCGGGCCACGGCGCGGGCCATGTCGCGCATCAGCAGCGGGTTGGGCAGCTGGCGCAGGTCGGGGTGAAAGAAGGCGGCGGCGGCTTCGGGCGTGGCAATGCCGCGCTGCACCAGCAGGGCGGCTATCTCGAGGGCAATGAAGAGGGCCTGGGTGAGGCTATGGACCTGGGCAGGGTCGGGTTCGGGGATATAATTCCAGCGCTTACCAGCGGATACGGACATTGGATACTTCGTCAAAATGGGTCCAAAAGTACGACCAAACCCCTCCCCCGCGCCGACGGCCGTACCTTCGCCCCCTGTTTTGCCAGCCCCGCGCACCATGAAGAAGCTCCGAGATTTCTACCGCCAATACCGCCAGTACATCGGGACCGACGTACTGATGTACGGGGTATTTATCCTGGCGCTGGCGCTGATGTTCGTGTTTTTCCGCTAAGCCTTTCTACTGCACCCCGTCGCCCCGCAGCTTGCGGAAGCGCTTGCGGGCCTCGGCCACGTAGATGCTGCCGGGGAATTTGCTAATCACCTGATTATACAAGTCCTGGGCCTTGCCCTTGTCCTTCACATCCTCTTCCTGAATGCGGGCCAGCAAGAATAGCGCGTCATCGCTCAGCACATCGGCTTTGGGGTTGGCGGTGATGCGCTCCAGCGTGGCAATGGCCCCGGGGAAGTCGCCGGTGCGGCGCAGCAGCTGCGCTTTCAGGTAGTAGGTATCATCGGCCAGCGAGTGGCCGGGGAAGCGCTCCAGCAGTGCATCCAGGCCCTTGATGGCCTCAGGAATCTTATTCTGGAACACCAGCTGCTCCACGGCGGCGTAGGCTTTCAGGCCCAGGCCCAGCGTGTCCTCCACAGTGTTGTCCTGAATGAGCAGCGAGAGCTGCATAGCATCGTTGGCAATTTCGCGGGTGGTGGCTTCTTTCAGAATGTCCAAGTGGCTTTGCGCTAGTTTAAAATCACCAGCATAATAGCTCAGGCGGGCGTTGCGCAACTTGGCCTCATAGCCCAGCGGCGAGTCTTTGTGCGACTTCTCAACCTGCGAATACAGCAGCGTAGCCTCCCAGGGTTCGCCTTTCAGGATGTACAAATCGCCCTGGGTAACCTTGGCCTCGTCCACCACGTCGTCGCTGGCACGGGGCATGTCGATAACCTCCTGAAGCAGGGTCATGGCCCTGGCCCGGTCATTCAGCTGAAAGGCGTAAAGGTTGGCCAGGTTGCGGATGACGGGCGCCGTTTGGGGCGTGCGGCCCAGCTCGGCCAGCAGCTGGTCGTAGTCCGTCACCAGGGCGCGCACTTTCGCCACATCCACCGGGTAGGTTTCGCGCACCTGGGCCTCGCGGGCTTGCAGCAGACGCTGGCGGGCCCCGTTGTAATACGGGCCGTTGCGGTACTCCTTGGCCACGTAGGAAAAGCCCTCGATGGCCGTTTCATAGTCCTTATTCTGCTGCGCGATGGACGCCAGCTCCATCACCCGCACGCCCTCGCTGCGGCTGCGGCGGTCCAGGGCACGGGCCTGCATCAGTGCCCCGCCGAAATCGTGCCGCTGCACCTGCAGCCATAGCAGCAGTTCGCTGTAAGCCGCCTGGTCGGGGTGCTCCTGGATGGCCGTAATCAGCTGCTTTTCCAGCGCGTCGAAGTCTTTTTCTTCGTGCAATGCATTTTGCAGCATGTTGCGCACGTAGGGCAGCTGCTTGTCGTCCTGGGCTATCAGGCGCAGGGTTTCGGCCAGCACCTGGGCTTGGTTGCCCGTCTGGGTGTAGAGCTGGATGAGCTGCGGGGAGTACTCGGTGTCATTTTTGGCCAGCGCACGGCCGCGCAGGTAGGTGCGCTCGGTCCAGTCGGGCAGCTCGCGGCGGCTGAACTCGGCCGCTACCGGCTGCACCTGCGCAGGCGCAAGCTGGGCCAATACCTTCTGCCACTGTCTTTCAGCCGCCGCTTTATCTCCAGCGGCCAGGAACACGCCGCCTAGCGTCACGCCCAGCGTGGCATCCTCGGGGCGAAGCTTAATTGCTTTTTTGGTCAGCTTTTCGGCATCCTTATAGCGCTTCAGCGCCTGCAATGATGCGATATATACCGGGAAGGTCGTCAGGCTGGTCTGCTCCTCCAGCGGCAGCTTTTCAAACAGAAAAACCACCTTCTCGTGTTCGCCCCGGCGAGCATAATCCTGGGCCAGCGCGGTATTACTCACGGGGGCCCAACCTTTGGAGGGCTGCGCGTGCGCGGGCAGGCTCAAGAGTAAAGCAGCAGCAACAAGGAAAGAAGGCGAACGCATAGGAATTCAAAATTCGATTCAGGAAGCACTAGCCGGCCGCAAAGCGCCATTGGCTACTGGCCTCAAAACGCCGGACCACAGGCGCTTCGTTCAACGCTGACGTGCCAGCCCGGCCCCGCAAAGCCCACGCTTAGAAAACGAAAAAGGGCCGCCCCCGAAGGTACGGCCCTTTTCAAACTCGCGGATTGACGTCCTAGAAAAACTTCGTGCGGTTGTCTTTCACGTTGGCGTGGGCCTTCACGGCCTCGTAAATCTTGCCATCCTGCGCCTGAGCACGTTGCTGGGCCAGCTGCTGCTGCACAGCTTTCAGGTTGGTGTTGGCCACCTGGGGCTCAGCGATGGTCACGGGCTCAATCACCAGCACACCCTGCTCACCCTGAATCGGGGCCGATTTCTGACCGGGCTTCAGCGCGTAGGCTTTGCCCACGGCCAGCGGCTCGAAGCCGATGTTGGCAATGCTGCCCTGGCCCAGAATCACGTTCTCGGCGGTACCTACCTGAGCGGTGGGGCCGTATTTGGTGGCCATTTCCTCCAGGCTGCCGGTCTTGGGCAGCTTGGCGATGATTTGCTTGGCTTTCTCTTCGTTACGCACCATGGCCGACAGCTCGGGCTTTAGGTTAGCCACGGTAGCAGTGCCCTTGGCGCGCTCGTCGGTGAGGGCGGCAATGACGTACTGGTCACCCATTTCATACACCTCCGAAACGTCGCCCACCTTGGTTTCAGCACCGTTCACGTTGAAGCCGAAGGCCCAACGCACCAGCTCGCGGGCGTTCTGCAGGTTGTTCACGCTGCGGGCACCACGGTCCAGGTTTTTGGCTTCCTGCTTTTGCAGGGTCTTGTCTTTGGTGGTCAGGGCGCGGAAGCTGGCGAGGTCCGTGGCCTGGCCTTTCAGCTCCTGGGCTTTGGCGTAAGCAGCTTCGCGGGTGGCATCGCTCGGGGCAATGGTCTTCTTCACCTCAGCCACTTGGTAAGTCTGCTTGGTCGGCGCGGCCGTGATTTTGATGACGTGGTAGCCGAACGAAGTTTCTACCACGTTGGGCAGCAGGCCGGGGGCCGTAGCGCCAAAAATGGCTTTCTCGAACTCCGGTACCATGCGGCCTTTGCCGAACCAGCCGAGGTCGCCGCCCTGCTCCTTGGTGCCGTCGGTGCCGAACTGGCGGGCCATGGCCGCGAAATCAGCCCCGCCCTTGATTTTGTTCAGGATGTCCTGGGCCTTGGCTTTCGCGGCAGCTTTGGCTTCGGGCGTGGTGCCTTCAGCCTTGATGAGGATGTGGCTGGCGCGCGCGGCGGGCTCTTTGCCCACACCCGTACCGGTCACTTTATACAGCGAATACGTGCCGTTTTCAGCGTACGGGCCGTAGATTTTGCCAGCGGCCAAGGGCAGCTGCTTGCGGAGCTGCTCGGGCAAATCAGCAGGGCTGCGGAAAGCCTTGTTATAGGGCTGCTCCGAGTTCTGCATCACAAACAGCGAGTCGACCGGGGCCGAGGCAAACTGCGTGGTCAACTCAGCCATCGAGGTTTTCACGGCGGCGCTGTCCTCCTTCGAAGCCACCACCGGCACGGTGATGTACTCTACCGAGCGGCCGTCTTCCACCTTGTATTTGCCTTTGTTCTTGTCGAGGTAGGCCTGCAGCTGCGCATCGGTCACTGTCACGGCCGAGTCGGAGATGCTGCCATAGGGCACGAACAGGTATTTCAGCGTTTCTTTAGTGTTCTGGGCGGCGTCGAAACGCTTGGCTTCGGCCGTGGTCACGTACACCGAGTTTTTCAGCAGGGCGTTGTACTTGTTGGCAAGGCGCTCGGCGGGCAGGTTGGCTTCGAAATTGTGCCAGGCGGCCTGGTTTTCGGCCGGCAGCTTGTCAAGGTTTTTCAGGTACTCCACTAGGCGGGCTTTATCGAACTGACCCGTTTTCTGGTCGGTGAAGGCCTGCTTGATGCCGGGGCTGATGTTGTCGCCCTGCACCATGTCCACCAGCTCATCGTCGCTCACGGTCAGGCCCAGCTTTTCCCACTCGGGCTGGAAAGCCATGCGGTAAATGGTCTGGTTCCAAGCCTGGTCGCGCAGGTAGCCCATCGCCTGGTCATCCGGCTGGCGCTGCTGCTGGGCCACAAAAGCCTGCTTGGCTTGCTCCAAAGCGTTGTTGTAATCGGCCAGCTCTACTTTCTTGCCCGCTACCTCGCCCACGGTCTGGTCGTTGCCACCGAAAAGCTTGTTTTTGCCGCCCACCAGGTCGCCGCCCACAATGAAGAGCAGCATCCCGACGGCCACGGTACCTACCGCCCAGCCAGATTTTTCCCGAATCGTGTTAATTAAAGCCATTTACTTGTCAAAAGAATCGAAGTCTGTGTTGGTCAAAAGAGGCGCAAAATAACCAGAATTTGGCCGGCAATCAAAGTTTTACGGTTTTTAAAGTCTTCACTCAAGCCGCCCCAACCGATTGCATCGGCTCAGCTGCTCCAGTCACATTATGACCGAATAACGGCTTAGCGGCGTTTTTTGGTCGATTTGGCCGGGGTTTTGGCTCGGGCCTGCTGGGCCAGCTTGGCTTTTTGCTCGGCAATTTTTGCTTCCACCCGCTCCTGCTGCCGCCAGTAAAGCAGCGGCATCCAGCAGGCCATGGCCACCATGAAAATCCAGTAGTTGCGCATCAGGTCGTTGAACAGCAGCGTCTGGTAGATGCCAATAACCATGGCCACCACGCCCACGGCGAAGAGCACGGTGCGCAGCAAGTCTTTGTCAAATTTCATAGGTCTGCGGTTAATGGCCGCTAGCGGGCCGGCTGGGGCGCGGTCACGGCCTGCGGCGCAGCAAACACGCCGGTGGGCCGGGTAATCTTGTACCGTGAGAAATTCTGATTAGCCTTCAGGCCGTAGCCGGTCAGGTACTCGGTGGGCGTAGTCACCTTCACAAACATGGCCGAATCGGTATAAATCAGCTGCTTGGTCTTGTCGTAGAACAACTCCTCGGTGTCCATGTTCTGCTGCTCGGGCACGTTCATGACGTGCACTTTGCCGCGCATGGTGTAAAGGTTTTTGCCCTTGTCGGACTTACCGTAATCCGCTTTCAGCGTGTTGATGACGTTCTTCTTGCCATCGGCCGAGTAGAACGTGAGCAGCATTCCCTTGGGCCAAATGATGTCGCCGTTTTCAAACTGCTGCTCCACCGGGGCCGTGAGCTGGAATTTCAGCTTGGCCGAGTCGCTCACCAGCGTCAGCACGTTGGTGGTTTCCATTAGCGGGCCGGTGTAGACCTGCATGGGGCCGGTGGCGGCTTTTTTGTCGCAGCCAGCCAAGGCCAGGGCGGCCAGCATTGCCCCCACTCCTGCTGCGCGCCACAATGCTTTCACTTGGATATTGATTAGGTAGTCCCCGCCTTATTGCAGGCGGCGCTTGATGAACCAGCGGTTGTTGAGCGTGATGCCCAGCTGGCCGCGGATGTAGTTTTCCTGCACGTTGGTGCTGCCCGTGGTGCCGCCCACCAGTTCCGTATTGCCGCGCACGCCGTAGGTGAAGGCCAGGCTGATGGTGGTCGATTCGAGCGGCGTGGCCGTGGGCAGCGGGAAGCCGAAGCCCCAGCTCACCGACCGGTCATACAGCATTTTGCCGCCCGGCTGGTACGGCAGCTGCGCCAGCGAGACGCCGGCCCGGTAGGCCACCCGCTGAAAGTAGTGCTCCACCGAGCCTGGGTCCGGGGTAATCTCCCCGCCCAGCCCAAAGCGCATGGTGTTGCTCAACGCCGGTCCGGTGGAATTGAAGCTCCGGAATTTCGACCATTGCTGCTGCGCCACATCCAGGTTCAGGCTCCAGTTCTTGTCGTTGTCGAAGCTGATGCCGGCCTGGGCCAATGCGGGCACAAATGTGCTGCCGCGGCCGTCGCTCACAATCGTGGCCGCGCTCACGAGCGTGCCGTTGGTGTCCTCCCGCTCCTGGGTATTGGTTTGCTGCCCGTTGAGGTTGTGCGCGAAGCTGTAGACGCCGCCCACGTTCATATTAAGGTCTTTGCCGAGCTTCTGGCGGTAGTGTGCGCCGGCCCGGAAGGCAAAATCCGAGTAGCGGGTGTGCTGGCGGTCCACCGCTTTTTCCAGCGTGTTATTGGTGCTGTTGGTTACCACCACGGTGGTTCCCGACGTTTCATCTACCACACCAAACACGTACGAGGCCGTGAAGCCCAGCGTCAGGGCCTTCGTGATGCGAAAACCTTGGCCCAGATACGCTTCCGACACGCCGCCCGTGCCTTTCAGCTGCGTGAGCGACTGCGCCGGCTGCCCGGTGGGCGTGTTCACCACGTCCCGCACGATGTTCGATTCGTAGTCCACCGCGCTGAGCGGCTTCAGGCCCACAGCCGCGCCCCACTTTGTGCTCAGCGGCACCGACAGTGCAAAATAGCCCAGCGTGCCGTTGCCGCTGCGGCTGGAAGCATTGGCATTTTTCACCGTTTTGTACTGGCCGTTGTAGCCGGCCTCAAACGTGGTCCGGCCCGTGTAGTACAGCAGGGCGGGGTTCAACTCATTCACATTGACGGAATTGGGTGCGGCCAGCCCAACGCCGCCCATGCCCATCTGGCGCACGCCGCCGGTGTTGGCGTTGTATTCGCCCAGCCCGATGCGCGAGTACGGCGAGTTGCCGAGGCCCTGCGCCTGCGCGCCGCCAGCCGCCACTACTGCCAGACTGGCCAGCACCAAACGCTTCATCTCTTTATTTGTCAACATGATAAACTAGAATCCGATTAAGACCAAGCAGCACCAGCTCGGGCACTACAAAGATACGAGCCGGGAGCCGGGCCGCCAGAAACGCGGCATCGCCTCCCGTCAGCAATACCCCAATGCCGGGGTGCCGCTGTTGATATTGAGCTACTAAGCCGTTGATTTCGGCCACCGTGCCATTCACTACGCCGCTCAGCAGGCTCCCGGTAGTGGAGTCGCCCACCAGCGGAATCGTTGCATCGGGGGCGGGCAACTCCAGCAATGGCAGCCGCCCCGTGAAGGTGTGCAGCGCCCGCAGCCGCATGGCCAGCCCCGGCGCTATGCTGCCGCCGTGGTAGGTACCGTCGGCCGTCACCAGGTCGAATTTCAGCGCCGTGCCTGCGTCGATGATAAGTGTATCGCGGCCCGGCCGCAGCCCGGCCGTGCCCACGGCGGCGGCTAGCCGGTCGGCCCCCAGCGTGTGGGGCGTGGCATAGGCATTGCGTAGCGGTACGGGCGTGGTACCGGGGCTAAAGCCCAGTATCTGGCCCGGTACCAAATCCTGCAATTCCTCCACGGCCAGCACCGCTGCCTCTGCTACCGATGCCACGATAACGTGCAAGGGCTGCCAGCGCTGCACCAGCTCCCGCACGGATGCCGGCGTGAGGCCGGCTGCCATTTCGCGCAGCAGCGGGCCATCGAAGCAACCCGCCTTCACGGCCGTATTGCCAATGTCTAGTACAAGGGTTCGCATGCTGGATACGGGCACAGGCAGTCCATTAGCAACTCACAGTTATGACTTGGGCAACTCACTACTGTGAGTTGCCCAAGTCATAACTGTGAGTTGTATCGGTGATAAGCCTTACAGGAAGTACTTCATGCGGATAACCTCCTGCTCGCTCAGGAAGCGCCATTTGCCACGCGGCAGGTCCTTCTTGGTGAGGCCGGCGTACTGCACGCGGTCCAGGGCCACCACTTCGTAGCCGAGGTGCTCGAAAATGCGGCGCACGATGCGGTTGCGGCCAATGTGGATTTCAATGCCCACAAAGTGCGCGTTGCCCGCCACCACGGCTACGTCATCCACAATGGCTTTGCCGTCTTCCAGTTCCAGGCCTTCCGCAATCTTGCGCAAGTCCTCTTCGGCCAAAGGCTGGCTGAGCTCGACTTGGTAGATTTTCTTGTTTTTGTGCGAGGGGTGCGAGAGCTTCTGGGCTACTTCGCCATCGTTGGTGAAGAGCAGCAGACCGGTAGTATTGCGGTCGAGGCGGCCCACCGGGAAGATGCGCTCCTTCGAAGCACTAGCCACCAAGTCCATCACCGTGCGGCGGCCTTCAGGGTCTTCCGTAGTCGTGATGAAGTCCTTGGGCTTATTCAGCAGCACGTACACCGACTTCTCGCGGTTGAGGTTGGTTTTGCCGTACTGCACGGTGTCCTCGGGCAGCACTTTGTAGCCCATCTCGGTCACCACTTCGCCGTTGACTTTGATTTCGCCGGCGGCAATCAGCGCATCCGCCTCGCGGCGCGAGCAAATGCCCGCGTTGGCGATGTAGCGGTTCAGGCGCGTTTCGTCCGCGTTGGTATCGTCCTCTTCCTCGCGGCGGCGCTTGTTGCCACGGGTTTTGTCCTGCTCGTAGTGCTTCAGGTTCTTGTAGTCTGGAGCCTCGCCCGGGCGCTCGCCGAAGCGGGGCTTGTCGGCGCGGTTTTCCTGCACCGTGGGGCGGGCGGGGCGGGGCTTGTCCACGCTGGCACCGTAGCCGGTACCCGAGCGGCGCACGCTGCGCTCCTGCGCTTTCAGGGCCTCGCGGCGCTCGGCAAAGCTGCCGGGGGCGGGGGTCCAGCGTTCGGTGCTGCGCTTCTCGTAGCCACCGGGGCGCTCGCCGGTGCTGCGGCCCGAAGCGGGCGCACCATCGCGACGGCCAAACGCGCCGGGCGTGAACTTGCGGCCAAACGCAGCCTGGTCGGCGCGGTAGTCAGCATTGCCGGCATCGGCGCGCTCGATGTTGGCATCGCGGCGCTCATTGCGCTCGCCACCACGCTCCTCACGGGGCTGCGGCGGGTTGGCCTCAAACGGGCGGGCCGAGCGGATGGGCCGGTTCGGGCCGCGCTCGTCGCTGCGGCTTTCGCTGCGGTCAAAGTTTTCAGTTTCACGCGGCGTGCTACGGCCGAAGCTGCCACCGCTACGCGGGCTGCTATCCGCATCCGAGGCGTAGGGGTTGCTTTTCTGGAATTTGCGGTTGCGCTCGCCGGCCTCGCCGCGGGGCACGGCCTTTTCGCCGTCGCGGCGGTAGGGCTGGCCATTCCAGTTCTCCTTGGGCTGATACGGGCGGATGGGCCGGGCATCGGTGGCCGGGCCACGCTGCTCGCCGCGGTCAACGCCATAGTTGCGGGGCTCGGCGCTGCGGCCGTAGCTGGTGCCGGTGCGCTGCTCCTTGCCCAGGCGGGGCCGCTCGTCGCGGCGCTCGAAAGGACGGTCATTGCCGAAGCTTTTGCCGCCACCAAAGCTCTTGCCGCCGCCGAAACCGCTGCCGCCTTCGCGCTGGCCGCCACCGTAGCTGCTGCCATACGGGCGCTTCTCGCCACCGCCATCAAACTTCTTGCCTCCACCAAAGGCTCCGCCCGATGGACGTCCAAACGCGCCGCCAGTCGCGGGGCGACCGAATGCGCCATTCGAAGCTGGCCGGCCGTTGCCGCCGAAATTGCTCCGGGCGCTACCACGGTCGTTGCCGCGCTCACCGCCCCGACTTGCGCCGGGCCGCTCGCTGCGGCCGGCGCTGTTGCCACCAAAGCCGCCGGGACCACCGGCACTGCGGCCGCCGCGACGGTCCGCTTTATCTTCTGAAAAATGTTTCTTGCCCATGGGGAGAAAAGTTGCGTGCCGTATCGCTACGGTACAGGTTAAAAAAAGAAGTCGGCATGGAATAGCCGGTAGTCAGAAAGGGGTCAACAACATCAACCCGAATTAAATTCTGACTACCGGCTACTCAATACCGACTACCAAAAAAGCTCCAGCTTAGTCGCGCCGGGCCATTTTGGCTTCAATGGAATGCTGAGTATGAGGCACGGCGCGCAAACGGTCCTTGGGTATGAGCTTGCCGGTACCGATGCACACGCCGTAAGTGCCGTTTTTGATGCGAACCTGGGCGTTTTCGAGCTGCTGGATGAACTTCATCTGGCGCGAGGCCAGTTGGTTCATGCTTTCCTTCTCGGCGGTTTCAGCACCATCTTCCAATACTTTGGCCGATGAGGCCGTGGTGTCGGTGCCCGAGTCGTTGCTACGGTTCAGGGTTTCTTTGATGAAGGACAGTTCCTTGCGGGCCGCTGTCAATTTCTCCTGGATAATCTGGTCGAACTCATTCAGGTCCTCCCGCGAATAGCGAATGTTGTCGTCGTTCATTTTTTGAGAAAAAAGGACTGCTAGAGAAAGTTAAGGAATTATCGGTGACAGCTACCACGCAACGCCAAGGCCTGCTAAATGGTTTGGCAAGCTAATAAAGCTATTATTACCACCAATCCAAGCCCTTGTATGCTTTGTTTTTGCGGGTGCAAAGTTACGCCGTTTGGCTCGCTTTTCCTCCGAATGCTAAAAGCCCAGCATTTGGATGGCTGCCACAGCGGCTTCCACGCCCTTATTGCCGTGCTTACCGCCGGCCCGGTCCCAGGCTTGCTCCAGCGTGTTGGTCGTCACCAAGCCAAAAATAACGGGCTTGTTGAATTTCAGCCCTACCTGGGTGATGCCCTGCGCCACCGCGTGGCAGATGTAGTCGTCGTGCTTGGTTTCGCCCTGAATGACCACACCCAGGCAGATAACGGCATCAATCTCCTCGTGCTGGGCCAAAAACTGCGCTCCCAGCGTCAGCTCGAAGCTGCCGGGCACGCTGTTGCGGTAAATGTTGTCGGCCACGGCCCCGTGCTTTATCAGGGTATCGTAGGCCCCGGCGCTGAGGATGTCGGTTATCTCGCGGTTCCAGTCGGCCACCACCAGCCCGAAGCGCTTGTTGCTGATGTCAATGAAAGTTGAAGCGTCGTAGTCGCTCAGGTTTTGCAAGGAAGTTGCCATATCGCGGTTGTCGTTCGGAAGAGAAGTTTATACAGAGGCCTTTCGCAGCCGTGCCAGTAAGCCGGAAATGCCGCGATGGTTTGCTTTCGCCCAGATTAATTAAAAAAATTGCGCTTCCTCAAAGATGAGAAAGCGCAATCAAAAGTTGTGATGCCTAGCTAAGCGGGCAGTTCACGCAGCTTATTTCTCCAGCTTGGCTTTGTACTGGCGGGCTTCCGCCACTTCCTGAGCCGTGGGGTAATCGGTGATGATGCGGTCGTAGGCTTTCACCGCGCCCTCGTCGTCCTTGGCCAGTTCGCGGGCCGTGCCTTCTTTCAGCAGGTAGCCGGGCGAAAAGAATTCGTTGGCGTTGTGCTCGGCGGCTTTGGCGTAGAGGTCGGCGGCTTCCTTGGGCTTGTTCAGCTCCAGCTGCGCGTCGCCCATCAGCGAGTAGGCGCGGCTTTGCACCAAGTAGTCGTCCGAGCTGAAATCTTCCAGGTAATCGAGGGCTGCTTTGTAGTCACCCTTTTTCAGCGAGGCCACACCGGCGTAGAAGTTGGCGAGGTTGCCGGCCTTCGTGCTGCCGTACTCGTTGGCCACGGTGGTCAGGCCGGGAGCCTTGCCGTCGCCTTTGATGGCTTTGTTGAGGGAGTCGGCTTCCCAGTTATTCACGGCGCGGAACATGCTGGCCTGGGCCTTCGAATCCTGCTGATTGCGCCAGGTATAGTAGCCGAAGCCACCAACCACGGCCAGCACTACCACAGCCAGAATGCCCAGCAGCAAGCTGCGGTTGTTGCGCACGAAATCCTCGGACTCGGCCAGGCGGGCGGCCAGAGCGTCCGGGTCTTCCAACAGTGGGTTTTCGGACGGCACAAATTCTTCAGCCGGCGCCAGCGGGTCGGCTGGCACGTTGGTTGGCTGGTTGGCTTGCCCCTGGCGGGCCTGCTGGCTCTTGCCAGTGTACGGAATCTTCGACATTACAATGGGTATTGCTACGGCGGCCCGCAAGCAGGCCGGGGGGCCTGGGGCCCGGTTAATTAGTCGTGGATGTAGGGGTAGTCGGCCTGCACGTACACGTCCTTGTACAGTTCGTCGGGCGTGGGGTAGGGCGACGTTTCGGCAAACTCAACCGAAGCCTGCACAGCAACTTTGATGCGCTCATCAATAGCTTCGAGGTCGGCTTCGGTAGCGAAGTTGTTGGTCAGAATCGTGTGACGCACACCCTCGATTGCATCGCGGTGGCGGTAGTCTTCCAGCTCCTCTTTGGTACGGTACTTGGCCGGGTCGCTCATCGAGTGGCCCTTGTAGCGGTAGGTCTTGAACTCAAGCAGCGTGGGGCCTTCGCCAGCGCGGGCGCGCTCGGCGGCGCGGGCCACGGCCTCGTGCACGTCTTCTACGCGCATGCCGTTTACGGGCTCGGAAGGCATGTCATAGCTCAGGCCAATCTTGTAGAGGTCCGTCACGTTCGACGTGCGAGCCACCGACGTACCCATGGCATAGCCGTTGTTCTCAATCACGAAGATGACCGGCAGCTTCCACAGCATGGCCATGTTGAAGGCCTCGTGCAGGGCACCCTGGCGCACCGCGCCGTCGCCCATCGAACAGATGCAAAGCTTGCCCGTCTTGTTATACTTCTCGGCGAAGGCAATGCCTGCGCCCATAGGTACCTGACCGCCCACGATGCCGTGGCCGCCCATGAAACCAACTTCCTTATCGAAGATGTGCATCGAGCCGCCTTTGCCTTTTGAGCAGCCAGTGGCTTTGGCAAACAGCTCGGCCATCACGGCATTGGGCGAAGTGCCCAGGGCCAGCGGATGGGCGTGGTCGCGGTAAGCGGTGATGTACTTATCGCCCTTTTCCAGAGCCGATACCTGCCCGGCTACACAGGCCTCCTGGCCGATGTAGAGGTGGCAAAAACCTTTGATTTTCTGCTGACCGTACAGCTGCCCTGCCTTGTCCTCAAACTTGCGCATGAGTTGCATTTGCTCGTACCACTGCATGTACGTTTCCTTCGGGAACGTAGCTGTGGAGGCGCGCATGTTCGTAGCAGAACCTGACGCAGCCGCTGTGGGCTTATCGGTTCCGGGCAGGACGGGGTCGGGCTGGGCCACAGTGGTTACACCGTTGCTCTTTCCTTTGGCAGCTTTGGCAGCTGAACCATTGGTAGCCTTCGAGGCCGTCGGTTTTTTAGAAGCAGCTTTTACTTTCGTATCCGCCATAGCACTGTTAAGGAAAGAATAATTCGCGTTGGGAGGGCGAAATTACGTAAAACTGCTGGCAAATCCGCACCTTATGACTCTTGACTCCCTCCAGCTTCTTTTTTTTAAGAATTACGACGATGCCGCGCTTCGTTTATCGCCCGGCCTCAATTGCTTCATCGGGGATAACGGGAGCGGCAAAACCAACTTATTGGATGCGATTCACTACCTGTCCCTGACCAAAAGCGCCATCACCGCCTCCGATGCCCTTTGCATCAAGCAAGATGCTGATTTCTTTGTAGTTAAAGGCGTATTTTCTTCAAACAACGCTTCTGAGAAAGAAACCATTCAGGTAAGCCTCCGCCAGGGCCAGAAAAAGACCGTCACGCACGATAAGCAGGCCTACGAGCGCATGGCCGACCACATTGGCCGCTACCCCGCCGTGCTCATTTCGCCTTACGACACGGACTTAATTCGCCAAGGCAGCGAGGAGCGTCGCAAGTATTTCGACAGCCTCATGGCGCAGCTCGACCACGAGTTTCTGGAGCAGCTCATCTCCTATAACTCCTTGCTGCGCCAGCGCAATGCCGTGCTTAAGCAGGGCGGGCACAGCAACGCCCACGGCTTTGACCGCGACTACCTGCTGGCCATTGACGAGCAGCTTGCGCCATTGGGCCAGCAGCTCACGGCACTACGCGAGGCTTTTCTCATCGACTACCTCCCCATCTTTCAGCGGCATTATGAACAGCTGGCCGACGGCCGCGAGCAGGTCATGCTCACCTACAAAAGCCAGTTGGTTGGGGCCGACTTCGCCCAACTGCTGCGCCTGAATGAGCGCAAGGACTTCGTGCTGCAGCGCAGCACCGTTGGCTCCCACCGCGACGATTTTGTCTTTCTCATGAATGAGCAGCCCGTGAAGAGCCATGCCTCCCAGGGCCAGCAGAAGTCGTTTGCCATTGCCCTCAAGTTGGCTCAGTTTGAGTTGCTGGCGGCCAAGCAGCAGAAAAAGCCCCTACTCCTACTCGACGACATTTTCGACCGCCTCGATGACAAACGCATCGCCCGCCTGCTGGAATTGGTAGCCGATGAAACCTTCGGCCAGGTTTTCCTGACCGATACCAACCTGGAACGCACCGACCAGGCCCTGTCCCGGGTGACCGTCCCCATCCTCCGATTTCGGGTGCAGAATGGCACTGTGGCACCCGTTTAGGCACCGCGCGGCAGTACCTTTGCAGGCCCTCACTGGCACCCTTTCGCCAGTTGAATTTGCCCATTAGCTCCGTGAAAAAACCATCCACTCCTTCCCGCTCCGGCGAAATCATTCCGCTAAAGGAAGGCCTCGAAGCATTGGTCCGGGCTTACCGCCTTCAGGGCAAGCTTAACGAGGTGACGGTGGTATCGAGTTGGGAGCGGGTGATGGGAAAGGCCGTCGCTTTGAAAACCCAAGAAGTTTACGTGAACAAGGGCCGGCTCTTCGTGCGGCTTAGCTCCGCGCCGCTCAAGCATGAGTTGCTCATGGCGAAGACCCGCGTGGCTGAACTTATCAATACTGAGGTTGGGTCAACGGTAGTAACGGAGGTCATCTTCCTCTAACCATCCAGCCTTCCAGCGCTGAATTAGACCCAGGCTTCGTCCACAACTGAGCGGCGAATGTGCCGGGTATTTTCTGTACCCCAGGACAACAGCGCACTGAGGCGCGGCCCCAAAAACGCTTGTTCGCTTTGGGTCGTTTGCATCCGCATTACCGGCCTGCCCCTACCCTTTTCTCAATGGTGGGCGCTTCACCTAAAACATCCAAAAGGGATGTGTCAGGACAAAAATGTTTCACGTGGAACATTTTTGTCACTTCGGCCCATACACTTTTAGCAATAGCTCATTGTATGCTTCTAGAAGGGATATGTACTTAACCTGAAGCGCTAATAGCTGTTTAGACAGGTCTGCGTCGGTATTAAGCATTTGCGTTACACGTGGTGTAACGGTGTTTACAACAGATGCTTTTTGGACA
>JAQBNT010000073.1 GCA_028288445.1 Hymenobacter sp. | reverse complement strand
GGCAAGCTCTACGCCGGCGGCCTGATTGAGGACGTGGTGCAGGACGACGAAGCCGACCCCATGCTGCGCGACATCATTACGGTGCAGGTGCGGCAGCTGTACGAGGCGCTGGGCTTGCGCAAGCTGCTGCTGGAGCTGGCGCCCAACTATTGCATCTTTGACGTCGCGCATCACATCGGCTTCAGCACCGAGCAGGAATACCAGCTCCTGGCCACCACCAGCGAGCAGGAGCGCCAGGAAATGGTCCGGGAGCACCTCGACACCATCCTGCCCGTCGTGCTTGAAACCGAGCGCCTCAAGGACCGGGTCCGGCTAAATGGCCACTTCAAGAACCTCACGCCGCCTAACTTCTGACCACGGATTCGCCCGAATTTTTCAAATTTCACGGATTTTGTGGACGACTAAAACGCTGGTTTTACAACAATACGCAACAAAAAAGGCCACCTTATAGGTGGCCTTTTGGTTTTAATATCGACATTTCGCCGTCCACGAAATCCGTGAAATTCGAAAAATCCGGGCGAATCCGTGGTCCTTATTGCTTCAGCCCGGCCGGCACACCCTGCGGGTACTCCGCCGCAATTTCCTTTTGCAGCTCGCCAATGCGGTTGCCGGGGTCGGGGTGCGTGCTCAGGAATTCGGGCGTGCTGCTGCGGCCCCCCTGGCTTTGCAGCATCTCCATCACTTTTATCATCGAACGGGGGTCATAGCCCGCCTGGGGTGTGAAGTCCACGGCCAGCTTATCGGCCTCCAATTCATCATTACGGCCAAAGCGCAGGCTGATAACCTTGGCAATTGCCGCGGCTACAGCAGCTTTTGCCACCGAGCTGCCAGGGCTGTTAGGGTCGTACGAAGCAATAGTAGCGGCCCCGGCCAGGCCCTGCGTCAGGTTTGATTTAGCCACCTGAGCCGCCGAGTGCCGGCCCACCACGTGGCCGATTTCGTGGGCCAGCACACCGGCCAACTGTCCTTCCGAGGTTAAGTTTTTCAGCAAGCCCTGGGTGATGAATACCTGCCCGCCCGGCAGTGCAAAGGCATTGATGGTCTGGTCATCAGCCAGCAGGTGAAACTGGAACTTGTAGGGCGTCTGGCCCGCCTTCGTGCTGCTGATGATTTTCTGGCCCACCGCCTGCACGGCGGCCGTGGCGCGGGCATCGGGGCTTTCGCCGCCGTATTGGGCGGCCATTTCGGGGGCCGCCTGCACGCCCAGGGCAATTTCCTGGTCGGCACTCATATTAACGTGTTGGGTTTCGCCAGTCACCTCGTTTTTAGAGGTGTTGAAATAATAGCCGAACAGAGACACCGCCGCCACAATGATGGCAATGATGAAGCGGAGATTTAAGCGCATGACAATGGGAAGAAAAAGGGTGAAAAAGAAACGGGCGCAGCCATAGCTCACTGCTACGGGCTGCGCCCGATGCGCTTTAAACGCACCTTTTAACTTCTGGTTATTTAATTATTGCATTCGCCCCGAGCCCCCGCGCTGGCTGGCAAACGCCGAGGCCGCCGTGTCCACGTTCAGCCACTGCGAGCGGTAGCCCGCGCCCGCCGGCCCGTGCAGGTATAGCACGCTCCCGCCCCGAATGGCTTTCACAATGGCCTCCGTCTGCGCCACCGGCAGGGCCGGGCAGCCCTGGCTGCGCCCCAGGCGGCCATGGGCTTTCACAAAATCCTCGCACACGTACTCGGCCCCGTGCACCACCACCGCCCGGCTCTCGGCGTTGGAATTGAAGCCCGGGTCCATCCCCTCAATTTTGAGCGACAGGCCGTGTTTGCCTACGTAAGTAGTTGGAGCCGTGCGGTAAAAACCGAGGCTGCTCATCTCCGAGCCATCCTTGTTGGAAAACGCCAGCGGCCGGTCTTCTCCACTGGCCTTGCCATGGGCCACCAGCGTATGAAACAGGACTTTGCATTTTTCCACGTTGATAACCCACAGCCGCTTTTGCTGGCTGGATTGGCTAAAGTCAATCAGGGTGAGCACCGGCGGGGTGCTGGCATAATTACCCGATGAGCGCAGGTTGTAGTAGCCCACCAGCCCTTCCCGAAACACCGGCAATGACAGCCCGGACGCTCCTAGGTCCATTTTGGCATACATTGCCACCGCTTGCTGCATAAAGGCCACCTGGTAGTAGGCCCGCCGGGCTGGTACCGGCAATGCCCCTACAGCCGCCTTTTGGCTCTGGGCCATCACGGGGTTAGCAGCGGCAAAAAGGCCCAATACCGCGATAGTGGAAAAAAACTTTCTGGTCATCAAATAATTAAAGCTATATGAGATTTGAATAATTTTAATACAAGCCCCTATACACAGGCAAGCCAAAAATAGTGCTTAGTTTCGCTAAGTCGCTACCATACCCAAACGTTTATTTCGCTTTTTTCTGATGTCAGCCGCTTTTTTTTCTCCTTTTTTCAAGCAGTTGGCCGGCGCGGCCGTTGGCAGCGCCCTCTTATGTGGCTGCGGGCATGCCCTGCCGCAGGTGCCCGGCTTCGATGCCGCTACCTGGCGCGCCGACCCGTACGCCTGCAAAAACCAACGCCGCACGGCCCTGCCCGCCCTCACGAAGGCTAAGGAGCAGCTCTACGAAGCCCGGGCCGATGACGTAAATGCCCTGCTCGGCCCGCCCGATGAGGAAGAGCTGCGGGCCGGCACCGAAAAAGTGTACTACTACTATCTGGAGCCCGGCTCGCAGTGCAACGCGGGCCACGCCCGTTCGGGGGCCGCCTGTATCAGCCTGCGTTTTGGCCCCCTCGGCACCGTCACCGAAGTGCTGACCGACCCGCTCTCGTCAAAATAAAAAAGGCCCGCCAAAATATTGGCAGGCCTTTTTTTATTTTGGTAGTGGAGATTTTTAGCCGAGGCCGTTTCCGGTGTTGGCGGGTGCGTTGTTGGGCTGGCCGTTTTGCTGCTGGAGCTGGCTGAGCTGCGAAGGCGTGAGAATGCGGCTGCATTCCTGTTCAAACTGCGCCTCCAACTCGGCGGCTTTGGCGGCGCGAATGGCCTCGTCGGTTTTGTATTGCTGGTCGATGCTGTGCAGGCCGGCCAGCTTGGTCCGGTTCAGGGGCAACAGCTTCAGGAACTGGCCCTCGTTGAGATGGAGCCGATTGGTCATCTCCCGGGTTTCGGCTACAGCGGCTTGTTCGGCAGAGGACTTACGCACTACATTGCCCTGCATTGCTGGGTGCTCGGAAAGCCGGTCTGACATCTGCGCACGAGCCGAAAAGGACGCCAACGCAAACACGATAATGAGAGAATACTTGGACATATAAGACATCTTTTTGTCAGCAACCACGAGCTGAGTTTTTGCCAAACACCTGCAAGTTATTATTTAGTTTCTGTTTTGTCTAATTTTTCTTATAAAATCGAAGAAACGTAATACTGCTAAGCTCAAAAAAAAGGCCCTCCTGCGGGCCTTTTTACTGGTCTAATTACTGTTAAAACCAGCTATTCCATGCTTGCTACCGCTTGGTGCTCAGATGCTTTAAAATACTGCATAGCAATGAGCGACGTTACCACGCCGGTCATAGTGCCCAGCAGGATGATGCCCAGGCCACCAATGAGTACGCCCAGGTCGGCCCCAAACAAGTCCCGAGCCTGAATCTGCCGCACGGCAGATTGGCTAACGCCACCCAGCAGCCAGAAAAAAGCACCCAACAGCGCCGAGGCCACCAAGGCCGTGATGATGCCAGTGCTGAAGCCCTGGAAGTACGACATATGCCGTCCCTTGGCCTGCTTGAGGCGGCGAATGGCCAGCACCACGCCTCCCGCCAAAATCACGATGTCGAGCGTGCCGGCTTCTATTTTACCTAAAAATCCGGCCGCGGCGGCAATGCCGGTATAGGCGGCCAGCACGGCGGCCGTAAACGCGCCCATGCGGACGCCGTTGCTTTCGGAAGTCAATTGATTGTCTGCCATGCCCGTAAGATTGAAGGATGAAGAATGGGCCGGTGTGCCGGCAACTACTGCTAGGCTATCTATACTTGCCCCAATAGCGGAGGGTTGTATCCAGGAGCTGGTCCGGCGTGCGGGGACGACGGGGTGAGTAGCTCCGGGCACTAATTGCCCTGCTAGTTAGTTATTTTCGCCAGGCTTGTCAACAACTTTTTTCGCAACGATTCCAGCGGGGGTCCTGTTGCGTAATTTTGCCGGGCTGCCGCGCGCCAAATGCGCGGTTTTTGTGAGCTACTTTTTTCTGACTGAATGATTTCGACCACCAATGTGAGCCTGCGCTACGGCAAGCGCATCCTGTTTGAAGACGTTACCGTTAAATTCCTGCCGGGCAACTGCTACGGCCTCATCGGGGCCAACGGGGCGGGCAAATCCACGTTCCTGAAAATCCTCTCGGGCGAGCTGGAGCCGAATACCGGCTCGGTGGAGATGCCGGCCGGCCAGCGCCTGGCCGTGCTGAAGCAGAACCAGTTTGCCTACGACGACCAGCCCGTGCTGCAAACCGTGATTCAGGGCCACCAGCGCCTGTATGCGGTGATGAGCGAGAAGGACGCGCTCTACGCCAAGGCCGACTTTACGGACGCTGACGGCGAGCGCGCTGCCATTCTGGAAGGCGAGTTTGCCGACCTTGAAGGCTGGAACGCCGACTACGAAGCGGCCGAGCTGCTGAGCGGCCTCGGCATCACGGAGGACAAGCACTACTCGCTGATGTCGGACCTCGGCGCGAGCGAAAAAGTGCGCGTGCTGCTAGCCCAGGCCCTTTTCGGCAACCCCGACGTGCTGCTGCTCGACGAACCGACCAACAACCTGGACGCGGAGAGCGTGCTGTGGTTGGAGAACTTCCTCGACTCGTTCCAGAACACGGTGATTGTGGTGAGCCACGACCGCCACTTCCTGGATGCCGTGTGTAACTACATGGCCGATTTGGACTTCTCGAAAATCACGATGTACCCCGGCAACTACAACTTCTGGTACGAGAGCAGCCAGCTGGCCCTGCGCCAGCGCCAGGACGTGAACAAGAAAACGGAGGACAAGCGCAAGGAACTGGAAGAGTTTGTGCGCCGATTCTCGGCCAACGCCTCGAAATCGAAGCAGGCCACCAGCCGCCAGAAGCTGCTGCAAAAGCTGACGCTGGAGGAAATCAAGCCCTCGTCGCGCCGTTACCCTTACATCGCCTTCAAGCCCGAGCGCGAAGCCGGCAACCAGCTGCTGGAAGTGAACGGCGTGAGCAAGAGTGTGGACGGCCAGTCGGTGCTGAAGAAGGTATCATTTACGCTTGATAAGGGCGATAAAGTGGCCATTGTGGGCCGCGACGACCGGGCGGCTTCCCTCCTGTTCGACATTATTTTTGGCGAGGCCAAACCCGATACGGGCGAGTACAAGTGGGGCACTACCATCACGCCGAGCTACTTTCCGAAGGAAAACAGCTCCTTCTTCCAGGCCGATAACATGAACCTGGTGGACTGGCTGCGCCAGTACTCGGTGGAGAAAGACGAGAGCTTCGTGCGCGGCTGGCTGGGCCGGATGCTGTTTTCGGGCGAGGAATCACAGAAGAAGCCCAACGTGCTGAGCGGCGGCGAGAAAGTGCGTTGCATGCTCTCGAAGATGATGCTGGAAAGCGGCAACGTGCTGGTGCTCGACGACCCGACGAACCACCTGGACCTGGAAAGCATTCAGGCCCTGAACAACGGCCTGAAGGAGTTCACGGGCTCGCTCATCTTTGCCTCGCACGACTTGCAGTTCATCGAAACCGTGGCCAACCGCATCATCGAGCTCACGCCCGATGGCATCATCGACCGGCGCATGAACTATGAGGAATACCTGGCCGATGAAACGCTGAAAGCCCAGCGCCAGAAAATGTACCAAATGGCTTAAGGAATCGACGAATGGCGGCCGGAAAATGAATAATTTTCCGGCCGCTTTCGTTGGTTGCACACGGTATAGTTCTCCCTAATTTCCTCCTTCATAAATCCTTCGCATGAAACGTCATTTGCTTCCGGTACTGCTGTTGGTTGCGGCGGCTGGGCTGCCCGCTTTCCGGGCGCAGGCCCAGGATAAGCCCGTGCTGAACACGGCCCCGCCCGCGCCGCAGCCGGCTACACCCCGGCCCGTGGAGCCTACCCCCGCACCCGCTACGACCCCGGAGCCCGCGCCAACCGCCGACCCGACCTACAATGCCCCGGTGCAGTCAACACCCGACGCGCCTTCGGGCCTGAACTTCCCCAACCGGAAGGACACCAAAGCGGGCGGCGCGGAAGACAAGCCGCCGACGAAAAAATTCCTGTACACCAACTTCGGCCTGGGCTTTTCATCCTACAACGATGTGAGCCAGTTTAACATCAGCGCGGCCCCGGCCATTGGCTTCCGCATCACCGATAAGTTTGCGGTGGGGCCGGGCATTTCGTACGCCTACAGCAGCTTTTCGGTGCCGAAGGGCTACGCCATTACGGCGGCCGGCGCTTCCAGCGTTTCCACCAGCAGCTTCGGGGTGAAGGCTTTTGCCCAGTACATCGTGTACAAGGAGTTTTTCCTGCATGCGGAATACGAGGTAACTAATGCCCAGCTGCTCGGCGACGATGGCTACGGCTACCTGGCTAAGGTGAACCGCACCGTGAGCACGCCGCTGGCCGGCATCGGCTACCGGTCGTACCTGGGCGAGAATGCCGCCATTGACATTGTGGGCCTGTACAACTTCGATAACAACATTTATTCGTTGTATCCGGGGCTGGTTATTCGCTTTAGCCTGCTGTTCAACATCGGCAAGTAGCTGCACCGCTCGAACACAAAAAAGCCGCTCCATTGCTGGAGCGGCTTTTTTGTGTTTTATGCTAACCCTTGCGGGGTGCGCTAGACAGCGCTTCGGCCGCTAATGACGCGCAGCAGGATGGCGATGATGGCAATGACCAACAGCGTGTGGATAATGCCACCCGTGAAATAGCCGCCGAAGAAGCTAACGGCCCAGATGATGACCAAAATGACGGCGATGATATACAGAAGGTTGCCCATGGCTTGGAGGTATTAAGAAGGATGAAGGGGAGGTGAAAAATGCTAGAGAAGTGTCTCTGGGGCTTTGTACGGGGTGTTTATTAAAAGGATATATTAAATGAAAAAATATTTCGCGGAGCGCAAACAAAAAGCCGGGTTGCTAATGCTACCGTAGCTTTGTGGCGGCAGCCCAACGGGCAGCTAACAATCATCCCACCCACTCTTTTTCCGATACTTATGAACGTCGCCGTTATTGGCTCCGGCACCATGGGCAATGGCATTGCCCACGTATTTGCCCAGCACGGTTTTTCGGTTTCCCTGATTGACATCAACCAGCCGGCCCTGGACCGCGCCCTGGGCACCATCACCAAGAACCTGGACCGCCAGGTGGCCAAAGCCACCCTGAGCGAAGACGACAAAACGGCCACCCTGGGCCGCCTGAAGACGTTTACCTCAATCGCCGACGGCGTAGCCGGCGTGGGCCTGGTGGTGGAAGCGGCCACCGAAAACGTGGACCTGAAGCTGCAAATCTTCCGCGACCTGGACCAGTACGCGCCCGCCGACGCGATTCTGGCCTCGAATACGTCGTCGATTTCCATTACCAAAATCGCGGCCGTGACCAAGCGGCCCCAGCAGGTGATTGGCATGCACTTCATGAACCCCGTGCCCGTAATGAAGCTGGTGGAGGTGATTCGGGGCTATGCCACTTCGGACGAGGTGACGACGCAGGTAATGGACCTGTCGCGCCAGCTGGGCAAAACGCCCACCGAGGTGAACGACTACCCCGGTTTCGTGGCCAACCGCATTCTGATGCCCATGATTAACGAGGCCATCATCACGCTGTTTGAGGGCGTGGCGGGCGTGGAGGAGATTGACACGGTGATGAAGCTGGGCATGGCCCACCCGATGGGCCCGCTCCAGCTGGCCGATTTTATCGGGCTGGATGTGTGCTTGGCCATTCTGCGGGTGCTGCACGAGGGCCTGGGCAACCCCAAGTACGCCCCCTGCCCGCTGCTGGTGAACATGGTGATGGCCGGCCGCCTGGGCGTGAAGTCGGGCGAGGGCTTCTACCAGCACACCGCCGGCTCGAAGGAGCTGGTGGTGGCGGCGCGGTTCCGGAAGTAATTAGTTGCTGCTGATAAGAAAGCCGTTTGCACGCCCGTGCGAACGGCTTTCTTATGTATCGGAAGTGGCTTACACGGGCGTGCAAGCGGCTTTAGCACTACCGGAAGCCGTCTGCACGGGCGTGCAAGGCACTTCCGGAATACCAAAAGCCGATTGCACGCCCGTGCAGACGGCTTTAGCAGTCCCGGAAGTGGCTTGCACGGGCGTGCAATCGGCTTTTGGCATCCTGGAAGTGCCTTGCACGCCCGTGTGCCGGCCACAAATTAGTAGCGGGCCGGCGCTGTAAGGAATAAACCTGGGCGGCGTCTACCGCGTTGTTACCAAACACAACGAATCAATATCCTACCCATGCAAAAAGCAACATTTGGCGCCGGCTGCTTCTGGTGCGTCGAGGCCGTATTTCAGAACCTGAAGGGCGTGGAGAAAGTGGTGTCCGGCTACGCCGGCGGCCGCATCGCCAACCCCACGTATAAGGAAGTGTGCAGCGGCCTCACGGGCCACAACGAGGTTATCGACATCACCTTCGACCCGGCCGTTATAAGCTACAAGGAGCTGCTGGAAATCTTCTGGAAAACCCACGACCCGACCACCCCCAACCGCCAGGGCAACGACGTGGGCACGCAGTACCGCTCGGGCATCTACTACCACAACGAGGAGCAGAAGCAGCTGGCCGAGGAGTATAAGCAGAAGCTCAACGACAACCACGCCTTCCCCGACCCGGTGGTGACGGAGATTCTGCCCGCCCCCACCTTCTACCCCGCCGAGAACTACCACCAGAACTATTTCAACCTGCACGGCCACGAGCCCTACTGCCAGTTTGTGGCCCGGCCGAAGGTAGATAAGGTGAAGGCTTTATTCTCTGACAAATTGAAGGCCGGCGTGTAATTCGCTCGCTTCGTTTCATTAAAAAAGCCCGCTGATTAGCGGGCTTTTTTGTTGGCCATTGCGGCTAGGTCGGTTTCCATAATATCGAGCCGGGCTAAGAATTGTTCGGCATATTCCCAAGGGTGGTTTTCGCGTTTACCCGCTTTTTCAGCTTCGTGGCGTTGCCGGCGAAATGCATCAGCAGCCATTCGTATTATGGCTTTGTCAGCTTGACCAGCAATTTTGAATTGCCCGAAAGCAGTTGCAATCACGGCTTTGTCAATTTCGCCATTTAATGATTGTTCGTCCCGCGACATTGCATCCAATTGCGTGAGGTCTGTCACATCCAGATAAGCTGCATCAAATCCCCAATCAATGGTCAATAAGTTGCGAAGAAACGTTGCTGCTTTAGCACCTGCCGTTCGCTCCTGATACCAATCCTGTAGGTTAAACAATGTGTCTGCACCAGAATCATTACCGAAAGGCGAGAAGTCATCGCAAACATCATAGTAGAAATCAGCCGTTGCGTGCTCCACGAAAAAAGGATGGCTCGTTTCCCGAGCCAATCCTTCTTCGTCGTCATCAAAATAATACGCACTCATAGCTAAACCGATACCCCAAAATCGCGCAACGCGTCGTTCAACGACGTTTTCAAGTCCGTGCTGGGCTTGCGCTGGCCGATGATGAGGGCGCACGGCACCTGGTACTCGCCGGCCGGGAATTGCTTGGAGATAGAGCCGGGAATGACTACCGAGCGCGGCGGCACGTAGCCGCGGTATTCTCTGGGCTCGGGGCCCGTCACGTCGATGATTTTGGTGCTGCCGGTGATGGTGACGCCCGCGCCAATTACGGCTTCCTTGCCAATGCGGCAGCCTTCGACCAGGATGCTGCGCGAGCCGATGAACGCGCCGTCCTCGATGATGACGGGGGCCGCTTGCACGGGCTCCAGCACGCCGCCGAGGCCCACGCCGCCGCTCAGGTGCACGCCTTTGCCCACCTGGGCGCAGCTGCCCACGGTGGCCCAAGTGTCCACCATTGTGCCCTCGCCCACGTAGGCGCCGATGTTGGTGTAGCTGGGCATCAGAATAACGCCGGGGGCCAGGAACGCGCCGTAGCGGGCCACGGCGGGCGGCACCACGCGCACCTGCTGGCCGGCGTAGTCGGTTTTGAGGCGCATTTTGTCGTGGTACTCGAAGGGGCCGACTTCCTGCGTGCTCATCTGGCGGATGGGGAAGTAGAGAATGACGGCCTTTTTCACCCATTCGTTGATGGTCCACTCGCCGCCGTCCTCGGCGGGCGGGGTGGCCACGCGCAGGCGGCCTTTGTCGAGCTCCTCGATGACGTGCTCGATGGCGGCTTTGGTTTCGGGGGTCTGGAGCAGGGCGCGGTCGGCCCAGGCGGCTTCGATTTGGGTTTGCAGGTCAGCCATTTGAGGAGGCGAAGAATAGAGATGAAAAGCGACCCGTTGGGGCCGTAGCTACTTTAGAAGCTGCAAAACTACCATCTTTGGGCCGTGCCTGATTCCCGACCTTCTCAATTCGTTGTCCTGCTTGCCTCGGTATTGAAGCCGGTGGATGACACCCGCATGCGGGGCAAGTTTGCCGAAACCCTCGCGGGCCGGGCCGGGACGCGGGTGCACGTAGCCGGGCGCGGCACGGCTGGGGCCAGCGCAGAACCAGCGGAAATCAGCCTCCATCCTATTTTCAACGGAAGACGGCTGAGCCTGGAGCGCCTGGCCGCGCAGTGGCGCTACGGGCAGCTGTTGCGCCGGTTGAAGCCTGATTGGGTCATCGTGCACGCGCCGGAGCTCTTGCCGCTCACGCTGCTGTGGCAGGCGCTGGGCCAGGGCCGTAAGCTCATCTATGACATCCGCGAAAACTACGCGCTTAACGTTTCGACGCAGCGCGTGTACCAAGGCCTCACGCGGCGCTGGCTGGCCGCCGGGCTGCGCTGGGTGGAGGCGCGGGCGGCGCGGCGGGCGGCGGGCATTATTCTGGCCGAAGCCAGCTATGCCGCCGAGCTGCCGTTTCTGAATGAGTTGCCGCCAGCCCGCGTGGTGGTGCTCGAAAACAAGTACCAGCCCCATTCAGGCGAAATACTACGCCAGCAACCGATAAAGCTGCCACCCCCCACGGAGCCCCTGCGCCTGCTCTACTCCGGCACCATTTCGGAACTAAACGGCGTGTGGGAGGCCATTGCCCTGGCCGGGCAGCTCCGCACCGCGTGGCCCGGCAGGGCGCGGCTCACCGTCATCGGTTTCTGCCAGCAGCCGGAGCTGCTGCGGAAGCTGGAGCAGCAGGCGGCCGCGCATGCCGACTGGCTCACGCTCATTGGTGGGTTTGAACCGGTGCCGCACGCCCGCATCGTGGCCGAAATCGGCCAAAGCCACCTCGGCCTGCTGGCCTACCGGCCACACGCCAGCACGGAACGCTGCCGGCCTACCAAGCTGTTTGAATACCTGGCACACGGACTGCCGGTGCTGGCCTCGCCCAATTCGCTATGGCAGGAGTTGCTGAACATGCACGGCGCGGGCTTGCCCATTGACTTCGCACAGCCAATTGATGCAACCGCTTTGGTAGTCCGGCTGCAAAGCCACTCCTTCTATCCCAACGGCATTCCCACCGACGTGCTGTGGACCGGCGAAGGCAAAAAATTGTGGCATTTGCTGGATACTGTGATTTAACCTGCCACCTTTGCGCCCCAATTTGGCCGTAGCACGTAGTTACTCTACTGATTTTATTCCTGCCCTCGCGGCGGTTCTCACTCCCCTAGCCCACTTTTTCCTCCCACCATCCATGGCAACTTTACGTCACTCATTCATCGCCGGGGTCGGCCATTACGTGCCGAGCCGCGTGGTTAAAAACGCCGAACTGGAGCCGATGATGAACACCTCCGATGCCTGGATTCAGGAGCGCACCGGCATTCAGGAGCGCCGCTGGTTTGAGGAAGGCAAGGACACCACCGCCAACATGGGAGCCAACGCTGCCCGCCGGGCCCTGGAAATGGCCGGCCTCGAGCCCGACGACGTGCAGATGATTGTGTTTGCCACCCTCTCGCCGGATTACTTCTTCCCCGGTTCCGGCGTGCTGCTCCAGCGCGAGCTGGGCATCAAGGCCCCCATTCCGGCCTTCGACGTGCGCAAC
>JAQBNT010000300.1 GCA_028288445.1 Hymenobacter sp. | reverse complement strand
GTTACCTGTGCCAATGATGTAAGCAGGAATCATGAGGTGCTGCTGACGCTGGATTTGCGTGTCGGCGTCATGACGGCAGGAGCACTTTTGCATGCTCCTGAAGAAACCCGGTGTGAATGCGGCCGGCCACAAAAGCCTCGTTGGTCAGCAATGCGCGCAGCAACTCGATGTTGCTCTTCAAGCCCGAGACGCGCACCTGATCGAGCCCCTCGGCTAGGGCACGTGTTGCTTCGACGCGTGTGGCACCGTAACCGATGATTTTGGCGATCATTGGATCATAAAACGGAGACACCGTGTCTCCTTGTCGGACACCCGTGTCCACCCGGACAGACGTCGAGGAGATCGGCAAGACGAGTTCTGTGAGCGTTCCTGGACTGGGCATGAATGAGCGCCTAGGATCCTCTGCATAAAGCCGCCCCTCGATGGCGTGGCCTGTTCTTTGCGGGCATCCGTTGCGCAGCGTTTCGAGACGTTCACCATCGGCCAGACGAATCTGCTGTTCGATTAGATCAACGCCTGTGACCATTTCCGTCACAGGGTGCTCCACCTGGATCCGGGTGTTCATTTCCAGAAAATAAAAACTGGCTGTTTCATCGTCGTACAGAAACTCGACTGTGCCTGGCCCGGCATAGTGTTCGCGCCGAGCCAAAGCGACGGCAGCGTCGCGCATCAAGGCAAGTTGTTTTGCATCCAGATTGGGCCCTGAGCTTTCCTCCAGGACTTTCTGGTATCTGCGCTGAATCGAGCATTCGCGCTCATACAAGTGAATGGCCTCGCCATCGCCAAATCCAAACACCTGGATTTCGATATGGCGCGCACGCGAAATGAGTTTCTCAATAAAGACAGAAGCGTCTCCAAAAAGTCTCAGGGCGTGGTTTTGCACACTTTCGACCGCTGCTGCCAGATTGGCCGGTTCGTCGACTCGTTTCATCCCGATGCCGCCACCACCAGCAGCGGCCTTTACCAACACAGGGTAACCAATCTCAAGAGCACGGGCAGCAGAAGACGCGTCCCCTGGTCTGATCGGTGCCGAGCCTGGCAAGACGGGTACGCCTGCCGCTTCTGCAAGATCGCGCGCGCGATTCTTGTTGCCCATGTCCTCTATGGTTTGAGGGCGAGGCCCGATCCAGACCATGCCTGCAGCTTCTACAGCTTGCGCAAAGAAAGAACTTTCCGAAAGGAAACCGTATCCAGGATGAACCGCATCCGCCCCTGCAGCACGTGCCGCCTCAATCACCACGCTCACATTGGCGTAGCCCTCGCGTGGCGCATCAGCGCTCAATGCAATGGAATGCGTTGCCATCGAAACATGCAGAGCTCCTGTGTCTGCTGGCGAGTAGATGGCGACAGTTTCTATGCCCAGGCGCTCACAGGTACGCATCACACGGCAGGCAATTTCGCCGCGATTCGCAATCAAAATTCTTTTCATATCTGGTTTGTCCCTATATTTCAACTGTTGAAGTCTGAATGCAATGTGATTATACTAGCGGGTATGCGTTTCTTACGCAACGCCTGTTTGGCGAAATTTCTGTCAGACCTGAAATAAAGAGGTATCCACCGTGAGCAACATAGAACTGCGCGCCGGCATTTCCGGCACCGTTATCGAGGTCGTCTGCGAGATGGGCTCGCGCATTGCCGAAGGCGATCCTGTCATCTTCATTGAGGCCATGAAGATGGAAATGCCCGAAGTCGCTGCCTGCACGGGCGAAGTGATCGAGCTTTTTGTAGTCAAGGGGCAGGTAATTCCTCTGGACTTCGTGATTGCCGTGATCCGCCCGGACTGAACCAGCCGTCCACCTCCCCTAATTTTATTTAAGGACATTCATGCAACCCGTTTGTACGCACCGCTTCGACATGATGAAAAGCTACAAAGTCACCCACTTCGGCGCCCCGCTTGTGGAGGTGGATGAGCCTGCTCCCGTCCCCAAGGCCAGCGAGGTCCTGTTGCGCGTCGTAGCCTGCGGCGTGTGCCACAGCGACTTGCATATCTGGGACGGACATTTTGACCTGGGCGGCGGCAAGCAAATGGACCTGAGCCGCGGTATCTTGCTGCCTCGCACACTGGGTCATGAGATCGTGGGCGAAGTGGTGGCAAAGGGTGCTGACGTGCAGGATGTCGCGGTTGGCAGCCGTTGGGTCATCTATCCGTGGATCGGCTGCGGGCAGTGTTCGCTATGTAAAGTCGGGCAAGAGCACTTGTGTGCGCAACCTCGCTCCCTGGGTACATCTGTGGATGGTGGATTCAGCGATTTCGTTGTCGTTCCGGATCCGCGTTACCTGGTTGACTTCGGCAACATACCAGTTGAGGTGGCCTGCACGTACGCCTGTTCTGGGCTGACGGCCTTTAGCGCACTCAAAAAGGCCGGACCAGCCACGCCAGCCAATCAGATTCTCATCATTGGCGCGGGTGGCGTCGGCCAATCGGCCATCCGCCTCTGTACGGCGATGTATGGCGTCGGCCCCGTTGTTGCCGATATCGACCCGCTCAAACGCGAAGCGGCTCTGGTTGCCGGCGCTGTGCGTGCAGTGGATCCTAACGATCCCGAAATCAAGCGGGGCCTGCTGAAATCTACCGGTGGCGGATTTGCTGCAGTCATCGATTTTGTTGGTGCCGCCAGCACGGCAGAATTTGCTATGGCACTCCTGCGCAAGGGCGGCACCATGATCGTCGTCGGCCTGTTCGGCGGATCCATCGAGTTGTCGTTACCCTTATTGCCGCTTCGCTCGATCAATATCCGTGGCTCCTATGTAGGTACCCTGGAAGAGCTGCGTGAACTGGCAGCGCTCGGGCGCGAAGGAAAGATTCCAAGTATTGCTGTGGCTGAACGGCCCATGGCGCAAGTGCGTGAGGCACTGGAGGACCTGCGCGATGGCAAGGTTGCAGGACGTGTGGTCCTTCGGACAGAGGAGAACTGATCGTGTTGTTACCAAGTTACCTGAGCGGCGGCTGGATTGCCGGTGAAGGCGCAGGCGCAGCGCTCAACGACCCTACCACGGGCGCCGAGATTGCACGTGTCAGCGCAGATGGCATTGACATCCATGCGGCCTTTGCCTATGCGCGCGATGTCGGAGGACCCGCGCTCAAAGAGATGGGTTTTGCCGCGCGCGGTCGACTGCTCAGCGCGATTGCCGGTCGTCTGAACGCGTCTCGCGATGTCTGGTACCGCACCGCCCTCGCTAATTCGGGGAGCAATCGGGCCGACGCAGCGATGGACATCGAGGGTGCCATCCAGACACTGCGCTACTACGGCGCACTTGGTGAAAAGCTGGGTGACGCCAAGCTGATGGTCGAACCCGGGGGGGACCAACTGACACGCGACCCGGCATTTCAGTCCGTTCATTTCTGGACGCCCATCAACGGTGCGGCAGTTCACATCAACGCGTTCAATTTCCCTGCTTGGGGCATGTGGGGCAAGGCGGCGGTGGCATTGCTTTCGGGCGTGCCAGTCATCACCAAGCCGGCCGTTTCAACCAGCATGCTGGCATGGGAAATGTTGCGTGACGTGACCGGACTGCTGCCGCGTGGCGCGATGTCATTGCTGATGGGCAGCGGCCAGGGTTTGATGGAGGCCATTACTCGCCAGGATGTCGTGGCATTCACCGGTTCGGCACAAACCGCGCAAAGCCTGCGCTCACACGCCCGGGTCAAGGACCAGACCCCCCGCTTCAATGTGGAGGCAGACAGCCTCAATGCCAGCATTCTCGGGCCTGACATTACCGTCGACTCGCCATTGTTCAAGATCTACGTCAACGAGATGTCGCGTGAGATCCTCTTGAAGGCAGGGCAAAAGTGCACGACTGCGCGCCGGCTCCTTGTCTCCAGACAGATGGCCGATGCCCTGACCGATGCAATCACGGCCAATTTACAAGCCGCACTGATGGGCAATCCGCGACGCGCTGATGTTGGCCTGGGCCCGCTGGTGACCAAACAGCAGCAGCGTGCAGTGCAGGAGTCCATCAACCAGCTTTGCACCGTCGCGAAGATTGTCTACCGCGGCGATCCAGTCCCGGTCGATGCAGATGCGACTTTGTCCAGTTTTATCCCGGCCCACCTGCTGCGTTGCGACAGCGAAGACGCCGGCGTGGTGCACGAACTGGAAGCGTTCGGCCCCTGCGCGACCATTCTGGCTTATGACAGCCCTGATGAAGCCATCGCGCTGGTCAAGCTGGGCGGCGGATCGCTGGTCTGCTCGATGTTCAGCAACGACGCGGCACTGGCGCTGCGCTCAGCGCAAGCGCTGGGCCACCTTCACGGTCGCGTAATGCTGGTCGACGATGCCGTCGCCAGTACCCACACCGACCACAGCATCGTGATGCCCCAAAGCATGCATGGCGGTCCGGGCCGTGCCGGTGGCGGCGAGGAACTGGGTGGAACGCGCGGCATGCGTTTGTACCACCAGCGCACCGCGCTCCAAGCGTCTGTGGCCAAGATCGCGGCATTGCGCAGCGAAGCACTCGAGTATTCCCTTTAAAGGGCTTTCGTCAACGATCTTCGGATCGTTTTTTTATTACAACCAGGAGCGAGACATGAAAAAAAATGCATTCATACAACTGATGGCCTGTATCACGTTATGCGGATCAGGTTTGGGTCAGGCGCAGACACCGGCTGCGAAAATGACGGACGGAAAGGTGCGTATTGGCGTCATGAACGATGCCTCGGGCCCCTACATTGACCTGGCAGGGCCCGGTTCGGTGCTGGCGGCCCAGATGGCGGCCGACGATTTTGGTGGCAAGGTCGCTGGCGCCCCCATCGAGATCGTCTCGGGCGACCATCAGAACAAGCCCGATGTCGGCTCGGCCATCGTTCGCAAATGGTTTGATGAGCAAATGGTCGATGCGGTTGTGGACGTGCCCACTTCTTCCGTCGCCATGGCTGTGCAGGAAATTGCGCGAAACCAAAAGAGGATTTTTCTCATTTCTGGCGCCGCGACAGCTGCTCTTTCAGGGAAAAATTGTTCTCCGTACAGCATTCAAACGGCCGACGACACGACGGCTTTGTCCGTTGGCACGGTCAAAGCCGTCACCAAGGCCGGCGCCGACACCTGGTTTTTTCTGACTGCTGACTATTTGTTCGGCCACGCCATGGAGGCAGAAAGCACCAAGGTCATCACGGCCAATGGTGGCAAGGTTCTTGGGTCCGTGCGCATTCCGCAGAACAATGCGGATTTTTCCTCGTTCCTGCTGAGAGCCAAGGCGTCAAAAGCCAAAGCTATCGGGCTGGCCAATGCGGGGAACGACACCGTGAATTCGATCCGTCAGGCTGTTGAATTTGGATTGACGAAGGGTGGCGATCAAAAACTCGTCGGGCTGATCCTGTTCATTTCCGATATCCACGCACTTGGATTGGAGAACGCGCACGGCCTGCAATTGACAGAAGGTTTTTATTGGGACATGAACGACGAAAGCCGTAAATTTTCCAAGCGATTCTTCGACAAGTTCAAGAAAATGCCCACGCGCGAGCAAGCTACCACCTATGCGACGGTCACGCATTACCTGCGCGCCATCGACACAGCCAAGACCGACAACTCGGACGAAGTGATGAAGTCGATGAAAGCGATGCCCATGAAGTATTTCGGCCAGGAGGGCGTTATTCGCGCCGACGGCCGTTTTGTGCATGACCTCGCGTTGTACGAGGTCAAAAAACCGTCCGAATCTAAATATCCATGGGACTACTACAAGAAGGTTGCGACCATCAAGGGCGAGGACGCTTTCACACCGCTGGCCGAGAGCGAATGCCCCCTGGTTACAAAGAAATGAAGACATGAAAGCAGGTTTTCAAACGCCCCCTCACCGACCAGTTAATGACCACCCACCACGCCCGGTCAGTCGGATCGACCGGCCACCATGGACAGCGTCAGCTGGGCCATATCATCCGCGATCTCCTCGGCACTCAGGCGCCGGTCCGGTCGGTACCAATTGAAGAGCCAGGTGGTCATGCCGGTGATGGCCTGCTCGGCCACGGCGACGTTGCCCAGTTTGAATTCCTTGGCGTCCACGCCCTGCTGGAGCAATTGGCGCATAGCGCCATCGAATCGACGGCGATAACCGGCCAGTTCGGCATGAGCCTTTTCAGGAAGGTGTTTTTCTTCCCGAAAGTAAACCGCCAAGTAAATACGGCCTTCTATGACTCGCAAGGTCATGCTACGAACCAGTTCCCCCAAGCGCTGTCGCGGCGAGCCTTGGCTGCTGGCCGCCGCCTCCGCCAGTTCAGCGACAAAAGCAGTCGTCCGACCGCAGACGCCGGCGAGGATGGCTGCCTTGCTGTCGAAATGGTAATAAATAAACGGCTTGGTGACACGTAGCTGCTCGGCGATTGCCTCAATGCTCGTCTTGCTGTATCCCGCGTCATAGAAAAGTTGGCTGGCGATATCCAAGATGCGGTTGCGCTTGTAATCATGCAATTCGTCTCGCATCGACTTAGCGTCTGGTGCAATTGTTTCGTTTGTCAGCTCTGACATAACTGCGTTTTCTCCGGTTTCTTGGCATTACATCGGCGTGTAAACAAAACTGCCACACTATCGCCGACTTAGGGATAGTACCTTATTGACATGTGGTTGTACTCGCTAGTATATTTGCATACATCACAGAAGATTTTACTGCCTCATGGCATGTAACGTGAGATATGACAACCCCCGGCTCAAGAAATGTGCCACCAATAGGAAGAATAAATTGAAATTAGCAGAAGGTCTTATCAAATTGGAAGAGCGGCGCGCCCGGGGTACAGCGATGGGCGGCGAAACGCGCATCAAACGCCAACACGACTTGGGCAAGCTGACAGTTCGTGAACGCGTCACCCAGCTGATGGACGTAGCCTCGTTTCAGGAATACGGCCAACTGTGCTCGCACGTTTCCCACGATGCCCAGCAAACCAGCGAGGTCACACCTGCCGATGGCGTGGTTGCGGGCTTTGGAAAGATTAGAGGCCGCTTCGCCGCCGTGATCGGGGATGATTTCACGGTCAAGGGCGGCTCGCACGGCGTCATCAACGCACGTAAGAAACTTCACATCCTGCAGATGGCGCGCCGCGAACGCGTGCCTCTGATCTGGATCGTCGACGGGG
>JAQBNT010000068.1 GCA_028288445.1 Hymenobacter sp. | reverse complement strand
AACGGCAGCAGGTGGGTGCGCCCTACGTGTGGGAACCCGAGATGCAGGCGCTGCTGTACCGGGCCGGCATCGCTTTTCAAGCCGATGAGTCGGATTTTATCGCCAAAGCTGATTTAAGCCTGACCTCATGCGAGGCGCTGGTGGCGCGTACGGGCAGCGTGCTGGTATCGGCCGCCACGGCCAGCGGGCGGCGGCTAAGCATCTACCCCGACCAACACCTGGTGCTGGCCCGCCCCAGTCAGGTAGTGAATGAGATAGGAGAGGCCCTGCACGTAATCCAAAGCCGCTATGGCGCGGCGATGCCCTCCATGGTGTCGCTCACCAGCGGCCCCAGCCGCACGGCCGACATTGAAAAAACCCTTGTGCTCGGGGCTCACGGCCCGCGCCGCATCGCGTTATTTTTGCTGGAAGACGATGACGCTGCGCTTAATTAAGAATGAAGAATGAGGAATGAAGAATTGCTTCGGCGGTTTCTTCTGCATCAATTCCTCATTCCTCATTCTTCATTCCTCATTAAACTGAATGAAGTCGCCCCATTTACTTTCTGACCTTATCCTGCCGCCCGGCAAGCGGGTTTATTTTGCTTCCGATTTCCACCTCGGCGCGCCGGACGCGGCTACTTCGCTGGCGCGGGAAAAGCGCATTGTGCGCTGGCTGGATGAGGCGGCGAAGGACGCGGCGGCCATCTATCTGCTGGGCGACTTGTTCGATTTCTGGTTTGAGTACAAGCACGCCATTCCGCGCGGGTTCAGCCGCTTGCAGGGCAAGCTGGCGGAGTTGACGGACGGCGGCCTGCCCATCACCATCTTCACCGGCAACCACGATATGTGGATGTTCGGCTACTTCACCCAGGAAATGGGCATTCCGGTGCTGCGCCAGGAGGTTTCGCAACGAATTGGAAATAAGATGTTCCACATCGGGCACGGCGATGGACTGGGGCCGAAGGATTACAGCTACAAGGCGCTGAAGCACGTTTTTACCTCGGGGGTAGCGCAGTGGCTGTTTGCGCGGCTGCACCCCAATTTCGGCATTGGCATGGCCAATAAGTGGAGCCGCCGTAGCCGGATGCAGGTGGGCAAGGACGATACCGTGTATTTCGGCGACGAGGAGTGGCTGCTGCAATACTGCCGCGAGCTAGAAACGCGTTTGCACCACGACTACTACGTTTTCGGCCACCGCCACCTGCCGCTGGATGTGGAAGTGGCCCCCGGCAGCCGCTATGTGAACCTCGGGGAGTGGGTCAATTATTGCAGCTACGGCGTGTATGATGGCAACGAGCTGGCCTTGCGGCATTTTGAGCAGTAGCATGGAAGACATTGCACGCAGTGTCGCGCAGTGTTTAAAAACGCAGTGTCTCGCAGTGTTTTTATTGTTGGCCACCACTGCCCGCGCCCAAACCACCGTCCCTTCTGCCGCCTCCGCCGCGCCCGCTGCCAAAGAAACCGTGGCTCCCGTGCAGCCGGCTCCGCAACTGCCGGTCGATGCTACGGCCGCGCCCACCGTGGCTGCCTGGAAGCTGCTGCGCCTCATCAAGCTGCCCAACCCAGGTGCCGCATCGCTGGACCGGCGCGGCGCGCTCTACGTAGCCGATGCCGACAATAACCTTCGCCAGTACGGCCCCGAGGGCCTGAACCTGAACACCTACGCGCCCGCCCAGCCCGGCCACGTAGGCCAGGTAGAAGCCTGGAACGTAACCAGTACGCTCGTGTTCAATGACGACCGGCAGCAGCTCGTGCTGCTCGACAGGTTTCTCTCGCTTATATCGGAAGTACGGCTGGGCGATTACCTCGATGGCACGGTGCGCGTGGCCACGCTGGCCCCCGACAATTTTATCTGGCTGCTTGATGAGAGCAACCTGGTGCTGCGCGAGTTCGACCCCAACACCCTGCGCCTAGTGCAGAGCACGCCGCTGGACCTCATCATCGGCCACTCCCGGCCTGATTTCCGGTTCATCCGGCAGTACCAGAACAACACCTACCTCGTGGACCGCAGCACGGGCGTGTACGTGTTCGACAACCTTGGGAATTACAAGAAGAAGCTGCCCTTTCCGGGGTTGAGCACGGTGGGCTTTCGGGGCGATGAGCTGTACTTCCTGGAAGCCGGAGCCATTCACTTCTTCCACCTCTACAATTTGAGCGAGCGCCGCGTGGCCCTGCCCGTCGGCGTGGACCCTGGCGCGGTGCGGCAGGTGCTGGTGGGCGAAACCTACGCGTATATTTTCACGGCGGCGGGAGTAGCCGTGTATCAGATGTAAGGCTGTCTGTTACGGTAGAGGTTAAGGACGGGCAGCCCGAAGTGTATACAACCCACTCTGGAAATCAGGCGTTAGCGAAGCAGTTAATAAGGCTTCACCCCTAATTTCCTTTCTATGAAAGCTCTCCGCATCCACGGTGCCAAAGATGTCCGCGTTGATAACGTGGACGACCCCGAAATCAAGGAATCCCGCGACATTATCCTGCGCGTGACCAGCACGGCCATCTGCGGCTCCGACCTACACATTTACAACGGCAGCATTCCCCAGCCCAAGCCGATGACGCTCGGCCACGAGTTCATGGGCATTGTGGAGGAAGTGGGCAAAGGCGTGAAAAACCTCAAGCGCGGCGACCGCGTGGTGGTGCCCTTCCCGGTGGCCTGCGGGCATTGCCTGTTCTGCAACCACGACCTGCCCGGCCACTGCGAAAACTCCAACCCCGACCACTACGGCCCCGAAGGCGGCCTGATGACCGAAAAAGGCGGCGCCCTCTTCGGCTACACCGACCTGTATGGCGGCTACGACGGTGGCCAGGCCGAATTTGTGCGCGTGCCCTACGCCGATTTCGGCCCCCGCAAAGTGCCGGACAACCTCACCGACGAGCAGGTGCTGTTCCTCACCGACATCTTCCCCACGGGCTACACCGGCATCGACTGGGCCAATGTGAAGGGCGGCGAAATCGTGGCCATTTTCGGGGCCGGCCCGGTGGGCATCATGGCCGCTAAGTCGGCTTGGCTGCGCGGGGCCAGCCGCGTTATCATCGTCGATACCCAGCAGTACCGCCTAGATAAGGCCAAGCAGTCGGCCCGCGCCGAGGGCATTCTGTGGGAAAACCAGAAGCAGGTGGTAGACGAAATCCGGGCCATGAGCAAGGGCTACGGGGCCGACGTGGTGGTGGAAGCCGTGGGCTTCGAGCCCGACCGCAACCTGCTGGACCGCGCCAAGGCCGTGGCCAACCTCGAAAAAGGCTCCGACAAAGTGCTGCTGGCCTGCATGAGCGCCGTGCGCCGGGGCGGGTTCGTGTCGGTGCTGGGTGTATACTCCTCGCCGTTCGATAACTTCCCCATCCACCAGTTCTTCGACAAGGGCATCACGCTGAAAGGCGGCCAGGCCCCCGCCCACAAGCACATCGACAAGCTGCTGGCCCACGTCGCCAACGGCGACGTGCGCTTGGACGATATCATTTCGCACCGTCTACCCCTTTCGCAGGCCCCGCACGCCTACGATATATTCCGCAACAAAAAGGACAACTGCACCAAAGTGGTGCTGAAGCCGGGCGAGTAAGCTCAAGGGTTTGATTGCATAAAAATGCCCCGACTACTTTGGCCGGGGCGTTTTGCGTTGAGGCCAGCCTGATAACTTTGAATCGTCACTAACCGACCTTATCTGCGCATGCATTACCGTTTCCTTAGCTTTTTGGCTACCTGGCTGCTTTCGGCCTTGGCACAGGTTCAGGCCCAGCGCATCGTGTTTGTGCCCGCGGATACGGCTTCCTATTCCTCAACCGCTGCCGTAACGACATTGGCAGGCGTTGCGGGGCGCAAAGGCAGTGCCGATGGCTCCGGCCCGGCCGCCCGGTTTGCCTACCCCATGGGCGTGGCTGTGACGGCCAACGGCACCCTATACGTTGCTGATGAGGAAAACATGACTATTCGCCGCCTCTCGGCACTGGGCCAAGTGACAACAACTGCCGGGGCCAGTGCCACCAAAGGCAGTGCCGATGGCCCCGGCCCGGCCGCCCGCTTCTACCATCCGGCAGGTCTGGCCGTAGCGGCCGATGGCACGCTGTATGTGGCTGATGGCGAGAACCACACCATCCGCAAAATCATGCCTGATGGCACCGTCAGCACCGTAGCCGGCACGGCAGGCCACAAAGGTGCCACCGATGGCCTTGGCCCGCTCGCCCGGTTTAACCTGCCCCACGGCGTGGCCGTGGATGCCAGCGGCGTCCTCTACGTGGCCGATACGTTCAACCACACCATTCGCAAAATCACCCCGGCCGGCTACGTTACCACCCTGGCGGGCCAGGCCGGCCACAAGGGCAGTGCCGACGGGGCAGGGGCTATGGCCCGATTCTTCCATCCGGCCGCCGTGGCCGTTGATGCGCAAGGGGTTTTATACGTAGCGGATAATGGGAACGGGACGATTCGGAAAATAACGGCCACCGGGGAGGTAACAACACTTGCCGGAGATGCCCGCCATGGCGGCCACGCCGACGGGCCCGGGGCTACGGCCCGGTTCCGGGCACCCACCGGTGTGGCCGTCGATGCCCGCGGCAACGTGTATGTGGTCGACCACCTTAATGCGCTCATTCGCAAAATTACCCCCGCCGGGGAGGTGATTACGCTGGTCGGCAGTGCGCTGCGCTTTGGCCCCAACGACGGCATCGGGGCCGCTGCCCGCTTCAATGGGCCCGGCGGAATAGCCGTGGATGCCAGCGGCACGCTATATGTGACGGACAGTGTAAACAATACGATTCGCAAAATCACGGCAGAATAGCTGTTCGGTAAAAGCGCCGGCCGTGCTCACTGCCGAAGCCCGGCTTTACCTTTGGGCAGCAGCATTGGCAGGTGCCGAAGCTCCTCCAAATTCATCACGCGCATGTGGCCAGCCATCGAAGAAACAAGCAGATTTTTTGCCGGATGTAGGGGCGGAGTCGGCTTGCTGGGAGCGCTGCTCCTGCTGCCGCAGTTGCTGCTGGCCCAGCCCGTGCCGCGCCCGGCACCGTCCCGGCTGGCCCCGGCCTTGCAGGCGGCCGGTGCGCAACGAGCGGCCCGCCCGCTCCGCGTGCGCGTGGCCGATGGCTCGGCCTTCCGGCAGTGGGCGCGGCAGCACCAGTCCGCCGCGCAGGTAGCACCGGCCGGAAACGATGCCCGCACGCTCACCATCACTGGCCTCACGCCGGCCCAGCTGGCCGCCGCGCCGGGCGTAGAGTTCGTGGACGTGGCCGACCGTCGCGCCCATGAGGAGCGCCGCCTGAGTAATTCCGACCTGTCGGTAAACGTCATTTCGGCGGTACACGCCCGCTTCCCCGACCTCACCGGCCAGGGCCTCACCGCCTCGGTCAAGGAGCAGGCCTTCGACGCTGACGACATTGACCTGAAAGGCCGCGTGGTGAGCCCGGCCGCCTTTGCCAAACCGTATTCTGACCATGCCACGGCCATGGCCACCCTACTGGGCGGGGCCGGCAACTCCGACCCGCTGGGCCGGGGCGCGGCCCGCGCCGTGCGGCTGGCCACTTCCGATTTCGCCCGTTTGCTGCCCGACGATGCCACCCAGCTCGCCCAGGCTGGCGTGTCGGTGCAAAACCATTCCTACGGCGTAGGCATCGAAAACTACTACGGTCTCGAATCGCAGGCTTACGACCAGCAGACCCAGCAGCTGCCGCAGCTGCTACACGTCTTTTCATCGGGCAACGTGGGCTCGTCGGCCAGTCCCAGCGGTACTTATAAGGACATTGCCCGGTTTGCCAACGTCAGCGGGCAGTTCAAGATGTCGAAAAACACCCTGACCGTGGGCGCCACCGACCCCAGCGGGCAGGTGGCCGCCCTCAGCTCGCGCGGCCCGGCCTATGATGGCCGCCTCAAGCCCGAGCTGGTGGCTTATGGTGAAGGTGGTTCATCCGAGGCCGCAGCACTGGTGTCGGGGCTCAGCATCCTGCTTCAGCAGCAGTATCGCGACCAGCACGCCGGCACCCTGCCGCCCGCTGCCCTCGTCAAGGCTGTGCTCCTGAACAGCGCCGACGACCTCGGTACGGCCGAAGTCGACTACCTCAGCGGCTTCGGGCAGGCCGATGCGCTGGGGGCCGTGAGTACCATGCGCGCCGGCCGCTTCTTCGGTGGCAGCGCTGGTCAGGGCACCGACCAGGTATTCCGCATCACCGTGCCCGCCGGCCAGCAGCAGCTAAAAGCCACGCTGGTCTGGAGCGACCCCGCCGCCCCCGCCAACGCCGCCACGGCCCTCGTCAACGACCTCGACCTGGAATTAGTGAATGTGAGCACCGGCCAGCACTGGCTGCCTTGGGCCCTGAGCGCCTACCCCAGTGCCGACTCGCTGGCCCGCCCCGCCCGCCGTCGCCCCGACCACCTCAACAACGCCGAGCAAATAGCCCTCACCCTGCCCACCGCCGGTACCTACGAGCTGCACATCCGCGGCTACGTCGTGCCGCAAGGCCCCCAAACGTTCAGCCTGGCCTACGAATTCAGCCCCCCCGGCCTCACCTGGACCCACCCCGTGCGCCCCGACAACCTGCGCCCCGGCACCACTGCCACCCTGCGCTGGCAGTGGAGCGGCCCGGCCACCGCCACCGCCCGCCTCGACTACCGCCCCGTGGGCCGCTCCGGCTGGCGCGTGCTGGCTCCTACCGTGCCGCTGGCCGACCGCCGCACTACCTGGACCGTGCCCGATACCACCACCCTGGCCCAACTGCGGCTGGTGAGCGGCGGCAGCGAGTTTGTGTCCGACACCTTTGCCGTGGTGCGTGCCCCCGCGTTGCAGGTTGGCTACGCCTGCCCCGAGGAGGCGCTGCTACAATGGGCGCGCATTCCGGGCGTGAGCCGCTATCAGGTGTACCAGTTGGGCGCTACTTATCTGGAGCCCTTGGCGCAAACGGCCGACACCACTCAGGTGCTCGGCCGGACTCAGGTGCCGGTGCTCTACTACGCCGTGGCCCCCGTGGTGGGCGGGCGCGTGGGCCAGCCGGGCAGCACCATCAACTACACCACGCAGGGCACGGCGTGCTACTTCCGCTCCTTCCTGCCCCGGCAGCTGGTCGATGAAACCATCCGCTTCGACGTTATCCTCGGCACGGTGGCCCGCCTCAAATCGGCCACGCTGGAGCGCCAGCGGCCCGATGGCAGCTTCGAGGCCGTGCAAACCATCAGCCCGGTCGCCAGCACCACGTTCACCTTCACCGACCAGCCGCCAGCTGCTGGCCGCTACCTCTACCGCGTGCGCCTCGACAACGTGGCCGGCCAGCAATTCTACAGTGGCCCCGAAGAAGCATTCCTGCTGCCCTCCGGCCAGCTTCAGGCCTATCCCAACCCCGTGCTGGCCGGTGCGCTACTCACCGTGGTGGCCAACAGCGCGGCCCCTGTGGTCATCCGCCTCTACGATATGCTGGGCCGGTTCCAGCGCACAGCCGTTGCCGAAGGCCAGATTAACCTGATAGAAACCACCGGGCTAAAGCCGGGGCTGTACCTGCTCCGGGTGCAACAGGACAACAAAGCCGGGCAAGTTCTGAGGATTGTTATTCAATAAACGCAGCGGATTTGGCTGCGGGAAAACAGCAAAAAGCCCCGACTTCCATGAGTCGAGGCTTTTTCTTTGAAAATACTAACCGAGGCTAGTAGATGTAGTTCAGGGCCGTCAGGTCATTGGCGGTGAAGGGACGGTTTACACCGTTGCCCACGCAGGCCAGCATCCAGGAGTTCGACTCGGCCGTCGAGGGCGTGCCGGGGATGAGGATGGCCCCCACGGTGCTGGCACCTTCGTTGGATTTACGACCACCGCAGCTGTACTGACGGTTATAGTAATCGGTGTGACGCATGCCGATGCAGTGACCCATCTCGTGGGCCATGATGGTGGCGATGTAATTAACATTCGAGCTGTTAATTACATTGGGCACCAGCGTGAAGCCCGGCGCGGGGTTGCCGC
>JAQBNT010000311.1 GCA_028288445.1 Hymenobacter sp. | reverse complement strand
TCATAAATTGCTCAGTATGGACTTACCAAATCTTTGCGAGTTCTGCTGCGGTCTAATCTTCTTGCAAAATGAGGAGTTTGGGTTTTACAGAAACTATCGAACATTGAAAGAGCTGTGTCGTTCGGTCCAGAGAACGACGTGTCCATTTTGCAAGGCGTTCTACGATAGCCTTCTAGCAGAGCGGCCCAATGCAGAAGATGGCAGTCGTTGCAAATTCGACTTGCAGTCGAATCACGACGGATTCATACTGCTTACCATATCCTTTTGCCGAACCTTGTTCGGCGCTCAGAACTCCAATGAATTGGTCCTAGACTGGTGGGATGGTGATGGCCGGACCACCTATCTGGAGAACATTTGCCACTGGGTGATTGCGTATGCTGAAAGTAAGCTCTTTTCTCAATAAACTGGCATCCGCTACGGCAAGAGCAAGGATGCAGGTTAGACATTTGCCGCTCAACTTCACTTCTTAGGATTCTTATGATCTCGTGCATAGAATCTAAGTTGACTATTTTTAGCCGAGAAGCCAGAGGCGTGGGAAAGGTTCCACAAACGCCTCGATTGGCAGTCAGGCATTATGGATATCACGACCAGATTCGATAGTGTAGACCAGTGGCTGGAAGATTGCGTTTCCAACGAGCATGGATCACATGAAACGTGTCGTGATATCAAGGTACCAGGCTATCCTAGCCGCCTGCTTGATATAGATGGCTTCGAGACGTCTGGGCAGGTACGCCTGGTGGACACCAAGGACTGGCTCAAACCACTGCCCGAGTACACCACCCTTAGTCATTGTTGGGGATCGGTAACCGGTCCACATCCACTCAACACGATGGAAGCAAATATTCAGTCGCACAAAACTGGAATCCCCATGGAAAACCTCCCTAAAACGTTTCAAGACGCGGTCAAAATTACTCACCGCATTGGCAAACGATTTCTATGGATCGACAGTTTGGCCATTATCCAGCACAATACACAAGATTGGGAGTTTGAAGCCGCCCAGATGGCTGCTATCTACGAGAATTCATTTTTAACTATCGCTGCAACAACGTCCGAAAACTGTCAGGGTGGATGCGATCTTGAACCATGGGATTTGTGCATCATCGAAGGCAGGGGTAGGACCAGTCCCGTCCCGGGCCTATACCAAAAACTCCCTCCTGAGACCGAATATCAAATGAAGCTCAAACGTACGACTGCCTCTTGGGTAAACGCAGGGACTCCACTGCCTCTTCACACGCGAGGATGGGCTTTACAGGAAGCAATACTGTCACGACGAGTCCTTCACATGACATCTCACCACATGCTTTGGCAATGTCGAGAGATATTTGATTACGAAGATGCCAATGTTCGTCATTCAGCAAAGTCGTTACCGCTTCAACTAAGTAATGTTGGCTTCCTGTGGGATCGACGTGAACTCGTGGAAGGATACAATCGTCCTTGGTGGAATTTGGCCGAGAACTACTCACAACGAAATTTTACCTATTCTATCGACAAGTTACCTGCAATCGCTGGCATGGTTGGGTTTTACGCAGCGATGACCCACGACATACCTTTGCTTGGGCTTTGGAAGAGTAGCGTTGCAGCTGATCTGTCATGGCGCTGCGACAAAGAGCAAGATTCCACCTTACCTGGAATACCCACTTGGACATGGTTTTCTACCCGAGGAAGGATATTAAAGCCTTTCGACAAGGACCCGGATTCCAACAGTCAACTTCTCGTCGATGCGTGGGCCATTGATTGGGAACACCAGGCTTACGTTTCAGAGCTTCAAAAAGGCACACTCAGAGTAAAATCAAAGATATTCGAAACCACCCTCAAAGGGAACACCAACAGCAAAGATCAAATTTCCCAAAATTTGCGCCCGGTCTTGATGTGGCCAATTGATGATGATCAAACCAAGGGGTACAGACGGATTGATTACCGCAGCGATATCGCCATGACTAGTGATACGCCCAAAGGCTTCGAACTTACCTACCTCTTACTTTACACCCATAAGGCCAAGACATGGAAGGCTGAGTCCGTTGTCTTTCTAGCACTGCGTGCAACACCCGACGACCCTTCAGCATATGTCCGGATCGGATGTGGCAGAGCGATCATAGATTTGGGGCCAATTACGGAGCCCTGGGCGCTGCCGGAATCGGGTTGGCCTGGTTTTGGTTTCATTGATCATTTCCTGAAAGACTGGAAGGATGCGACTATCACCCTGTGCTGAGACGACTGGCCCATGCACGACAAGGACTAATGGCTCTACAAGATCGAGTCGAGAGACTTTCTACTTACTGTTCATACATGCACTCTGATGCACTGCCCGCAGTCTTGGTCCTCTTCGAAGCTCTCGAGTCGCGCTGCGTACCCCGGACCAGCCCGCGCTACAGATTGATTGATCTCAGGCGCGTAGCGTTGGTGAAAGTAAAAAGAGAAGCTTGCTCAGACCAAGAGGTATGGCTATGTCTTGAGCAGTGCGATCATATTCATGGATATCAGACTTTCATACATGATTGAGATAAGCAGGAAACGTAGGGCTTTTCCGCCGCCGTGCTGTCTTCCGTAACCTCCGAGCTCACGGTGGCCACACGTGTAGCCTCCGACAAGCTGCCACCTCCGCAACGGTTGAGATTGACAGGTGGAGATTGATCAGAAAGCCAGGGGGTCGCTCATGGACCACTTCCAAACCCGGGCATTTGCCCAGGACTTCGTGGTCGTGGTGGATGATATGAAGAGGGGTACGAAGTGTTGCACTCGCTGCACGGGCATAAGAGGCAGTGAACCAAGTCTTTCCTTTGGAGGAATACTTTAGTGTGCTCATCCACTGCTTGCGCTGCCCTCTGAGCCAGTGCTGGCCTTGCAGCCTCTCCGTCTCCTCGTCTCCCCTCCTTATCTGTGTGAGCTTGAGCTTCAGCTCGAGCGAAATCCCCTCCGACAGCGAGTCCTCCGGCGACGATGTTAGGCACCAGGGGGCCAGTCACTCAGAGCGCGCAGCATGACAGAGCGCAGAAGTTGTTGAAAACGGCGAATTCCATCGAGAGGTAGCTACTACACAGGAGGTAGAGGGAACCAAGCGGAAAGAAATGGGAATGAAGAGGGAAAGGGCGGCGACAAAATGGCAAGCTTATGAGCAGTTTAGGCTGCCCACTGGTGGCATCGAGATAAAGCTGATGGCTAGTTAGCAAGATTCTCAACTCATCGAATGTGCGTACCTAACCTTTGACTGTTGGGAACCATGGGAATCCAGAACCCGTGTGTCGGACCTGACTATCCAGAGACACTCGGGCCGCGCGGCGGCACGCTCGTGAGCAGGACGGGCTGCTCGCGGACAGCCCT
>JAQBNT010000247.1 GCA_028288445.1 Hymenobacter sp. | reverse complement strand
TTTGCGGGTGCGGCTAAGAAGTGGTTTGGGATACCAAAACGGCGTAGATACGCACATTTGCGTCTCGTTGTTGGAGTGGTTGAAGGGTACAGACGACGAAACGCAAATATGCGTCTCTACACTCGCGAAGAAAGGTAAGACCATGCTTAAACCCCTTCGCAACCATACAGTCTATGAGAATAAAACCAATTAACTCATTCGTCCTTTCTGAATCATTATGAAAGCAAACGCACCCAAAATTCTGGCTTTGCTGCTGCTGGTCATCCTGTCGGCTACGGTAGTGGGCGTGGCCCGGGGCGGCCGGCATCGTCAGCACGCAGGCCGGCCCATGCGCCGCGAAATCCGCGCCTACTTTCAGGCCAACATCATGCCCGTGCTGCAACAGCAGCGCCAGAAGCTGGAGCCCCAGCTCAGCGCCGAAGACCGCACCCAACTGGCCACCTACCGCACCCAACTCAAAGCCCTGAAGGAGCAGGGCCAGGCCCTGCGCCGCAGCGTAGTGCCCGCGGGCACGGCCGCCCCCGCCACCCGCCCCACCTTTACCGAAGCCCAGCAGAAACAAGCCCACGACCTGCGCTTTCAGGCCCGCAGCATCATGCTGAACGTGGCCCGGATGGCCCAGAAATACGACGCGCCCATCGCGCAGCTTACCCAGGAAGTAGCGCCGCAGAAGGAAAAATGGGCCACCGATATCAAGGCCATCGTGGCCAAAAATGCCACGCCCGAGCAGCAGCAGAAACTGGCCGCTTTTCAGGGCCGGCAGCGTGAGCGCGGCGGCCTGCGCCGCTTCTTCAAGCCCGCTGTGTTCCTGCTGCTGGACCCCAACGCGCCCGCCGCCAACAAGACCGAGCCCGGCGTGGGCAACACCAGCTTCTACCCAAACCCAGCCGCGCCTACCAGCCAACTCGACTACGAAGTGCGGAAAACCGGCCCCGTAACCATCGACCTGCTCGACAAAGACGGCAACAAGCTCCGCACTTTGGTATCAGAAGCCAGCCAGGAAAAAGGCCCGCAGACCCAGCAGCTCGATTTGCACGACATGCCGGCCGGCACGTATTTCTGTAAAATCACCACCAAAAGCGGCAGCCAGACGAAGCGTTTTGTGAAGGAGTAGAACGGCCTTCGGCTTAATGAATAATGAGGAATGAGGAATTGGGAAATGACCGGATGGGTCCGAAATTCCTCATTCCTCATTCCTCATTCCTCATTCCTCATTAAGCTGAAGGCGTTACTGCGCCTGCACCAGCCCGCCGCTCAGGCGGCGCAGCGCAATTTCGGCCTGTTTGGCCGAGTAGCGAATGTCCAGCAGGCGGGTTTCGGCGGCCAGCTGGTTGCGCTGGGCCTCGCGCAGGGCCAGGGGCGTGAGCAGGCCCAGGCGGTAGCGCTCCAGGGCAATATCCACGTTCTGGCGGGCCAGTTGAATGTTGGTTTCTTCGAGGTCGAGCAGCTGGATGAAGTTCTGGTATTGGGCAAAGGCCGTGGCGGCATCGGCATCGAGCTGCAAGTCGGTTTGGGCCAGGCTGAGCTTGCTCTGCTCTTCCACCACGCGGGCGTTCTGCTCCTGCCGACGGATGTTGAAGCCGTTGAAAATCGGCACCGACGCGGTGATGCCGTAGTTCAGGCCCACCGTGTTGTTGATACTGGTGCTCAGCACCGGGCCGGTGGGCAGCGTAATAAACTGCGCGTTGTTGATGTTGCGGTTGATGCCGTAGCCCGTCACCAGCCCAATTTGCGGGAAGCGCGAAGCGGTTATCAGCCTGCGGTCGTAGGTGGCCACATCCACGCCCAGGCGGGCCTGGGCCAGGCGCGGGTTGTTGGCCTTGATGCCGGCCGTAATCACGTCCTCGCGCAGGTCGCGGGTCACGGTCAGGCTGTCGCTGGGCTCAAAATCCTGGCGCGGGGTGCGGCCCAGCAGGTTGTTGAGGGTAATTTTGGCCGCCGCCAGGGCCTGCTGCTGCTGTAGGAAAAGGCTGCGGTCGGCGTTGTAGTCCACGCGGGCCGTCAGCACTTCCACTTTGGCGCTCACGCCCACGTCCACCTGCGCTTGGGTGAGGTCGATGCGGGCCTGGCCGATTTTCAAGGCTTCCTCCAATGAGGTGATTTTGCCGGCCTGCCGCACCACATCATAGTAAGCGTTGGTCACGTTTTCCACCGTTTCCTCCACCGTGGCGCGGGTGATTTGCTGCTGCTGCTGGCGTAGGGTTTTCAGCCGGTCGTAAGCAATAAACATCCCGAAGCCGTCGAACAGCGTCCAGCCCAAAGTCACGTTTGAGTTCAGCAAATTCGACGTGCCGCCGTTGATGACGCGGGGCGCGTTATCGCCAATGGTCGAGGTGATGTTGTTGTTGTTGAAGGTCCGGGTCAGGTTGGCGTTGATGTTGGGCAGCTGGCCGGCGTTGCCCCGCGTCACGTTGTTCTCCGCAATCTGCACATCCTGACGCGCAAGCAAGATGCCGTAGTTGTGCTGCAACGCCTCGGCAATGGCTTCCTGAAGCGAGAGCGCCGGAGCCGTAGCCACCGAGGCCGGCCGCGCCAGCTGGTTGGGCCGGGCCTTGGGCACCTGCTGGGCCAGCGTGGCGAAGGGGAGGAGGGAAAAGAAAAGAAGCTGGGGGAATTTCATGAAAGGAATATCAGAACATCAAACTCCCCTCCTTACCAAGGAGGGGACGCTGGCGCGAAGCGTCAGCTGGGGTGGTGGCACCGCAGGGTAGGCGTTGGAGTCGACTGGACGAATTACGCGCCTCCGCTCAACGCCCAGCCTGCGGTGCCACCACCCCCGTTTCAGCTTCGCTGAAACATCCCCTCCTTGGTAAGGAAGGGAGTTAAGCCGTCACCGCTTCCGGTTCAGCCTCCGCCACTTTCGGCTTGTGCTTCTTAGCCGTGGCGAAATACGAATACATCACCGGCACCACAAACAGCGTGAGGCCCGTGGCAAAAAGCAGCCCGCCTACCACGCCGATGCCCATGGCCCGGCGGCCCAGCGCGCCCGCCCCCTGCGCCATGGCAATGGGCAGAATGCCGAGCACGGCGCACAAGCTGGTCATCAGAATAGGCCGGAAGCGGGCGGCCGAGCCTTCAATCAAACCAGTCATATAATCAGCGCCTTTCTCCACGCTCTGGTTGGCGAATTCCACGATGAGAATGCCGTTTTTCGTCACCAGACCCACCAGCATGATGATGCCGATTTGCGAGAACAAATTCATGGTTTGGTTGAAGTACCACAGGCTGAACAGCGCGCCCGACAAGGCCAGCGGCACCGTCACCATGATGATGCCGGGGTCGCGGAAGCTCTCGAACTGCGCGGCCAGAATCAGGTAAATCAGCACCAACGCCAGCCCGAAGGCGAAGAGGACCGACGACGAGCTTTCGGCAAAGTCGCGCGACTGGCCGGTGAGGGACGTGGAGAAGCTGTCGTCCAGTTGCTTGTCAGCAATAGCCTGCATGGCGGCAATGCCTTCGCCCAGGGTTTTGCCCTTGGCCAGCGAGGCCGAAAACGTGGCCGCGTTGTAGCGGTTGAAACGGTAGAGCTGGGGCGGTGTGCTCTTCTCTTCGAGGCGAATCACGTTATCGAGTTGCACGAGCTTGCCGGTGCGACTTTTCACGTTCAGGGTGCGCACGTCGAGCGGCTGGTTACGGTCTTCGCGGGCCACCTGACCGATAATCTGGTACTGCTTGCCGTTGCGGATGAAGTAGCCGTAGCGCTGCCCGCTGAGGCCGGCCTGCAAGGTCTGGCTAATGTCCTGTACGCTCACGCCCAGGCTCTGGGCTTTTTCGCGGTCAATTACCACGCGCAGTTCGGGTTTGTTGAATTTCAGGTTAACGTCCACAAAACTGAAGGTTTTGTCGGCCAGCGCGGCTTCCAGAAACTTGGGTACGGCGGCCGTCAGCTTCTCGAAATCCTGGGTTTGCACCACGAAGCCCACGGGCAGGCTGCCGCCCCGGCCGCCGCCGCCGCCGGAGCTAATGCTCTGGTCCTGCGATACTGACACTCGTGCCCCGGTGTATTTTTTCACCGTAGCCGTGAGAATATCAGCCAACTGCTGCTGCGAGTGCGGCCGGTCCGTGGGGTCCTTCAGCAGCACGCGGGCAATGGCCGAGTTGGCCGCGCCGCCGCTGCTGCCACCGCCGGGCGAGGTTACGGTCAGGATGTTATCGGCGTCTTGCTGCGAGCTGTCCTGCAGCACTTTGGTCAGCTCGCCCATGTAGCCGTCCATGTACTCGAACGACGCGCCTTCCGGGGCCGTTGCGTTGATGCTGAGGCGGTTGCGGTCTTCCACCGGGGCCAGCTCGGTGGGCAGGGTTTTCATGAAAAACCAGATGCCTACGCCCGTTAGGGCCACCATGCCCCAGGCCAGCCAGCGCCGGTCGAGGAAGGAGATAAGGGCGTTGCGGTAGCCGTTGGTGAGGCCCTGGAAGAAGGGTTCGGTCTTGCGGTACAGCCAGTTGTGGTCGCCGCCTTTCTTCAGCAGCTTCGAGCACATCATGGGGGTGAGCGTGAGCGACACGAAGGCCGAAATCAGCACCGAACCGGCCAGCACGATGCCAAACTCG
>JAQBNT010000213.1 GCA_028288445.1 Hymenobacter sp. | reverse complement strand
GACGTGATAAGGTCCTTCGCTGCGCTCAGGATGACAGCTGGTAGCAGACGTTCCTTCTATCTCATTCCTCACTGCTACCTTTGCCAGCTATGCAGACCCCCTACTTAATTGGCATTACCGGCGGCAGCGCTTCTGGCAAAACCACCTTCCTGCGCCGGCTGCTGGAAGCATTCCCGGAGGAACAGATTTGCCTCATCTCGCAGGACAACTACTACCACCCGCGCGAAAAGCAGCTGCGCGACGACATGGGGGTAGAAAACTTCGACCTGCCCGCCAGCATCGATGCCGCCGCATACGCGGCCGACGTGCTCAGCATCAGCCAGGGCCACGAGGTGCGCCGCAAGGAATACACCTTTAATAACGCCGCCGTGACGCCGCAGGAGCTGGTGTTCCGGCCCGCGCCCATTGTGGTGGTGGAGGGCATTTTCGTGTTTCACTTCGAGGAGATTGCCAAGCTGCTCAACCTGAAAGTGTACATCGATGCCCAGGAGCATGTGAAGCTGCACCGCCGCATCATCCGCGACCGCGACGAGCGGGGCTACGACCTAGCCGACGTGCTCTACCGCTACACCCACCACGTAGCCCCCACCTACGAGCAGTTCATCGCGCCCTACAAGCACTACGCCGACATTGTGATTCCCAATAACCGCCATTTTGAGCGCGGCCTGGAGGTGCTGGTAGGCTTCCTGCGTACCAAGGTGAACGCCGAAGAATAAGGTCTTCAGAGACGGTAAAACTGCTTTAAAAGGTCGGGCTTGCGCAAAGCTACCGGCTTGGCTTACCGGCTGTTTTTAACGAACTTCATCTAAGTAGCAGTTAAAATAGATTATATTGGACCAAAAATCATTTTATCGGCCTGCCACCCAGTGTTGGCCCGTGGATGAATTGCCTCGTATAACTCTCTTTTACACCCTATTCCTACGAAGATGAAAGGTTCTCTACAATTAGCAATGCTGGCCCTGGCCGGATTAACAGGGCTGACCAGCTGCGACAAAAACGGCCAGTCCGGCGTGCTCCAGCACCCCCCGGGAAATGCGGCCCTGCGCGTGGCCGTGACGCCCGACAAGGAGTACGACCAGACCTTTGAAGAGTCGACCCGCAAGCTGAGCGACACCACCTACCTCATCATCACCAAGGCCGAGCGTGGCAGCGTGTTTGCCGTGCACACCGGCCCGCTGCCCACCGCCGACCACGCCGTGTGCTTTGCCAGCACCTACAACCCCGGCTTCCGGGAGTGCGTGCAGGAGTATTACCACAACGCCGGCGGCGTGGCCATTCAGAACAACGAAGCCGGCTGGTGGGCCACGCCGCTGTAGGCAGCCCTGGCACCGCACCGCAGGCACGTCATGCTGAGCGCAGCCGAAGCATCTTTACCGCACAACTAACCTATCGATTGGGTTTACAATTGCGGTAGCAATGCTTCGGCTCCGCTCAGCATGACGTTCTTTTTTTGTCCTTACTCTATCGAATGTATAGCAAAGCAGAAATCACCCGATTGCGCCAAGCGTTCTGGACGGCTTTTGGGCAGTACATGGCCCCGGTGCCCTCAGCCGAGGGCGACACGACCAATTGGATAAACTACAAGACGGGCGTCAAAAACGTGTATTTCCGCATGCAGGCCGACAACCGCCGGGCCAGCATCGCCATCGAGCTCACGCACCCCGACGCGGGCATCCGCGAGCTGTTCTGGGAGCAGTTTCTGGAGCTACGCACGCTGCTGCACGAAACCCTGGGCGAAACCTGGACCTGGGAGGCCGACGCCACCGACGCCCAGGGCCAGCCGCTGAGCCGCATTCATCAGGACCTGCCCGGCGTGAACCTATTTAGCCGCGACGACTGGCCGGCGCTAATTTCGTTTTTTAAGCCCCGGCTGATTGCGCTGGATGCGTTTTGGGTAGATGCGCAGTATGCGTTTGAGGCGCTGAAGTAAGCGGGCGCTATATTGCCGCCATGTCTACCAAACTTATTCTTGTGCTGGGCGTGGTGGCGCTGTTGGCCTATACCGGGGTTTCGTACGGCCTCCGGCACCGCTTTCCGCGCACGGAAGTGACCAGTGATACGGCGCTGAAAGGCCGCGTCGGCGTTGTCTTTCATGTTCAGAGCGCCCATTTCTTTTTCCTGAACAACGACACGAAAACCCGGTACGACTTCGATGCCTTCACGCCGGCACCGGGCCAGGAGCCGCTCTCGCCGAACGGCGGTAGCCTGAACCAATACCTGCACATCGGCGATTCCATCAGCAAGCGCCCCCATTCCGTGGAGCTGACCGTGCGGCGGGGCAAGCGCCTGTCGCGGTGGGTGTGCCCGCCGGCAGTTGCCGGCCAATAGCTCTTGCATAACGGCAGCACGGCTGCGCAAGCTTCATTTTTGGGTTAATTGAGGCGCGTTTTGAGAGGCGGCGATAGTGCTTGCCGCCATTCCCCTCAAAATAGTATCTTTGCAGACCCCGTTTGCCGCCATGTCTCAACTGATTGCTCGTTTTTGGATTTCGCTCCGCTTCGCCTGGCTTGCCGCCACGGTGCTGCTGGTGCTGGGCCTGAACCAGCGGGCCGTGAGCGTGCTGCGCCCCGTGGGCAAGGCCGAAACGCGCTGGGCCGCACCCACCCGCGCCACCGTCGTCAAGCAAAAAGTACTGCTCGAAGCCACGGCTTCCCTTAAGCATTTTGTGGCCCCGCTGGGCACGGCCTGGCTGCCGCTGCCGGCCACCGCCACCATGTGGCTGCCCACGCTGCGCCAGCAACTGGCCGCCCCGCGTCTGTTGGCGGGCATTCGCGCCGGCGAGATTTTCCGGGCGCGGCTGCTGGCCGTGGCGCTGTCGCCGCAGGCCCCCTAGTTTCCATTGGTAGTTAGCAGTGAACAGTTAGCAGTTCGTGGGCGTGGCCCTGGGTTGTTGGCTGCAGCCTGCTTGTATGCCACCCATCCGCTCTCATTGCTCACTGATAATTGTTAACTGATAACTGATTTTACAATGCGTAACAAAGGATTAATCATCGCGCTCACCCTCGTCGTCACGGCGTTGTGCGCGTACTTCCTCTTCTTCACCTACGTCTCGCGTGGGGTGCAGGAGAAGGCCGTGGCCTACGCCACCCAGAACGGCAAACTCAACGAAGGCCAGCGCCAGCACTACCTTGATTCGGTGTGGCGCGCGCCGGTATTCGGCCCCTTCACCTACCGCGAGGTGCGCCAGAGCGAGCTCGGCCTCGGCCTTGATTTGAAAGGCGGCATGCACGTGACGCTGGAAGTTTCGCCGGTGGAAATCGTGCGCGCCATGAGCGGCAACAGCAAAGACCCGGCGTTCAACAAGTCGCTGGCCGATGCGCAGGAAGCGCAGAAAACCAACTCCGGCACGCCGTTCACGGCCCTTTTCGCCCAGGCCTGGCAGCAGAATGCTGCTGGCAAGCCGCTGGCCAGCATCTTCGCCAACACCACGAACAAGAGCCGCAACATCGACATCAACTCTTCGAACGAGAAGGTGATTGGCGCGATTGACAAGGAAGTGGAGGAAGCCATTGACCGCTCGTTCAACATCCTGCGCACCCGCGTCGATAAGTTCGGCGTGAACCAGCCCAGCATCCAGCGCGTGAAAGGCACCGGCCGCCTGCAAATCGAGCTGCCCGGCGTGGACAACCCCGACCGCGTGCGCAAACTGCTGCAAGGCCAGGCCAAGCTGGAGTTCTGGGAAGTGTGGAACCAGAACGAAATCCGCCCTTACCTGGTGGCCCTCGACAAGCAGCTGCAAGCCCGCGATGCCGCTGCCAAAGCCGGCCCCGCCGCTGCTGCTACCACCGACACCACGGCCACTGCCGCCGCTGGCGACTCGACTTCGCTGGCTGCCCAGCTCGCCAAGAAAGGCAAAGACGGCAAATCGGCCGCTGACTCGTCGGCTGCCAACAAGGGCGGTGCCCTCGCCAAACTCTTCACCATGCCCGGCCGCCTGGGCGTGAACCTGCGCGATACCTCGGCGATGAACAAAATCCTGCGTTCGCCCGAAGCCAAGGCTACCCTGCCCCCCACCCTGGCCCTGCTCTGGAGCCTGAAGCCCACCACCATCGACAAGCAGGAGTACCTGGAGCTGATTCCGGTGCGCAAAACCCGCGACGGCGTGCCCCCCCTCGGCGGCGAAGTAGTGAGCGATGCCCGCGCCGACCTCGGCCAGAACGGCCAGCCCGAAGTGCTGATGAGCATGACGCCCTCGGGCGCCCGCAAATGGCAGAAAATGACCGCCGCCAACATCGGCAAGCAGGTGGCCATGGTGCTGGATGACTACGTATGCTCGGCCCCCGTGGTGCAGAGCGAGATTTCGGGCGGCGGCACCAGCATCACTGGCAGCTTCGCCGTGGAAGACACCCAGGATTTGGCCAACCAGCTGAAAGCCGGTAAGCTGCCCGCTCCCACGCGCATCGTGGAAGAAGCGGTAGTAGGTCCGTCGCTCGGCCGCGAAGCCATCAACCAGGGTCTGTACTCGTCGCTGGCCGGCGTGGTCATCATCATGCTGTTCATGGCCTTCTATTATGGCCGCGCCGGTATTGTGGCCGACATCGCCCTCCTCTTCAACATCTTCCTGATTCTGGGCGTGCTCGCCCAGTTCGGCACGGCCCTCACGCTGCCCGGCATCGCCGGTCTGATTCTGGTGATGGGCACCTCGGTGGATGCCAACGTACTGATTTTCGAACGCGTCCGGGAAGAGCTGGACCACGGCCTCACCCTCCACGACGCCATCAACAAAGGCTACTCGCGCGCCTTCTCGGCCATCTTTGACTCGAACGTGACCACCATGCTGATTGCCGTCATCCTCGGCTTTTTCGGCACGGGTCCGGTGCAGAGCTTCGCCATCACGCTCGGCATTGGCGTGTTGACCTCGTTCCTGTCGGCTGTGTTCGTGTCGCGCCTCATCATCGAGTGGATGGTGAAGGGCAACGAGAACCACCCGATGACTTTCAGCACCGCCATTTCGCGCAACCTGTTCAAGAACCTGAACTTCGACATCGTGGGCAAGCGCAAAATCGCCTACGCTTTCTCGACCATCTTCATCCTCATCGGCTTCGCCCTGATGTACGTGCAAGGTGGCCCGAACCTGGGCGTGGACTTCAAAGGCGGCCGTGCCTACGTGGTTGACTTCAACAAAACGATGGTCGCCTCCGACGTGGCCGACAAAATCCGCCCCGTGTTTGAAGATGCCGGCCTCGAAGTGAAGCAGTACGGCTCGCCCGACCGCCTGCGCATCACCACCGGCTACCTGGCCGAGGACGAAAGCCCCGCCGCCGACGCCAAAGTAGTGGCCGCCCTCAACCAGGGTCTGGCCGGCTACAGCGCCGACGCGCCGGTTATCAAATCGACCTCGAAAGTGGGTGCCACCATCGCCGACGACATCAAGCGCACCTCGGTGCTTTCGCTGGGCCTCACCCTGCTGGGCATCTTCGTGTACGTATTGTTCCGTTTCGAGCGGTGGCAGTACTCGATGGCCGCCGTGGTCGCGCTGTTTCACGATGCCCTGCTCGTGATTGCCGCCTTCCCGATTGCCCGCCTCTTCGGCCTGAACTACGAGATGGACCAGATTTTCGTGGCCGCGCTGCTCACGGTTATCGGCTTCTCGATGAACGACACGGTGGTTATCTACGACCGTATCCGCGAATACCTGCGCGAAAACCCCAAGCTGACCTTCGCCCAGGTGGTGAACCCCGCTTTGAACTCGACCTTCTCGCGCACCATGATTACGTTCACCACGGTGTTCCTGGTGGTGTTCGTGATGTACGTGTTCGGCGGCGAAACCCTCCGCTCGTTCTCCTTCGCCATGATTATCGGCGTGATTTTCGGCACGTACTCGTCGCTGTTCATCGCCACCCCGATTATCCTCGACACCTACGGCAAGAAAGAGGAGCGTGAGCGCAAGGCTGCTGGCGAAGACGTAACCGGCCTGCCCGGCGACGCCCCCAAGCTGAGCACCGCCAACGTGTAATGCCTGGACCGCAGATTAAGTGGATTCCACGGATTCCACGGACTTTGTAGTCGACATCTTTCTACTGAAAAGGCCTCCCGGTTTCGGGAGGCCTTTTTTTTGGTTGAAGCCGGCCGGCACCCTGGAGGAACTGGTTGGCACCCCGGAGGCACCAGCTGGCCTCCCGGAGACACTCGCTGGCCCCACGGAAACACCAGCGGGCGACACGGAGACATCAGCTGGCGTCCCGGAGATGCTCGCTGGCGACAAGGAGATGCTTGCTGGCGCCCCGGAGATTGATACATGTCGCTGGAAACGGCCTTTTTTGCCCTTGGCCGCCATTCCCAAAATCCGTGAAATCCGAAAAACCCGAGCCAATCCGTGGCCCAGGCAACCCTTTTTTGCTACCTTCCGAGTGGCCTATATAAGAAGCTTTCCACCCGCCGCCGATGCTGCACATCTCCCCACCTGATTCTGCCCCGCCGCCGCTATCCGAACTGCTGGCCGCCTGCGTGCGGCAGGAGCGGGTGGCCCAGCGCCGGCTCTACGGCCAGTTTCACGGCTTCGCGATGGGCATTTGCCTGCGCTACGCCCGCGACCGCGACCAGGCCCTGGAGGCGGCCAACGACGGCTTCGTGAAAGCATTCCGCGACCTGTACCGCTTCGATGCCACCCGCCACCCCAATGATGTGCTGGGCTCGTTCCGGGGCTGGCTCAAGCGCATCATGATTCACACCGCCATCGACCACTACCGCGCCAACGAGCGCCACCAGCACCAGCAGGAGCTCGACGACGCCACTCTGAACCAGGCCGACCAGGGCCCCACCCCCCTCGACACGCTGAGCTACGACGAGCTGCTGACCCTGGTGCAGCGCCTGCCGCCCGCCTACCGCGCCGTGTTCAACCTGAACGTGATTGACGGTTTCGGCCACGAGGAAATTGCCGAGCAGCTGCACATCTCCGTGGGCACTTCCAAGTCTAATTTATTTAAGGCCCGGGCCCATCTGCGGGCCATGCTGGCCCAGGTTACTACTGCTTCAACTGTTCGATATGTGGTCCGATAACGATATAGATAACGCGTTCCAACGGCTAAACCCGCCAGAGCCGGAACCGACGCCTTTCCCGCTGGATGCCTGGCTGCGGCTGGAAAGCCAGCTGGACAAGGCGGTGATTGAGCGCGCCGTCCGGCGCAGATTGTGGCAGTTTTTTGCGGCCGAAGTGGGCGTGGTGTTGCTGATTGGATTGGGCTGGCTGTTGTTCCGGCCGGCGGCTACTGCCCCAACTACGGCAGTCACGACACTGGGCGGGCCATCATCGGCACTTTCGGCCACCAGCGCACCAACGGCAGGGCATCTGACCAGGAAAGCGGCCAGTCGTGCAGTTTCTACTTCTACAAATACCTCACCGACCACCTCGCCGCCAGCCGCCCGCCCTCCAGCCCCGAAAGCCTCGGGTGCTACTAAAGCTTCTCCCACTTCCGGCCTCTCACCAGCTTCTTCCACTGCTTCACCAAATATTTCCACTGCCGCGACCACTGCCGAAGCATCGGCAACTCCCCGCCCAAACAAGGCCCACCCGCTTCCAGTAGCTTTAGCCCCGGCGCTCACCGAGCGCAGCCGGACCAAACGGGCAAATGCCAACGCCTCCGTTCGTCAGCAAGGTGCCGCCAATGGTTTTGCGGCGACCATTGGCGAACGAAAAGCTGTGCCCCTGTCGCGCGGGGGCCTGGCAATTACCAGCCGGCAAGCGGCTACTACATCACCCGATGAGCGGGTTGCTAAAATCTATTCGGAAACCGGTAAACCCTCAAAATCCAGTACAAGCCGCCGGAACACCGTTGCGCCGGAGTTGAATTCCGCGATGATTGCGCAAGCCCAGCCGGCGCACTCCAGGAGCCCCCGAGCGACCCCCGCTACCCCCGCCGCCGCAGATGCGGCGACTGGTTCAGCCAACGCTTCCCAGAGCGCCGTTGAGGCCAACGCTGCTACCGGCTTTGCCCCGCTGGCCCTGCGCCCGGTACCGGCCCCGGCGGCCGAGGCCGTTCCGCTGCCGATGCCGATGCCGCTGGCAACGGTAGCCCTGGCCGAAACGCCGCCCAAACCGGAGGTACCAAAACCCGCCCGGGAGCCGCGCTTCTACGTGGCCCTGGTGGGCGCACCCGACGTGAGCACGGTGAAATTCGCCAGCATTGAGAAGCCCATGGCCAACGTGGGGCTGCTGTTGGAATACCGCTTCAGCCGCCGCCTGCGCGTGAGCACCGGCCTGCTGCGCTCCACCAAACAGTACGTGGCCCGGCGCGCCGATTACGACTTCGGGGCCTACGCGGCGAACATCGCGCACCGCTACTTTAATGACGTGGACGGCACCTGCACCGTGCTCGACGTGCCCCTGAACCTGCGCTACGACCTGCTCACGCGGCCCCAGTACCGCCTCTACGGCAGCGCCGGGCTCTCCTCTTTCTTCATGCAGCGCGAGCAGTACTCCTACGCCTACACCGAAAACTACCGCCCCGGCTACTGGGAGGGCAACTATGTGAATGCCAACCGCCACTACTTCAGCGTCCTGAATTTATCGGCCGGCTACGAGCGTGCTCTTAGCGCCCGCTGGAGCCTGCAAGCCGAGCCCTACCTCAAACTCCCCCTGGCCGGTATCGGCAACGGCAAAATCCGGCTCACCAGCGCCGGGGTATTTTTGGGGATTAAATACGGCTTTTGAGCCCTGCGCCACGCCCGCGCCCCGGCCAATGCGCCGGGCCAACGGCTCCCTCCTTTTCATCTTACTTCCTCACCCCCTCGACAATTTCTATGTTCGATGTCAGTTCTTTTTCTGCCCGGCTGCGGCCAGCGCTGGTAGGCGCAGCTACGGCGCTGCTGGGCCTGGCGGCCGGCTGCACGTACTCGCACGGCGACCCCGCTCCGGCGTGCGATACATCCACCGAAAACATCACCTACGCCGGGGTTATCTCCCCCATTTTCGAGGCCAACTGCCGCCGCTGCCACGGCACGGCAGTGTATGCCACGCTGGGCGGCGGCAATGATTTTGGGAGCTACGCCACCATCAGCAGCTACCCGCAGGCTGGGCTGATGGGTTCCATCAAGCACACCGTCGGCTACGACCCCATGCCCAAAGATGCCCCCAGAATTTCGGACTGCGACATTGCCCGTCTCGAAGCCTGGTACGCCAAGGGCAAGCCCCAGTAATCCCCTCTTCCTCCTCTCTTTGCTATGAAACGCTCCTTTTTTCTGCTACCATTCTGCCTGTTGTTTTCTATGCTCGCGGGCGCACAGGCGCAGAGCAAGTACATGACCAAAACGGGGCGGGTGTCGTTTTTTTCGGCTACCCCGATTGAGGACATCGAAGCCAAAAGCCAGCAAACGGCGGCCATCCTCGATTTTGGGACGGGCCAGCTGGCCTTCTCAGTGCCCATCAAAAGCTTCGTGTTTCGGCGCACCCTCATGCAGGAGCACTTCAATGAGAACTACCTGGAGTCGGACAAATTCCCCAAAGCTACCTTCACGGGGCGTTTTGTGGGGTTTGATGCCGCCACGCTGGCCACCACCGGCCCGCACAACGTGCCGGTGGAGGGCGACCTGACCCTGCACGGCGTGACGCACCACATCCAGGTGCCCGCCAGCGTGGAGTTGAAAAGCGGCCAACTGCTGGCCTTCGCTACCTTTCCGGTCGCGTCAGCCGACTATAACATTGAGATTCCGCTGCTGGTGCGCAACAACATTGCCAAGGTCGTGACCGTGAGCGTGGCCCTCTCCTGCGCCCCCGTGGCGGCGGCCGTGGGTGCCACCACCGCGCCCCGCTAGGCTCCCTCATTCCTTTCGTCGCTTTCTTTCCCGCTTTCATTATGACTCAAAATCTTTACCCTTCCCGTGGTTTTCTGGGCCTGCTGCTGGCCGGACTGCTGGCGCTGGCCAGCCCCGCCCGCGCCCAAACCGACCTGCTGCAAGACCTCGAAAAGCAGACCGCCGACTCGACCCGCCGCGAGGTGGTGGCCGCCACGTTCAAGGGCACGCACATCATCAATTCGCAGTCGGTCGAAACGCCGGGCCAGGGCACGCTGGCCTTCCTCATCCAGCACCGTTTCGGCACGCTCAACAGCGGGGCCTACAACTTTTTCGGCCTCGACCAGGCCGTGCTGCGCCTGAGCTTCGAGTACGGCCTGACCAACCGGCTGGCCGTGGGCATCGGCCGCAGCAACATCGAAAAAACCTTCGATGGCTTCCTGAAATACCGGGCTTTGCAGCAAACCAGCGGGGCGCGGCCCATGCCGGTATCGGTCACGCTGTTCGCATCAGCGGCCATCACTACGCTCAAATTCGGCACTTTGCCCACGGAGCGCACCACGGCCTCGCGCCTCGACTATGCTTACCAGGTGCTCATTGCCCGTAAGGTTAGCCCGGGTTTGTCGGTGCAGCTCATGCCCACGCTCATTCACCGCAACTTCGTGCCGCTGGCCGGCATGCAGAACGACGTGTATTCCATTGGCGGGGGCCTGCGCCAGAAGCTCACCAAGCGCATTGCCCTCACCGCCGATTATTTCTACGTGCTGCCCGGCTACGCGGCCGATAATTTCCGCAACGCCCTCGGCGCGGGCGTTGACATCGAAACCGGCGGCCACGTCTTCCAACTGCACTTCACCAACGCCCAGGGCATGACGGAGAAGTTCTTCATCCCCCAAACCAGCGGCGACTTCTTCAACGGCGACATCTACTTCGGTTTCACCGTGGCGCGGAATTTCACCGTCAAGTCGCAGCTGAAATAACCTGGCATTACGCCATAAAAAAGGCCCGCCTGGATTACCAGGCGGGCCTTTTTTATGGCGTTGAATTGCGGGCAATTAAACCGTAATGCCTTCGGCTACTACGCTTTGCACCTCCGGCACCATGCGCTTGAGCAGGTTTTCGATGCCGGATTTCAAGGTAACGGTGGCCGAGGGGCAGCCGGAGCACGAGCCTTGCAGGTTCACGGTCACGATGCCTTCGTGGTAGCTTTTGAAGGTGATGTTGCCGCCGTCCTGCTCCACGGCGGGGCGTACGTAGTTATCGAGCAGGTCGATGACTTTCTGGGCAATCTGGCCTTCCTGCTGGGTGGGGTCGCCAGCGGTGGCAGCCTGAGCGGCCTTCTGCTCAGCGGCGGGGTCCACGAGGAAAATAGGGCCACCGGCCTCCACGTAGCTTTTCAGGAACTGGCGCAGCTCGGGGATGAGCTGAGTCCAGGCCAGCTCAGGCTGGGATTTGGTGACGGTGACGAAGTTCTGGGCGATGAACACGCGGCCCACGTAGTCGAACCCGAACAGCTCCTGCGCCAGCGGCGAGTTGGCGGCGGCTTCGAGGTTGGGGTAATCCACGCTCACGCCATCCACCAGCAGGTTTTGGTTGAGGACGAACTTCATGCTCTCCGGATTAGGAGAGGCTTCGGCATAAATGGAAACAGCAGACATAGTTTCGGGGCTTAAAATCAGGGGGAAGCGCCGCGGCGGCGGCAGCTGCAAAGGTACAACCGCAATGGGGTGGCGGAGGTTGCAAATGTACCTACATCATTTCAGTTATATCCGGTTGGCGCGGGCGCGCAGCAGCAAATCGGCCAGCACCAATTGCGTCATGGCTTCTACGATGGGCACGGCGCGGGGCAGCACGCAGGCATCGTGGCGGCCCCGGCCCACCAGCGTGATGGCCTCGCCCTGGTCGTTGATGGTTTGCTGAGGCTGCAGCAGCGTGGCCACGGGCTTGAAGGCGACGCGGAAATAAATATCCTGGCCGTTGGAAATGCCGCCCTGGCTGCCGCCGCTGTGGTTGGTGCGGGTGCGCACGGCCCCTACGGCATCGGTGTAAAACTCGTCGTTGTGCTGCGAGCCGGGCAGTTTCGTCCCCTCGAAACCGGAGCCGAACTCAAAGCCCTTCACCGCATTGATGCTGAGCATGGCCTGGCCCAGCAGCGCCGGCAGCTTATCAAACACCGGCTCGCCGAGGCCAGCCGGGACGTGCCGGGCCACACCCGTAATCACGCCGCCCACCGTGTCGTGCGCGGCCTGCGCGGCCCGGATGCGGGCCTCCATGAGGGCGGCCGTTTCGGGGTGCGGGCAGCGCACCAGGTTGCTGTCGATGAGGCTCAAATCGAGCAGTTCGTAACCCACGGGCACTTCCACCTCGCCCACGGCCGAAACGTAGGCCACGGTTTCAATGCCAAAATGGGCCAGCAATTTTGCCGCCACGGCACCGGCCGCCACGCGGGCCGCCGTTTCGCGGGCCGAGCTGCGGCCCCCGCCGCGGTAGTCGCGGCGGCCGTACTTGGCGTCGTAGGTGTAGTCGGCGTGGCTGGCGCGGTAGGCATGCGCGATGTGCGAGTAGTCGTCGGAGCGCTGGTCGGCGTTGGGAATGAACAGGCTGATGGGCGTGCCCGTGGTCACGCCTTCAAACAGGCCCGATTGGATGTGCACGGTATCGGCCTCCTTGCGCGGGGTAGTGAGGTCGGACTGGCCGGGCCGCCGCCGGTCGAGCGCCGCCTGAATGTGGGCGGCGTCCACGGCTACCCCGGCCGGGCAGCCATCAATAATCACCCCGATGCCCGCCCCGTGCGACTCGCCAAAGGTGGTGATGCGAAAGAGGGAGCCGAAGGTATTGGACATAAAAAATTAGTAATTAA
>JAQBNT010000187.1 GCA_028288445.1 Hymenobacter sp. | reverse complement strand
TTCAATCAGGTCGCGCAGCACTTCCGGGGTGATTTGCTGCTTGGCGTCGCTCCAGGCGTTGTCGGGGTCGCGGTGACTCTCGATAATCATGCCGTCGAAGTTCAGGTCCAGGGCCTGCTGGGCCACGGCCTGCAAGGTGTCGCGGCGGCCGCAGATGTGGCTCGGGTCGTTGAGGATGGGCAGCTCGGGCAGGCGCCGCTTCATCTCGATGGGCAGGTGCCACATCGGCGCATTGCGGAAGTCGGTGTTGCCATAGCTCGAAAAGCCCCGGTGAATGAGGCCTCCGTGCTGCAAACCGGCTTTTTGGAGGCGCTCCACGGCGCCCACCCACAGCTCCAGCTCGGGGTGAATGGGGTTTTTCACCAGCACCGGCACGTCCACGCCGCGCAGCACATTGGCAATTTCCTGCACCGAAAACGGGTTGCCCGTGGTGCGCGCACCCACCCACAAAATGTCCACCCCGAAGGCCAGGCAATCCTCTACGTGCTTGGCCGTAGCCACTTCCACGGCAATGGGCAGGCCGGTCAGCTCGCTGGCTTTCTTCAGCCAGGGCAGCCCCTTGGTGCCCACGCCCTCGAAGCCGCCGGGCTTGGTTCGGGGCTTCCAGATGCCGGCGCGCAGGGCCTGCACCTTGCCGGTAGCGGCCAGCCGCTGGCAGGTTTCAAGCACCTGTTCCTCCGTCTCGGCCGAGCACGGGCCGGAGATGAGGTAGGGCTTGTCGTCGGGCTGGCGGTTGAATAAGGCGGATTTCATGGTTGGGTTCATGGGTATTGCTTTTTATTGTTGACTGATTTTTTAGAACGTCATGCTGAGCTTGCCGAAGCATCTCTACCGCTTCGTTGCAACGGCATTGATTACTTGCGCGGTAGAGATGCTTCGACTGCGCTCAGCATGACATTCTTTTTCTTCGTTCTCTTGGTTCTCACATCCTTCACGGTAGAATCTTCCGAATGTGATTAGCCTGCCGAATCTGCTCGGCCAGCCCGTCGTAATCCTCCCGCGCCAGCAGCTCGCGCAGGTGTTGTAATTGGTGCAGATGCTCATCGAGCACATCGAGCACATTGAGCCGGTTTTGCCGGAAGATGGGCACCCACGTAGCCGGCGCACTCTTGGCCAGCCGCACCGTCGACTCAAAGCCACCGCTGGCCAAATCGAAGATGCGCTGCTCCTCCTTCTCCTTTTCCAGCACCGTAAGCGCCAGGGCAAATGAGGTGATGTGCGAAATATGCGACACGTAAGCCGTATGCACGTCGTGGTCGGCTCCATTCAGGTACAGCAGCCGCATGGGCAACGCCTGAAACAGCTTCTCCACTAATTGCACGGCATCGGCATCGCTGTGTTCCACGTCGCAGAGCACCACCGTTTTTCCCTCGAATAAGCCCGAAACCGCCGCCTCCGGCCCCGAGTGCTCGGTGCCGGCCATGGGGTGCGCGGCCACGAAACGGCCCCGGTGCGGGTGCCCGGCCACCGCCGCCAGCAGCGCCTGCTTGGTCGAGCCCACGTCGATAACCACCTGCTGCGGCGTGATAATATCCAGCACCGGCGGCAGCACGGCCACCATGGCATCCACGGGCACGGCTACTACCACCAGGTCGGCGCGGCGCACGGCAGTCGTCAGGTCAAGTTCGATTTCATCAACCAGACCCAGCTCTAAGGCGCGGCGGGCGTGAGCCGGGCTGCTTTCAACGCCGATGAGGTGCTGCGCCAGGCCGTGCTGCCGCAGGCTGAGCGCCAGCGAGCCGCCGATGAGGCCCAGACCGATGATGGTGACAGTCATTCTGAAAGAGTGAATTATTGGAATGGTCATGCAGAGCGCAGCGAAACACCCTGCCCGCTCCGTTGCAATAGGCATTGATTACTACTGCGGTAAAAATGCTTCGCTGCGCTCTGCATGACTATCGGGCTGTGTTTTTCCCCACTCCCCCACCCGCGCCAGTGCCTCGCGCAGCAGCGCCTCCGGCTGGCACAGGCTGGCCCGGATGTAGCCGTTGCCGTTGCTGCCGAAAATGCCGCCCGGCGTGAGAAACACCCGCGCCTCGGCCAGCACGGCATCGCTCAGGGCGTAGCCGTCGGCATAGCCGGCCGGCACAGCGGCCCAGATAAACAGGCCCGTCTGGCGCGGCGCGGGCGCGCAGCCGAGGGCACGCAGCAGTTCCACCACCAGCTCGCGGCGGGCGCGGTAAGTGGCGTTCAGCTCTGCAAACCAGTCGTCACCCAGCGCCAAGGCCACGGCCGCCGCCTGCTGCACCGGCAGAAACATCCCCGAATCCATGTTGCTCTTGAAGCGGAGCACGTCGGCAATGACATCGGCGCGGCCAGCCAGCAGGCCCACGCGCCAGCCCGCCATGTTGTGGCTCTTGCTGAGCGAGTTCAGCTCGATGGCCACTTCGCGGGCATCGGGCACGGCTAGCAGGCTCACGGGCGGCGTTTCGTTGAGGATGAAGCCATAGGGATTATCGTGCACCAGCAGAATATCGTGGGCTTTGGCAAATGCCACAATACGCGTGAGAAACGGCAAATCGGCCGCCGTACCGGTGGGCATGTGCGGATAGTTCACCAGCATGAGCTTCACGCGGGAGAGGTCGGTTTGGGCCAGCGCATCGAGGTCCGGTAGCCAGCCGGCGGCGGCCGTCAGGTCGTACTCGCGCACCTCGGCCCCGCAGATTTCAGCCACGGCCCGGTATGTCGGGTAGCCGGGATTAGGAATGAGCACGGCATCGCCCGCTTCCAGAAACGTCATGCCGATGTGCATCAGGCCTTCTTTCGAGCCCAGCAGCGGCAGGATTTCCGTGGCCGGGTCCAGCGTCACGCCGTAGTGGCGCTGGTAGAAACCGGCCATTGCGCCGCGCAGGGCCGGCGTGCCCTGGTAGCTCTGGTAGCCGTGCGCGCCGGGCAGTGCCGCCGAAGCGGCCAGCGCCGCAATCACGCTGGGGTGCGGCGGCAAATCGGGACTGCCGATGCCCAGGCTGATTATATTGGCCCCAGCCGCGTTGAGCGCGGCCAATTCGCGCAGCTTGCGCGAGAAGTAGTATTCGCCGGTGTGGGCCAGGCGGCTGGCAATGGGGATGTTCATACTAAAGTTGTCTTTCATTGCGAGGAGGCACGACGAAGCAATGCGTCCTGTTCTCATCGACTAATTTTCTTTTGTGGTAAGCTCTCCTTCCAAGTAGGGCCTTTTTCACATCTCAGGGCTGGTCGCTGAGAGAGGCCGGAGTGTCGCGTTCCGTTGCGCTTCACTCGCAATGACGGACGGCTCGCATTGCTCCGCTTGCAATGGCAGGTCCTCCCCCATTGCCTCGGCCATGCTGCCGCGCCGGTACGCTCCCAGCACCCGCAGCTCCTCCGTCACGGGCCCCAAATCCCGCAGCAGCGCCTCCAGCTGGCTTATTTCCGCAAACTCCACATCGACATGAAAGCCGTAGTGCCAGGGCTGGCCCGGCCGGGGGCACGACTGCAGCTTGCTCAGATTCAAGCCCTGCGCGGCCACGCGGGTGAGCACGGCGGCCAGGCTGCCCGGCGCGTGCGGCGCGCAGAAATAGAGCGAGGCTTTGTCGGCTAGCGGGTCGGGGCGGGCGGTTTCGGCCCTTTCCAGCACCAGGAAGCGGGTGTAGTTGTGCGGGTCGTCGTGAATGGCGGGGGCCAGAATTGCGAGGCCGAATTGCCGGGCGGCCTGGGCACCGGCCACCACGGCCACGCCGGGTGTGCGGCTCTCGGCCAAGAGCTGGGCACTGTGGCCGGTATCGTCGGTTTCGACCAATTTCCAGTGCGG
>JAQBNT010000163.1 GCA_028288445.1 Hymenobacter sp. | reverse complement strand
CCAGGGAATTGACCAGCGCGCCCTTTTCGATGATGACGACCTTGAGGCCTGTGCGCTGGGTTTCGAGGGCGCAGGCCAGGCCCACGGGGCCGGCTCCGATGATGAGAACGTCGAGCATGAGAATCTTGGGCGAAGTAGCGCGAACTTTGTAGTTCGCGTCCCCGCGTTGTTGTTACGAAATTGAGCGTGCGGCAACGCGAACTAAAAGTTCGCGCTACAGCCATGCGTACCTGCGACTTGTGCGGCAGCACTGATTTTAAGAAGCTGCCTTTCTACTACGAATTTGAAGGCCAGCGGCTGCAAGGCACCCAGTGCCGCAGCTGCAACCTGATGTTTCTCGACCCCCAGCCCACGCCCGCGCAGTTGGAACGGCTCTACGGCAAAGACTATTTCACCGAGCGCCCCAACTACGACCGCACCCAGCAGGAGGTCGTGTTCATCGAAGATGGCCAGAAGCAGGCTGCTTTAAACCAGGTTCGGCCCGACAAGTTCACGAACTACATCCTGGCCAGGTACCCCGGCCGCCGGTTCCGCTACCTCGACGTGGGCTGCGGCCCCGGCTACACCCTCAAAAGCCTCGAAGCCCTGGGTTGGGAAGCCCACGGCCTGGAAATATCCGAGCACGCCGCCGACTTTGCCCGCCGCGAGCTACACCTGCCCGTCGTCACGGGCAACATCGAAACCACCGAGGACTTTCGCGAAAATCAGTTCGACCTCGCCTACATGGGCGACGTGCTGGAGCACCTGCTTTCGCCCAGCGCCACGCTGGCCAAGTTCCACCGCATTTTGGAGCCGGGCGGGCTGCTGGTGCTGGCCCTGCCCGCCACGCTCAACCTGCCCACCGTGCGCCTGGGCTTCGCGGCCTACGGCGCGCTGGGCAAGGAGCGCAAGATGGACATTCCGCCCTATCACCTGTTCGAGTTTACGCCGGCCACCATCACCAAAATGCTGAAAAAGCAGGGTTTTGAAGTGGTGGAGCTGCTGAACCCGGTGAAGCCGCCAAAGAACATTCGCCTGGGCGGCAGCGTGGTGGAAAAGGTGAGCAAGCTGGCCGGGCAGTACCCCACGTACTACCTGAACAAGCTGACCGGGCGGTTTGGCGACCGCATGTTTGTAGTGGCGCGGAACGTTAAGTAGCCCGAGGCTTCCCTTTTAGCGTCCGAGGCTTCCGACACAGCTTGCGCGGTTCCCGACAGGATTACCGAGGCTCCTAACACAGCTTCCGAGGCTCCCGACGTGGCTTCCGAGGCCTCGGAAGCCACGTCGGGGGTTGTGGAACCGTATTTATCCAACGCAATAATGCCCGCAACCAAGGCGGTTGCAGGCATTGCGGTAGTGGGTAAGGAACGAGTGGGCAGGCTTGGCTACAGCTTAATGGTGCGCTTGCTCACCACCTGGCCGTTCATGGTAACGGCAGCGATGTAAAGGCCGGCCCGCAGGCGGCTGCCATCCACGGCTACCGAGTGGGCACCGGTGCCGAAGCTCTGGTTCGTGACCACGCTTTGCACGCGGCGGCCCATTTCGTCGAACAGCTCGATGCTGACGGCCCCGGCGGTAGGCAGCGTGAAGGCCACGTCGAACTGGTTGAGGAAGGGCACCGGGCTGAGCTGCACGCCGGTGGTTTCGTCGGCTTTGCCGGGCACGGTGCGCAGGGTGATGGTGTTGAAGAAGCCGGTCAGGTTCAGGAAGCGCGCCATTATGGGCGTGATGGACGTGTTGTCAAGCAGGCCCTGGCCGGCGATGGCCGCCGCGTGCAGCGGGTTGTTGGTATTGTCTTCGGCCCCCACCCAAATGTCCTGGGGCGTGTGGTTGCCGGGGGTGCCGCCTTGGTTGGTGCCCACGCCGGTGCTGGCGCGGGTGCCGTTGCCGTTGGTGAGCGGGTTCGAGCCGTAGGCCACCACAATGCGCTTGCCCGTGGCCGACGCTGGCTGCGGGTAGTCTTTGCCCTGGAAGCTATTCATCACGTAATCAGGAAACCAACCGCCGGTGCCGCCGTCGCCGCGCACCAGGTTGGTGGGGGTGGCGTAGCCGGCTTCGGCCGCTACCGACTTGCCAATCTGGCCCGAGTAGGTGCGGATTTTGGTGCCGTTCTGCTGGGCATCGGCCTCGTCGTGCAGGCCCGTCACGGCAAAGCCGCCGCACTCGTGGTCCGACGTACTAAAGATGAGCGTATTGCCGGTAGTGGCCTGCGTGCCGAGCAGGGCGCGGCCCTCCGCCACGGCGTAGTCGAAGGCCATTACCTCTTTAATCATGTAGTCGGAGGCGTACACGTTGGTGGTGCGGGCCGTAGTGGGCGTGGCCACGTAGTTGGCTTCGCCGCCGCCGGGGGCGTAGGTGGGCTTGTCCGAATCGACGGTGTACTGGTTGCCGCCGGCGGGGTTGGCGACTACCGAGATGCCGCCGGTGTTGGCGTGCTCCAGGTGGTCGATGCGGCCGGCTTCCACCATCAGGAAGAAGCCTTTGCCGTTGCTTTTGGCCTTCAAAACCTCGATGGCCATGTGGGTCATCTCGGCCAACGAGGGCTCCCAGGCGGCCCCCGTCTGGCGGTCCTGCTCGTAGTTGACGTGCGAGGCGTTGAACAGGCCCAGGAGCTTCTTGCCGCCGGCACCGTACTGGCTGAGGTTGATGTTGTTGAGGGCGTCGCGGCTGTTCACATAGCCGTAGTTGCGCTGGTTCACGGCGTAGCCCACGAGGTCTACGTCGTCGGCGCGGTTGCCTTTGAGGGTAGCGGCCACGCCGGTCGTGGGGTCGATGATGGCCGTGCCGTTGCGGTCCACGATGGTTTCGTAGGAACTGGCCGCCGTGCGGGTGCGGGGCATGAAGTGCCGGGCACCGCCGCCGAGCAGTACGTCGAGCTCCACGCCCACTTTCGGGGTGGGCAGCACCCAGTCGCGGGCTGCCGTGTAGCGGTACGAGGCCGTGGGGCTGCTGTTGAAAATGGCTTCGTACTGCGTCTGGGTCGAGGCAATGTACTGGGCCGAGATGTAGTCCTCCAGGTCGCGGTACCAGATGTGGCTGGCAAAGGCGGCCGGCGTGGCGTGGGTGATGCGGGCCGTGCTCACGAGGCCCACCGCGTAGCCCTGCTTTTTGGCGGCTTCGAGAATGGTTTCGATGGATGCGCCGGTGGCCGGGTTCAGGGCAATGACTTCGTTGTCCTGCTTGCCGGGCTTGCCGCAGGCGTACACGGCCGCGCCGGGGGCCGAGTCCGTAATCCACGAGTTCAGCGAATGCGTGGTGACAGTGGCGTTGTACTTCAGCTTATCGAGGCTCAGCACCTGGAAGCCGGCATCGGAGGGGAAGCGCTTGCCGGTGGTGCCCTGGCCCATGGCCATGCGCGCGGCCGTTTTGGGGGCCAGCCCGAAGCCGTCGCCGATGTAGATGATGACGTTGTTGTTGGTGCCCGAAGCCTGGGCGCGGGCTTCCTGGCGGGCCGCCAGCGCCGCGAGCAACAGCCCGCCGGTGAGTAGAATTTTAGCTTTCATACAACCTTGAAAAAATGAGGTGACTGATTTCCGGCCGCAAAATTCCGCCCCGTCCATGAGGCCGGCGTTATGGCCGCGTCAACCATTCGTTACGAATAAAAGGCCGGCCCTCTACTTAATAATGATTATGTAATCAGAGCGTTATGCCCAGCATTATACCTTTGCGGCAACCGACACATTGCCCACCAACTTATGCTTTTACCGCGTCTGAAACTGTTTTTTGCGCCCCTGCGCCCGGCCCTGCTGAGCGTGTTGCTGCTAAGTTTGGCGGGGACTATTGCAGCCCGGCCGCGCCCGCACTACGCGGTGGCCGGCCACGAGACACCCGTGGCCCTGCTGCACGCCGGCAAAGCCACTTACCTCGTCACCGAGCGCAGCGTGTTCCGGCTCGAAGGCGCGCAGTTCGTGCGCAAAGCCCAGACGGCGCAAGCCATTCAGTGCGCCGCCCTGGCCGATACGGTCCTCTGGCTGGGCACCCGCGCCGGCGTGCTGCGGCTGAACACGGCCACGTTCCGCCCGCGCCCCGTGGCTCTGCCCGAAGCCGGGGCGGCTGCCAACATCACGGCGCTGTTCCGCGATGCGCGGGGCAGCGTGTGGGTGGGCGCGAATGGCTACGGCGTATTCCGCTGGGCCAACGGGGCCTTCACCCAGGAGCTGAAAACGCCGTCCATCAACGGCGGCGCGGCCACGGCCGACAGCTCCGTGTGGATTGCCACCAGCATCGGCCTGAGCCACAAGCAGCACGCCGACTGGACGCGCTACAACGAAGAAGGCGTAGCCAACCAGGAAATCCCCGACAACATCGTGGAAAAGCTGCTGCCCGACAACGCCGGCAACCTGTGGGTGGTGATGTCAGACGCCATCTGCGTATTCGAGGCAGCCGGCCAGCGCGGCGCGGCCGAAGCCGAGCTGCCCACCGTGAAGTTCCTTGGGCGGCCTGGCAACGAGGTATTCAGCGTGGCCGCGCTGCCCGGCGAAGGCCGCCTGTTTGCCACCGCCATGGGCCTGCTCCTGCTACCCAACGAGCCCGCCAGTCTCGCCAGCTTCGCGCCCTCTACCGACAAGGTGGAGCCCAAGCGCCTGCTGGTCCCGCTGCCCGCCCTACCGGGCGCGGGCAACCCGGTGTTGATAGAAGTAGATAAGCAACAGCGCTTGTGGCTGGTGAGCACGGAGGGCGTGACGGTGCTGACGGCAAAGGAATTTCACCGATTTGCGCAGGCGCACCCCACGGCAAAGGGCGCCGCGGCAAAGCTTTAACACAAGTGCCGAGAACATCGATTGCGAAGCAAAAAGGCCCACCGTCGTGCTGACAGTGGGCCTTTTTGCTTCGCAATCGATGTTCTTCGAGTGGAAAGTTGCGCAATGCAACTCCCCTATTCCTCGTTTTTACAGCAGCTCCGTGCTGCGCTTCACGAAGGCCGTCAGGGCCTCGCCTTTCAGCATGCCCTGGGCCAGCAGTGCGAGGTCAAACGCCTGCTTGGCGAGCTTGTCGCCGCCGTCGGCCAGCACCTTGCTCACCAGCGAGTGGTTGGCGTTCACGGTCACGTCGTACGACTCGGGGAAGGCGCCGAACATCTGCATGCCGCCCCCGCCGCCGGTGCGCTGCATGTCCTTCATGCGGCGCATGAACTCGTTTTGGGTGATGACCACCGGGGCATCCTGGGGCGAGAGGGCGGCCACTTTCACGTGCATGGCCGGGTTGGCGATGGCCGTGGTGAAGGTTTCTTCCAGCTTCTTGGTGTCGTCCTCGGTGAGCACGCTTTCGGTGGTGCCTTCCTTTTCGATGAGCTTGCTCAGGGTGTCGGCATCCACGCGCTTGAAGCTGGTTTTTTCCAGCTTCTGCTCCAGCTGGCCCACGAAGTGCGGGTCGAGCACCTGGTCGAAGTTCAGCACGTCGTAGCCGCGCTCCTGGGCGGCAGCCACGAAGCTGTGCTGGTGCTCGGCGTCATTGGTGTAGAGCACTACGGTGTTGCCGTCCTTGTCCTGCTGGTTGGCCTGGATGTGCTCGGTGTACTCGCCGATGGTGAACAGCTTGC
>JAQBNT010000159.1 GCA_028288445.1 Hymenobacter sp. | reverse complement strand
ACGTGGGCGACCAGCAGCACTTCAAGCTGGTGACGGCCGCCGGCGGCACCCTAAACGGCAGCACCAACCAGGACCGCACCAACTACTACGAAACGCTGCCCAGCAACCAGCTCGAAACCGGCCTGTGGCTCGAAGCCGACCGCATGGGCTTCCTGCTCGATGCCGTGACCCAGAAGAAATTCGAAAACCAGCGCTCCACCGTGAAGAATGAGCGCGGCCAGAACTACGACAACCGCCCCTACGGCCTGGCCAGCGAGTACATCTCGAAAACGCTGTACCCCTACGGCCACCCCTACTCCTGGCTCACCATCGGCTACCTCGAAGACCTGGACCGCGCCGATTTGCAGGACCTCAAGAACTTCTTCCTGCGCTGGTACGGCCCCAACAACGCCACCCTCACCGTGGGCGGCGACGTGAAGCCCGCCGAAGTAGTGAAGCTGGTGGAGAAGTACTTTGGGCCCATCAAGCGCGGCCCGTCGGTGCCGGTGCAGAAGCTGCCCGAGCCCGTGCTCACCGCCGACCGCTACGTGAGCTACACGACAACGTGCGCTTCCCGATGCTGCAAATGGTGTTTCCGACGGTGCCCCACGGCCACCCCGACGAAATGCCGCTTGATGCGCTGGCCGAAATCATCGGCGGCGGCAAGAACTCGCTCATCTACAAAAACCTGGTGAAGAACCAGACAACCGTGCAGGCCCAGGCCTACCAGCAGAACTCGGAGCTGGGCGGCTTCTTCGATTTCGTGGCCCTGCCCTTCCCCGGCAAGACGCTGGACAGCACGGAGGTCATCATCCGCAACACGATGCGGGAGTTTGAGAAAAAAGGCATCACCGATGCGGACCTGCAACGCTTCAAGGCCCAGACCGAGGCCCAGAACGTGAGCGGCCTGGCCAGCGTGCAGGGCAAGGTGAGCCAGCTTGCCGCCAACCAGACCTTCTTCGGCAACCCGAACTACATCACCGTGGAAACCAAGCGCCTGCAAGCCCTCACCAAGGCCGACGTGCAGCGCGTGTACGACAAGTACATCAAAGGCAAGCACGCCGTGATTCTGAGCGTGCTGCCCAAAACCGGCAGCGTTGCCGCCGCCAAGCCCGACAACTACACCATCGACAAAGCCGGCTACAAAGCCCCTGACTACGGCTACAACAACCTGAAATACACGAAGGCCACCGACACCTTCGACCGCAACAAGCAGCCCAAGTCCGGTACCAACCCGGTGGTGAAAGTGCCGGCCCTCTACCAGGAAACGCTGCCCAACGGCCTGAAAATAGTAGGCACCCGCAACAGCGAGATTCCGGCTGTGACCATGCGCCTGACCATTCGCGGCGGCCACCGCCTGGAGCAAACCATGCCCGGCAAGGCCGGCATTGCCGAGCTCACGGCCAGCATGCTGAACGAAGGCTCGGAGAAGTACACCGGCGAGGAAATCTCGGCGGCGCTGGACAAGCTGGGCTCGTCGGTATTCGTGAATGCCGACGACAACGAAACCACCGTGTACGTGCAGAGCCTGACCAAGAACCTGCCCGCCACCATGGCCCTGCTCGACCAACGCCTGCTACACCCGCGCTTTGACGCCCAGGATTTTGACCGCGTGAAAAAGCAGCAGCTGGAGAAGATTGCCAACTTCTCCAACCAGCCCGGCGTCATCGCCGACCTCACTTACAACCGCCTGCTTTACGGCCAGAACAACATTGCCGGCACGGCCGTGGCCGGCACCACCGCCTCGGTGAGCAGCCTCACGCTGGCTGATGTGAAGGACTACTACAACAAGTACTACGCGCCCAACGTGAGTTACCTCGTGGCCGTGGGCGACGTGGACCAGGCCACGCTGGACTCGCAGCTCGGCTTCCTGAAAAACTGGGCCAAGAAGGACGTGACCATCCCGACCGACGTGGCCGGTGCGCAGCCCGACAAAACGACCATCTACTTCGTGAACAAGCCCGGCGCGGCGCAATCAGAAATCCGGGTGGGCTACCTCACGGACATGAAGTACGACGCCACCGGACCCTACTACCGCGCCTACCTGGCCAACTACCTACTCGGCGGCGCCTTCAACTCGCGCATCAACCTGAACCTGCGCGAGAACAAGGGCTACACCTACGGCGCCCGCTCGGGCTTTGCCGGCACGCGCTACGCCGGCCCGTTCACGGCCCAGGCCGGCGTGCGCGCCGATGCCACGGCTCCTTCGGTGAAGGAATTCATGAGCGAGATTTCGAACTACCCGAACGGCATTTCCGACGAGGAACTGGCCTTCGTGCAGTCGTCGGTGGGCCAGAGCGATGCGCTGAAGTATGAAACCGGGCAGCAGAAAGCCGGCTTCCTGGCACGCCTGGTGGAGTACAACCTCGACCCGACTTACGTAAATCAGCAAACGGAAATCCTGAAGAACCTGAAGAAGGAAGACGTGCAGGCCATCGCCAAGCAGTACCTGCCGGCCGACAAAATGGCCATCGTGGTAGTAGGCGACAACAAGCAGCTGCCCGCCCTGCAGGCCCTGGGCTACCCCGTGGTGGAGCTGGACATGGAAGGCAAGCCCGTGGCCGCCGACATGATGAAAAAGCCCATGACTGCCCCCACGGAAATGGCCGCGCCGACGGATGAAAAGATGAAGAAGCAAATGGACGACGGCGGAAAAATCAAAACCAAGACCAAAAAGGGCAAAAGCTAGGCTGCCCGGCCAAGCCCAGTGCTGACTATAGAAACGTCGTGCGGAGCATTGCTCTGCACGACGTTTCTATTTAACGGGGGCAACGACCTTGGAGCGGTTCTCAGCATGGCATATGATGTAGGGGCGAGGTCGTGCCCGGTCGGCTTGCCCCGCCATCTGGGATGTTACATCAAAAAGAAAAAATAAAAGGATGTAACAACGCTTGTTACATCCTTTTATTTTTTCTTTTTGATGTAACAAGCGGCCCGGTCCTGCCAAGGTCAACTACTTAAACCAAGTGTTTACCCCATAAAAAAATCAGGTATTTATACCTGATTCCGGCAACGAAATTTACCGGAGCTTTGGCTGCATGAATCTTAACACTTTCAACAGCTTATGAAAAAGCAATACCTTCTACCGGCCGTGCTATGCCTCGGCCTGGGACTGAGCGGATGCTCGACCAACAATTCGAAGTCGGAGGAGCAGGCGACCACTGCCACCCCGCCCACCAGCGAAATGGCCGGGGGCACCGATAAGCAGCCCGCCGTGATGCTACAGGCGGTGGAGATGACCAACGGCCAGATTCCGGGCTACAAATTTCCGGAAGACAGCAGCACCATCAATAGCTGGATTCAGCGGCGCGATGCCGCCAGCATCGACCGCCACGGCTGGGGCGTCTGGACCACCTTATCGGCTCCGGCAGGCCAGGGGCCGGATATGCCCCGTGTGTATGAAACGTGGCCCACGGCCGATGAGGTGCAACAGCAGCAGGAGCCCGGTTCCAACCAGTCTCCCACCATGCTCCTGAAACGGCCCAGGCCGGTGCGGCGGCTGCGTATGCCGCGGCAGTTCCTGCGCGACCCCAACCTGGTGAGCCGACGGCCGGCCCGCGCCGACTTGGCGCAGGCCCATGCCATGACAGGCAGCTCGACGCAAAATGCGTTTGAGTCCGTGTCTTACAACCCGGCTGCCGCCACGTTCATCGCCCAAAACAAGCTTTTCCTGACGGCCACCCTGCAAGGCATGCTGAACAGCCACAAGGGCGACGTGCCGGAACTACCCCGCGAATCCATCGCCATCAAGCCCGTGTACGAGATAGTGCCGGCCGCCCCGAGCGCGACCGCGCCTCTGTACGAGATGAAAGTATGGACGGGCACTACCGATAAGCAAATTCCCTACGGCCAGGCGGCGTGGCCGAGCACCATCTACGTCGATATCAAGAACCAGGGCCAGGGCACTGGGACAGTGGGCGCGGCCGGGGCCAAGCCTATCCCCGCCACCACTTACAACCTGCGCGATTTTATCTACTACCGCCTCACCCAGGAAGAAGCCGATGCGCTGAACGCCGAGATTAAAGACACCTCGAACCATTACAACCAGGTGCCGGTGAGCAAGGGCGACTACGCTATTCTGGTGGCCATGCACATCACCACCAAGGAAATTAAGCGCTGGACCTGGCAAACCATGTGGTGGGCTCCCAACTCGGCCAATGCGCCGCTGCCCAGCAGCAGCGCCATTGCCGCGCACCGCCCCGCGCAACTGACGGGGGCCCCGCGCCACTACGCCATGTCCATTGCCTACCAGATGCTTGACCCCGTGCAACCCTACGCGGGCGGCAAAAGCGTGGGCCAGTCCATCTACGCGTTCAACCCCTACCTGGAGGCGGGCTTCAGTCCGAAAACCTTCCTGAACAACAAGCACTTCCAGGAACCCTCCCGCGTGCTGACCAAAGGCCTGTGGGTCACCAACAACGTGGGCGTGCGCACCAATTGCATGAGCTGCCACGCCCAGGCCAGCTTCACGTCGGTGGAGGGGCCGAATCCTCGGCTGCCGCTCGGCTACCTCGGCAATACCTACGTGGACATGGGCAGTCCCAAGTTCAAAGGCCGCCTGCGAACCGACTTCCTGTGGTCGATTGCTGACCGGGCTACGCCGTAACTCTCCCCGTCCACCCGCTGCCGCCCTGGCGGGTGGCCACTGCCTGGTTTTCGCCCATCTCTTCCGCTCGAACGTCGTGCCCCACCGCTTCCCAGCGTGGGGCGCGACGTTCTTTTTTTGCCGGGCTATTCGTCCCTGCCTCAACTCCCAAACCAAACCGCGCTGAGCCACAAGCCACGAGCAAGCCCGGGATAAAGCGTAGCTTTCGGCCCGTCGCGTTATCTTCACCCAAAATTTATTCGCCCGTGGCCTCTTCCCAACAGCTTGCGCAACTCGACCGCCTGGAGCGGCAGATTACCACCTTAGTGGCTGCCTATCAGCAATTGCGTGAGGAGCTGGCCGATGCCAACACCACCGTGCAGCAGCTCCGCGCCGACGTGCGCGAGAAGGACCGGCTGCTGAAGGAGCGCCAAAACCAGGAAAATATCGTTAAACTTGTACACACCATAGCTGGGGAACCCACCCACGCCAACGAACTTAAACTGCGCCTCAACGAATACATCCGCGAACTGGACAAGTGTCTTGCCTATTTGAGAGACTAAACCGACTGACCCCTCACCCCACCGCTGTAACCTTCGCCCTATGAGCGAATTAGCCATCAAAATTCGTATTGCTGACCGGGACTATCCCATGCGCGTTGACGTGCAGGATGAGGAACGGCTGCGCCTGGCGGGCCGCCTGCTGGGCGAAAAGCTGCGCGAATTCAAAGAAGGCTACGGCATTCAGGACAAGCAGGACTTGCTGGCCATGGTTGCGTTGGCCACGATGGCCGACCAATTGAAAGTGAGCAAGGAAAAGGATGGCACCGATGCGGCGCTAACCGAACGGCTGGCTCGTTTCGACGAGCTACTATCCGGCGTGGTGCTGGCGGGGTAATACCCCCGACTGGCACGCACACAACTCGTTGGCCCGGCAGGGCGGCGCGGCAATCGGCCGCTTCCGCCCGGCCCGGGCAAAATCGTTCTACCTGGTTATGGTTTTTACCCCACCCCAAAAACCATACTCTATATGTCCCCTTTAATAATGTGTCTGCTCACTGCAGTGGCTGCCCTCGTGGTAGGCTATGTAGTAGGCAGGCAGCTGGCCGGCAAAGCCCGGCTGGACCACGAGGGCGAGGCTCAGGCCCGCGCTCAACAAATTCTCCGCGACGCGGAGGAGAAAGGCAACCGCCTTCGCGACGAGAAAATCAAGCAGGCGGATGAGCGCCTGGAGCAGTCGAAGAACAAGTTCAAGACGCTGCGCAACGAGTTTGACCAGGAAAGCCGCCGCCTCAAAGCCGAACTGGACAGCGAGCTGACCCAGCGCCGCCAGGGCGTGGTGGAGCAAGAGCAGAGCATCAAAATGCTCACCGAAACCACTCAGCGTCAGCTCGAACAGATTCAGAAAAAGGAAGCCGACCTGGAACGCCAACGCGAGAAAAACCAGACCGACACCCAGCAGCTGCGCGACAAGCTGGAAGCCCAGGCCGAAAAACGCCGCCTCGACCACGAGGAAACGATGGCCGAGCTGGAAGAGAAGCAAAAAGAGGCTGATGAGCAACTGCACAGCGTGCAGCGCCAGCTCGAAACCATCGCAAACCTAACCGCCGCCGAAGCCCGCGAGCAGCTGGTAGAATCGCTGAAAAACGAAGCCCAGATTCAGGCCAGCTCTTATGTGAAGGACACCGTGGCCCAGGCCAAGCTGACCGCCACCAAGGACGCCAAGAAGATTGTGCTGGAAACCATTCAACGCACCGCCTCGGAGCACGCCATTGAGAACTGCGTGTCGATTTTCAACATTGAAAGCGACGACGTGAAGGGCAAAATCATCGGCCGCGAGGGCCGCAACATCCGCGCGCTGGAAGCGGCGACGGGCGTTGAAATCATCGTGGATGACACGCCGGAGGCCATCATTATCTCGGGCTTCGACCCGGTGCGCCGCGAAATTGCCCGCCTCTCGCTGCACTTGCTGGTGAAAGACGGCCGGATTCATCCGGCCCGCGTGGAGGAAATCGTGGCTAAAACCCGCAAGAACATCGAGGAAGAAATCGTTGAGATTGGCGAGAAAACCATCATCGACCTCGGCATTCACGGCCTGCACCCCGAGCTGATTAAGATGGTGGGCCGCATGCGCTTCCGCTCCTCTTACGGCCAGAACCTGCTGCAACACAGCCGCGAAGTGGCCAACCTCTGCGCCACTATGGCGGCGGAGATGGGCCTTGATGTGAAGAAAGCCAAGCGTGCCGGCCTGCTGCACGACATCGGCAAGGTGAGCACCGAGGAGCCGGAGCTGCCCCACGCCATTCTGGGCATGGAGATGGCCAAAAAGTGGAAAGAGCACCCCGATGTGGTAAACGCCATCGGCGCTCACCACGACGAGATTGAAATGACGGCCATGATTTCGCCGCTCGTGCAGGCCTGCGACGCCATTTCGGGCTCGCGCCCCGGCGCCCGCCGCGAGATGATGGAAAGCTACATCAAGCGCCTCAAGCAGCTGGAAGAAACCGCCAACGGCTTCAAAGGCGTGAACCAGTGCTTCGCCATCCAGGCCGGCCGCGAGCTGCGCGTGATGGTAGACGCTGAGAACGTAACCGACGAGCGCGCCGCCGAGCTGAGCTTCGAGATTTCGCAGAAAATCGAGAAGGAAATGCAGTACCCCGGCCAGATTAAAATCACCGTGATTCGGGAGATGCGCGCCGTGGCTTACGCCAAGTAGCAACCGTTTTTTTGTTGAATAGCCGAAACGACCCTGCCAATTTATGGCAGGGTCGTTTCAGTTATAGGGCTTTTGTAAAGTCTGATATTTTGCTTTGAAGACATTGTTCACGCTACGCACAAGCTCTTTTACCTGAAATTTACCATCAGACAAAAGTCCTTTTCAGGCAACTATTGTATTGCGGAGTGGCCGGGGCCCCGTTTAGTTTTAAGCCCTGCTCAAACCCCTACTCACCGCCTTATGCGTCACTTGTACTTTGGGCTATTGTCCGTGGCAGCCAGCGGCTGCACCCTGTATCAGCCGATGCTGGGGACGCTGCCAGCGGTGCGCAAGTCCGGCGACGTAGCCGCCGTAGTTAACTGGAAATTTCCCTACGGCGCACAGGCGATGGCCGTGGCATCGCCGGTACCCAATGTGCTGGTGCTGGCTGCCGGCGGGCTGCACGCCTACAATGCCAAGCGCGACAGCTCCAACAACTACGTGCGGAACCGGCAGTATGAGGCCGGGCTGGGCGGCTACCTCACGGTGGGCCATACGTGGCTGAGTGCCGCAGTCGGCGCGGGCCAGAGCCGGAGCTTTCGCTACGGTCGCTTCAAATCGCCGGACTTAATTGGCGGTGCCATAATCGCGCCGTTTCCGAGCAGTGGCGGCAAGGGCCGGTATGAGCCAGTTCCCGAGTTGCTGGGCTATTACAACACGCGGTTTGCCCAGGTGACGGCCCGATGGCCCGATGTCAGCCACCCCAACAAGGAATATGGCGCGAGTCTGCGCGTTAATCAGGCCCGCTTCACCTCGCTGATGCTTAACGGTGTAGCACAGCCGCATGCTTCGCAGTACTATCTGCAGGCATCAGTGCTGGTGCAGCAACCGTTGTGGCGTTGGCTGCAATGGCAGGCGGGGGCTAGTTGGGACGTGGCGCTGACCAATATCAGCAATGAGGCGGCTTTCGGGCGGGCTCCGTTGCGGGTACTGGTGGGTGTGGTACTGGAACCGCGTCAGGCCCGGGCAGAACAATCCAAATCCATACCTTAATAAACGGCATGGTAAAGCGTAGCGCGCTGCAACTCGCACCTTTGAGCCTAAAGCGAAAGTAGCCCCCGTAGCAAGAGTTACGGGGGCTTTTTGCTTAACTTTCTGCTCCTTTCCGCACCAACCTTATCACTCTGCCGAACCGATGCACCAGCGGCTATTCGTTTTTCTGAGCACCTGCCTCAGCCTCTCCCTGACCAGCTGCGTGGTATACATGCCCATGCAGTGCGCCGCTCCGCAGATTACCGACAAAAAGCAAGGCGAACTCACGCTCAGCACCTATCTCAACGGCCGGGCTGATATCGCGGGCACCTACTCGCCAGTCCCGCACCTGCTGGTGCGGGCGGCGTATAGCAACCTGCGCGACGACCCCAAGCCGAAGGACAGCACCTACTACCGGGGTCATCAGTACGACGTGAGCGTGGGCACCTACTGGCGGCTGGGCAACCAATGGCTGGTGGGCGCATTGGGCGGCTTTGGGCAGGCGCAGAGCGCGGCAGCTTATACCCGAACCGGATTCATATTCGGCTCACCCACCCGGTACGAGTTCGATACGCGCTACAACAAGGTGTTTGGCGAAGTTTACGGCACCTTGCGGGCTACCGACGCTTTATCATTCGGGGCCGCCTACCGCGTTACGCAGGTCAATTACACGCACCTGACCAATCTCGGCGCGCCCGTCGACCTGAGCGGTATGACTCGCAGCGAGCCGATGGTATTTGTGCGGGTGCGGCTCGGCAATGGCCCCACCGAAGACCGGCCCGTGCAGCTGCAAGCGGCCTGGGGCACGTCGGCCACATTTGGCTACAACGAAAAAGACCCCAATCCCAATTCCGACCCAGGCGTGCGTGACCTGAAACAGAACCGGGGCTACGCCACTATTGGTATCGCGGTCTTCCCGCATTGCCTGTTCCGCAAGGCCCAGCCCTTGCCCGCTGGCAACGTACGTTGAAGCACCGGCTTTTTTGCGGAAATTTGGGTTCCTAACCGGTTGTTCCTTCTCGAATTTCACTTTTCCCGATGACCCTTCGCCACTGCCTGGGCCTGGCCTGCGCTACCGCCCTGGCTGCCTGCGCCGCTCAACGCAACCCTTACGCCACCACCAACAAGTCGTATAAAGCGCAGGTGAAAGCTTATGCCGAGGCCCTGCGCGCTATGCCCGGCACCACGCCGGGCGGCGACAGCCTGCTGGGCAAGTACTGGGTGGGCACCACCAATTTCAACCTGCGCAAGCCCAACTACGTCGTCATTCACCACACGGCGCAGGACTCCACGGCCCAGACGCTCAAGACGTTTACCATGGTGAGCACGCAGGTGAGCGCGCACTACGTCATCGGGCGCGATGGGCGGGTGTACCACATGCTCAACGACTACCTGCGGGCTTGGCATGGCGGCGTGGCCCGTTGGGGCAACACCACGGATATCAACTCCTCGTCCATCGGCATCGAGCTGGATAACAACGGCATTGAGCCTTTCGCCGAAGCCCAGATTACCAGCCTGATGCATATTCTGGCTGGCCTGAAAAAAGCCTACGGCATTCCCACGGCCAACTTCATCGGGCACGCTGATATTGCGCCCAGCCGCAAGAACGACCCGAGTGCCCTCTTTCCCTGGAAGCGGCTGGCGGATAATGGTTTCGGCCTGTGGTACGATGCCGGCCCACTGCCCAGCCCCTTCGTGGCCGATAGCGCCGCCGCCCTGGCCGGCCGCCTGCTCGCCCCGCCCCTACCGGCGGCGGACGATGTGCCCATAGCATCCATTCAGCCCGTAGATACCGGCCGGGTAGATGCCCAGCTGGCGCGGCTGAACGGGCCGATTACGGTGTTCAGTCCGCGCGAGGCACTGCGGATTATTGGGTACGACACGCGGGATTTGCCGGCGGCCATTCGGGCATTCAAGCTGCATTTTATTCAGCAAAACGTGAGTGCGCCGCTGACCGATGCCGACAACCGGATTCTGTATAATCTGTATAAGAAGTGCTTGTAACTGATTGCGGGCCGTTATATTTAGCCAATTGAGGGGCCGGCGGCTGATGCCGCGCCGGCCGGGGAGTTAATCTTATTCTATGCCAGAAGTATCAAAGCGCGGGCAGGCCATGCCCGTTTCGCCGTTTCGCAAGCTGCTGCCTTATGCTGACGCCGCCCGCCAACAGGGCAAAACCGTTTATCCCCTCAACATCGGCCAGCCCGATGTGCTGACGCCCCCCGAAATGCTGGCCGCCGTGCGCGAGGCCGACATCGCGGTGCTGGGCTACGCCCCCGGCGCGGGCACCGACAGCTACCGCCGCAAGCTGGAAACCTACTACCAGCGCGCCGGCATTCCGGCCCGCTTTGAGCACATCATGGTGACTACGGCGGGTAGCGAGGCTATCCTCTTCGCCATGCTCACCTGCCTGAACCCCGGCGATGAGGTGATTGTGGCCGAGCCGTTTTACGGCACCTACACGGCCTTTGCCATTGCGGCCGGCGTGAGCATCGTGGCCGTCACGGCACACATCGAGGACGGCTTTGCGCTGCCGCCGCTGGCTGATTTCGAGGCGGTAATTACGCCCCGCACCCGCGCCATTCTCATCTGCAACCCCAGCAACCCCACCGGCTACGTGTATCGGCGCGACGAACTGGACGCCCTGCTGGGCCTGTGCAAGCAGCACGACTTATACCTGCTGTCGGACGAGGCGTACCGCGAATATTGCTACGACGGAGCCCAGGCCACCAGCGCCCTGAGCCTGACGGGCGGCGAAAAGCATGTGGTGCTGCTCGACACCATTTCGAAACGCTACAGTGCCTGCGGGGCGCGGGTGGGCGCGCTGGTCACCCGCAACCCCGATGTGTGGCTGGCAGCCTTCCACTTTGGGCAGATGCGGATTTGTCCGCCGGTGCTGGAAATGGTGGCCGCCGAAGCCGCCGCCGAGCTTCCCCCCTCCTATTTCGACGGCACCCGGGCCGAGTACCAGGCCCGGCGCGACCTCACGGTGAATGCGCTGCGGGCCATGCCGGGCGTGGTGTGCCCGGTGCCGGGCGGGGCCTTCTACGTGGTGGCCCGCCTGCCCGTGGACGATGCCGAGAAGTTCGGCCAGTGGCTGCTGGAGGATTTTACACTTGATAACCAGACCCTGATGCTCTCGCCGGCCAACGGCTTTTACCACACGCCGGGCCTGGGCCGGCAGGAAGTGCGCCTGGCCTACGTCATCAACCAGACCGATTTGGCGGCGGCGCTCCACTGCCTGGCGCACGCGCTGCTGGTGTACCCCGGCCGCACCGAACCCGTGCCCACCGCGGCCGTAGAAGCGGCCGTTGCCATCCCCGCCTGACCTTTTATTCCGCCCCGCAGCCATGGACCAAGCCATTGCCCCCGCTGTCGAAGTACCCATCAAAGATTACCGGGGCTCCATCCGGTTCTGGCACTGGGCCAATGCGCTGCTGATTAGCCTGCAACTGATGACCATTCTGTTTCAGAAGGTGATTGTGCAGTCGCGGTCGGCGGTGACGGAGCTGCAATCGGCGGGCAAAGAGGTTTCGGTGCCGCAGGCGCGCGAGTTGGCGCATATCATCAGCGAGCGCATTTGGGCCTGGCACATCTACTTCGGCTGGGCGCTGGTGGCGCTGTGGGTGCTGCGGCTGGGTCTGCAGTTGACGGGGCCTTCCGATTTGCGTTTCTCGGCGCGACTCATGGAAATTCTGCGCCGTTACCGCCTCGCGCCGCCTGCCGACAAAAGCCTGACCGGCAAAATCCTGTTTGCCAAAACCACTTATGCGCTGTTTTACCTCTTCCTCACCATCATGGTGGCTACCGGGCTAATTCTGATATACGAGGATGTTTCCTGGCTAAAGGGCATTCATCACCTAGCTGAAGAGACGCACAACGTGACGATGTACCTGATTATCGGCTTTATTCTCATCCATGTGGTGGGTGTGGTCTGGGCCGAAAGCAAGGAAGACCACGGGCTGATTTCGCGCATGGTGGGCGGTGAGGCCCCAAATATCAAGGCGTAAATCGGCTGTCAATGCGAGTGGAGCGCAGCGCAACGCGGCAATCCGTCCCCTCATGAGCGACAAACCCTGAGATGTGAAAAGCCCCGGCTCTGGAGTAGAGTCGGGGCTTTTCGTTTTCAAAAAAGGCTTGTCACATTATTAAGCTAGTCGCTCATGACAGGACGGATTGCTGCGTTGCGCCGCGTTCCGCTCGCAATGACAGGCGGCTAGTTTCCGCTGCTGCCGGGCTTCTGCTCCAGCTTCTGCATGGGGCTGGCGGCGGTTTTGGACTGCTGCATGGGGTTGGCCGGGGCCTGCGGGCGCTGCTGCTCAAACAGCTCGAAGCGCGAGGCGGCGGGCTGGCGCGGGAAGGCGTTGTTACTTAAGTCCGTGTCGGCCGTTTGCTGGAAGGGGTCGATGACGAAGCTGATGACGGGCTTCTTGGTCACGATGACCTTGGTGACCTGGGCGTTGTTTTTGCGCCAGATTTCGGCCGGGATGGTCTGGATTTCCTGGGTGTTGTCGGCGTAGGTTAGTTGCAGCACCACGGGCATCACCAGGCCGCCCACGTTGCGCAGGCTCAGCTCGTAGAAGTTGCTTTGCGAGTCGTTGAGGCGCTGCTGTTGCTCGGGCGTGAGGCTGTTGAGCATGGCGGTATAGCGCTGCTGGTCGGCGGGGGTCACGGCCAGCGGGTCGTAGCTGTTGTAGAAGTCCTTTAGCTCGGGCTTCTCGTCCACCAGGGTTTTGGGGATGTCCTGGGCGTTACGCTGGGCCGTAATGGACTGCGGCGCGGCGGCTTTCTGCTGC
>JAQBNT010000140.1 GCA_028288445.1 Hymenobacter sp. | reverse complement strand
ATACAAAAGAACGGTCATGCAGAGCGCAGCGAAGCATCTTGCCCGCAATAGTAAACCCTGTCGATTGGATTAGTATTGCGGGCAAGATGCTTCGCTGCGCTCTGCATGACCGTTCTTTTGTATCTCTTCCATTACTTCCCGGCCACGCCCTTTTTGCGGCTGTCAATCTCGGCCAGCAGGACCGGGATTTCGGCGATAAGCCGCTGCACTTCCTTGGGATTGAGGCTGTCGTAGAGGCCGCGGATGTGGCCTTGGTCGTCCACGAGGGCGAAGGTACCGTTGTGGGCGAAGCCGCCGGGGGCCTGCTGGTCGGGGAGGGCGGCGGTGAAGTAGGCTTTGGCCAGCTGGAAAACGGTGTCTTTGGCGGTGGGCTCGCCGTGAGCGCCGGTGGTGGCGAAGTGCCAGCGGCTGGCATCGGTGATGCCGAGGCGCTGGGCGTAGTCTTTGAGGACGGGGATGGTGTCGTGGGCCGGGTCGATGGTGTGCGAGAGGATGGTCAGGCGCGGGTCCTGGCCGTATTTGGCGTACACTTTGAGCAGCTCGGCCTGCATTTTAGGGCAGATGCCGGGGCAGGTGGCGAAGAAGAAATCGGCGATGTAGGCGCGGCCGGCGAAGGTCTGGTTGGTGAGCGTCTGGCCGGCCTGGTCGACGAGGCGGAACCGGGGCACGGTGGCGAATACGGTGTCGGCGGGGCCGCCGTCGGCGCGGGGCTGCACGTCGCGCTCGCCCATGATGGGCAGTTTGGCGGCTTCCTTGGGCGGCTCGGTGCAGGCGGTGGTGAGCAGGGTGGCGGCCAGCGCGGGCAGCAACAGCAGGCGGTTGAACATGGGACGGGGCGAGATTATTTGGAAGCGGGGGGTGGCACGTCGCCGGCGGCGGGGTGCTCGGTGGTGAAGCGGGTAGCCGAGTCGAGCGTGGCCTTGTACTGGCGCTGCACGGCATCGAGTATCAGCTTTTGCTGCTGGAAATAGGCGAGGCGGGTGGCGGGAGCGGCCGTGGTGTCGGGGGCTTTGTACTGGTGCATCCAGTCCATCATGGCCTTGTCGGCGGCGAGCAGGCCGTGGATGTAGGGCGCGGGGGCTTCGGAATGGTAGCCGGAGAGCTTGGCCTTGAACTCGTAGAGCTTGCTGGTTTGGGCCATCAGGGAGTCGTGCTGGTCCATGAGGGCCATTTCGGCGGCGCTGGCGGGCGAGGCGGGGCCGTTTTCGCTGATGGGCTGGTTGGGGGAGGAGCATGCGGCCAGCAGGGGCACGGAGGCCACTACGGCGGCGCGGAGCGCGTTTTTGAGGAGGCTTTTCACGGGGTAAAGGTACGGCCGGCGGGCATGAGGGAAAGGTGAGGCGAGGGTTTGGAAAGGTGAGACTTGGATTTTTTAGAGTGAGTCTTGGATTAGGAAACCCGTGGCGGGAGTTTGGAGAGTCGTGGCGAGGGTTTGGAAAGGTGAGGCCGGGGTTGAAAGGTCGGGGCGGAGGTTTGGAAGACCGTGGCGAGGGTTTGGAAAGGTGTGGCGGGAGTTTAGTGAATTGAGGCGGAGGTTTGGCTCGGTGTGGCGGGGATTTGGAAAAAAGCGCGAAATCAAAAGCCGGAGTCAACTAGTTTGTCATCCTGAGCGTAGCGAAGGACCTTATGACGGCTTCTTGCTTTTGGTGATTACTGCAAACAGTTTAGCGTTGATAAGGTCCTTCGCTACGCTCAGGATGACAATCAAAACCTCTTCCTTCCAACTACTCAACCACCAAACCACCACTATATGAAAACCCGCCAACTGGGCCGCTCCGGCCTCACTGTATCGGCCCTGGGCCTGGGCTGCATGGGCATGTCTGATTTCTACGCCGGGCAGGACGATGCCGAAAGCACCCGCACGCTGCACCGCGCCCTGGATTTGGGCGTGACGTTCTTCGACACGGCCGATATGTACGGCCCTTTTAAAAACGAGGAGCTGGTGGGCCGCATCCTGAAGGGCAAGCGCGAAAGCGTGATTCTGGCCACGAAATTTGGCATCCTGCGCGACCCCAACGACCCCACCCGGCGGGGCATCAGCGGCCGGCCCGAGTATGTGAAGTCGGCCTGCGAAGCCAGCCTCAAGCGCCTCGGCACCGACCACATTGACCTGTATTACCAGCACCGCGTGGACCCCGCCACGCCCATCGAGGAAACGGTGGGGGCCATGAGCCGGCTGGTGGAGGAAGGCAAAGTGCGCTTCCTGGGGTTGAGCGAGGCCGCGCCGGCCACCGTGCGGCGGGCCGTAGCGGTGCATCCCATCGCGGCGCTGCAAACCGAGTATTCGCTGTGGAGCCGCGAGCCAGAGGACGAGATTCTGCCCACCGTGCGCGAATTGGGGGTGGGTTTTGTGCCGTATTCGCCGCTGGGCCGGGGCTTCCTCACGGGCCAGATTAAGCGCTTCGAGGACTTGGCCGAGGACGACTACCGCCGCCACACGCCCCGCTTCCAGGGCGAGAACTTCCAGAAAAACCTCGACTTGGTGGCCCGAATCAATGATTTAGCCAAGCAGAAGCATTGCACCGCCAGCCAGCTGGCCCTGGCCTGGGTGCTGGCGCAGGGCGAGGAAATCGTGCCCATCCCCGGTACCAAGCGCGTGAAATACCTGGAAGAAAACCTGGGCGCGCTGGAAGTGGAACTGACGAAGGACGAGCTGGCGCAGCTGGATGAGATTGCGCCGAAGGGCAAGGCGGCGGCGGGCCTGCGGTACCCGGCGGCGATGATGGGCTCGGTGAACGGGTAACGCTTCGCTTAATGAAGAATGAGGAATGAAGAGTGAGGAATTGTTGGGCTATTGGCTCCAATTCCTCACTCTACATTCCTCATTCTTCATTAAGCGAAGCGTTAGCTCGGCAGCAAGTCAATCCAGCCGTCCTCGCTTACCACCACGGCCAGCACGGGGTACTTGCTGCTGTGCACGTAGCGCAGGGCCCCGTTGTAGCGGGAGCCGCGCGAAGAATCGCCTTTTTCGGTGGCCAGGCCGTCGAGGATGACGCCGATGGCGTGGCACATGGCGTTGGGCTCGATGAGCACGGCCCCGTCGATGTTGGTGACGAGGCGGAGCACGGAGGGCGTCATGATGCGCGGCACCACGCGGAAGCTTTGGCGGGTGAGGCGCTTGGCCTCGTTGGCAGCCCCGGTGGTGATGACCAGGATGGTGCCGTTGGGCTGGGTGGTGGCCTGCTGGGCCAGGTCCCAAAGGTAGCCGATGCTGTCGCGGTCCAGCGCCGGAAACACGATGCGGACGATGCGGGCGAAGTTATCGGCCGCCACCTGGCCCTGGGGCAGGCGGGGGGTGTTGCTCACCACGCGCATGAGGACGTGGCCGGCGTGGCTCACCTCCCAGCTGTAGTGGTTAGTGAAATGGACCGTGACCAGCGGCTCAAACTGCGAGTCGGACTCGGGCACGAGCTGGCCCAGGCCGAAAACGTGCGAGGCATCTGAAATAAGGGCGGTATGGCCCTCGCTCAACTCCAGCAGCTTGCGGATGGAGCGGTGGTCGCGCATGGGCACGGGCGTTTCGAGGGTGAGCACGGGCACTACGGCGGGGTGCTGGCGGCGGCTCACCAGCATGGTGCCGATGCCTTCGTCGCCCTCGTGGCGCAGGGCGGCCACGCCGTTGCAGGCGTCATACAGGCCGTGGGTGCCTGCGGGCGCTACGCGCAACATGAGGCGGCGGCCGGCCGAGCGCAGGACTTCGTTGTAGTCGCGGTCGAGGACGGGCTGGTCGTTGTCGGCGGTGTCGGCTTCGCGCAGGGCGCGGGTGCAGTCGTGCATAAACTCCAGCACGGCCGCGTGGGGCAGGTTGGCGGGGCGGCCCGAGCCGGGCTTGGGCAGGGCGTAGTAATTATCGTAGCACTCGGCCGAGAGCTGGAGCACCACCGTCACGAGGTAGCCCTGCAGGCTCACCGGCGTGGAGCAGAACGAGCGGCGGCTTTCGTGGCGGCTGGCGGTGAGGCTTTGCAGGGTGGTTTCGGTGGCCTGGCACATGAGCTCGTACCAGTGCTGCTTCTCGAACCGGTCGTGGTCGTTGGGGTGCAGGTGGTACACGGAGCCCTGGGGGCCTTTGTCGGCTTCGAGGGCCGTGGCTTTGGTTTTTACATCCCGGAAATCGGATGGGGAGTAGCGCACGGAAGTGGGCTCCAGCACCACGGCATCGGGCTCGTCGCCTTCTTTGGCCGATGCGAATCCTAATAAGAAAACCTCAGGCCGCAGGCTGCGGTCGAGGAGATTAAAAACCCCCTCGGCAAAGAGTTGGGCAGAAACGCGAAACAGGCTTTGGTGTTCCCACATGGGCAAATACAGAACGGTCGGGACCCGTCGCGGACCCGGCTTCGCCCCGAACTACGCAAAAAAAAGATGGATAGTGGTGCGCCGAAACAAATTTCCTGCCTAACTGCTTCCAGCATTTCTCGGAAAGGCCGCACAAGTCGTATCTTCGGTACCGCGCCGCCGGCCGTAGCCGCCTCTCCCTCACCTCCCCATCCCTCGCAAGCTTATGCTCTTCGTCGACATGCTTTTTGTGATGGCGGTGGCCATTTCTTTTATCCCGATTCTGACCGGGTACTGTGCCCACAGCCGGGGTCGGTCGTTCTGGCTGTGGTTTGCGCTGGGCTGGTTGCTCCCGCTGGTGTCGTTCTTCCTGCTTTTCGCCCTCATCGCTCGCGACGAGCTGAACCCCGGCCGCCGCCTGCTGGGTGAAGCCCGCGAAATTCTGCGCGAAGCGGAGGAGAAAGCCCGGACGCTACGCTTAATGAGGAATGAGGAATGAGGAATTTCGGTATAATTGCCAATTCCTCATTCCTCATTCCTCATTAAGCGTAGCGTTATCCCTCGCGCCACCCACGCCCCGGTGCTGAAGCAGGCCTGCAATAGGTAGCCGCCGGTGGGCGCTTCCCAGTCCAGCATCTCGCCGGCCACAAAGGTGCCTGGCCGCTGCCGCAGCATCAGGTTATCATCCACGGCGGAGAATGCAATGCCGCCCGCCGTGGAAATGGCTTCATCCAGCGGCCGCAGGCCCACTACTGGCAGCGGCACGGCCGTGAGTAGCGCCGCCAGGGCTTCCGGCTCCAAGGTTGCCGCCTCGGGCGCTACCTCGCGCAGGAGCGTGGGCACGGGCGGCCCCAAGTGCAGGGCCTTTTTCAGGAACTCAGGAAAAGAGGCCTTCCCGCGCGGCTGCCGGAGCTTCTGGAGGAGCGTGGCGGGAGGCAGGTCAGGCTTGAGGTTGAGGTGTAGCACGGCCGGGCCGCCCGCCGCCAGCGCCGCCCGCACCTGCGGGATGAGGGCGTACACGGGCGTGCCTTCCACGCCGTAGTCCGTGAGCATGAGCTCGCCGCGCACGGCCGGGCCGTCGTTCACGCGCAGGGCAATGTTTTTGAGCGGAGCCCGGCCCACTTTCTCCCGGAAGAAGGAGGACCACGCCACTTCCGCGCCGCAGTTGGCTGGGGCAAAGGGAGCTACCGGCACGCCAATTTCCTGTAGTAGCGGCACCCATGCGCCATCAGAGCCGGTTTTGGCCCAGCTCGCGCCGCCCAGCGCCAGCACCGTGGCGGTGGGGTCGATGACGAATTCGCGGCCCGTGCCGGTCCCGGCGCTTTCGTCGCGCAGGCGCAGTCCGGTAGCTCCCGCAAAGCCCAGCCAGCGGTGGCGGGTCTTGATTTCAACGCCCAACTCGCGCAGCCGCCCCAGCCAGGCCCGGAGCAAATCAGCCGGCTTATGTACCGCTACCGGGAAGATGCGCCCACTGGTGCCTACAAAGGTTTCAATGCCCAAATCGGCGGCCCAGGCCCGTAAATCGGTGGCTGAGAAGTGCTCCAGTAGCGCCTCGAAACGGGTGCTTTCCACTCCGTAGCGCCCGGCAAAATGCGTAGCGTCCTCGGCATTGCTCAGGTTGAAACCGCCATGTCCGGCCACCAGAAACTTGCGCCCCACAGTAGCCTGCGCTTCAAAAAGCTGCACCTTCCAACCGTCCTCGGCCAAGCGCTGGGCAGCCAGCAAGCCGGCCGGGCCACCACCTATTATCGCTGCGCTTAATGGGGAATGAGGAATGAGGAATGAAGAATTAATGGTGTAGGAATGCAAATGAACAACTGCACAAAAGTATATTCCTCATTCCTCATTCCTCATTCCTCATTCCTCATTCCTCATTCCTCATTCCTCATCAAGCGAAGCATCAAGCCTCACTCTCCTGAATAAGCTGCTTACGGTAGCGCGCCAGAATGGCCGATTTCAGGATGAAGCCGAGGTAGCGGCCATCCTCCTCGCACACCGGCAACGCCCAGGCATTGTGGCGGTCCAGCAGGCTCAATGTGTGCTCCAGATTATCGTTTGGCCCTACCACGGCCGGGGCGGGCTTCATCAGCTCGCGCACGCTGGTAGTACCGTAGTGGGCATCATCAAAAAGCGCATCGCGCACCGAATCGAGGCTGACCACGCCCAGCAGCCGCCCACCAGCCGCCACCACCGGAAACAGGTTGCGCGAAGAATGGCGGAAAATTTCCACCAATTCGCCCAGGGTAGTTTTGGTCCGTACGGGAATGAAATCGGTTTCGAGGAGCTTACGCGGGTCCAGCTGAGCCAGCAGGCCGCGGTCGCGGTTGGCGTACACGTCCACGCCTTTCAACGTGAGCTTGCGGGTGTATACTGAGTACGGTTCGAAGTATTTGGTAATCAGATAGGAGCTGCTGGTTACCACCATCAGCGGCACGAATAGCGCGTAGCCCCCCGTAATTTCAGCAATGAGAAAAATGGCCGTGAGCGGCGCGTGAATCACGCCCGCCAGCGTGCCCGCCATTCCCAGCACCACAAAATGCACCTCCGGAATGTGCACCAATCCGCTCAGATTGATGAGCCGGGCGAAGAAAAACCCTGCCATCGCCCCCGCAAACAGCGAGGAGCCGAACATGCCGCCGTTGCCGCCGCCACCCACCGTGATGCTCGTAGCCACCACCTTCAGCATCATGCTGAACAGCACAAGCACCAGCAATAGCCACGGGTTATTGTCTTGATAAACAGAGAAAATGCTGCCATCCGTAATGTTATCAGCGTGGCCGCGCAGTAGTAGCTCCACCGTGTTGTAGCCCTCGCCGTACAGCGTCGGAAACAGAAAAATGAGCCCACCCAGCGCCGCACCCGCGATGAGCACCTTGCGCCAGTCCAGCCCCGGCCAGCGCTCAAAAAAGTGGTCGAACCAATGGTAGGTTCGAATCATATACACTGAGAAAAAGGCTGTAAAAAGCCCCAATAGCACATAAAACGGCACCGCATCAATCGGCCAGCTGGTGGTGATGAGCACGAACGGCTGGCCCGCGTACAGCGCCTTCGATATCACCGTGGCCGTGGCCGACGAAATCAGCAGCGGAATGAAATACTGCGCCGGCAGCTCCAGCAGAATGGTTTCGACCGCAAACAGCACCCCCGCGATAGGCGAGTTGAAGATGGCCGCCACGCCCGCCGCCGCCCCGCACCCCGTAAGTAGGCGCCGCCGCCGCCGGTCCAGGTGGAGCACCCGCCCCGCATTAGAACCCAGGGCCGCGCCAGTCACCGAAATCGGAGCCTCAGTGCCCGCCGACCCGCCAAACGTGACCGTAAAAAAGGCCGTGATAAGCTGCGAATACAGCTTCGAGCGCGGCACCACGCTGCCCTCGCGGGCCGTGTTATAGATAATCGGGGCAATGCCCCGCCCTAACTGCCCACCCAGAAACCACTTGGTAAAGAGCACGGTAAGTGTAATACCGATAACCGGGTACACTGAAAGCGCAAACACCCGGTTGGGCTCCGAGATGCCCATGCGCAGCATCTCCTGTCCCCAATGCACCGCGTTCTTGAGTAATACCGCCGCTAGGCCCGCCGCCCCGCCCACCAACACGCTCAGAATGAGCATATACATCCGTTCGCTGATGTGGCGCGCTCGCCAAACCAACAGCGGGCGCAACAAGCGGTGGACGGCGTGATGGGGCATGGACAAGAAAAGTGGACGGCACTTTTACCAACGCAAAATTGGGGCCCGTAGATGTAAACAGGCTGAAGCAAGCCTTCACCCATCCAGGCAAGGGCCTTTTCGATGCGGAATATTCAGCGCCAGAGGCTCTATTAATCAATTAATTGATTAATGATTGGTACAAATTGCGTTTTTCTTTGCGCTACCCATTATCCTGGCAGCGGCAGCCCTTGCACGTAGGTTTTCTTGAGGTGCTCGCCCACGCGCAGCAGGCTTTGGTCGTGCTCGTACAGCAGGTTGCGCCACAGGCTTTGAATAAGCAGCAGCAACCGCAGCGTCATCATCTCCGGGTCATCGGTGCCGAGTTGTTCAAAAGCCTGCTTCAACAGGCTATCAATGGGGCTCATGAATCGCTGAAAATACTTCTGCACCAAAGGCTTACTGAATTCCTTGTCCTGCACTTTCCAAAAATCGGGCTCGTCGCGCACCAGCTTATAGGGCAGGTCGATGGTTTTCTCAATCAGCGCCCGCGGGTCCTTCTCGGCGAGGATGCCCCGGTTGGCTTCCACAATGCGCTGGAAACCCTGCTTAATCAGGTATTCAAAAAGCTTCTCTTTGCTCAGGAAGTACTTGAACAACAAGGCTTCGGAAACCCCCGCCGTCTTGGCGATGAGCAGGGTGGAAGTGTTGTCGTACCCGCGCTCACCGAAGAGTTGCAGGGCCGTTTGTTCGATTTTAGAATGACTGGTCATTGGCCAGACCGGATGAAGAAGTTGAAAGCCCGAACCAGAACGGCTCCAGACTAAGGAAAATACGTGTTTTCGTAAAGTAACGCCGTCCGCACGGGTTAAAACGCCATCGGCTTGGATTACCCCCAAAAGGTACAGCCGGCTAAATCGAAATAGTTCGACTTAGCCGGCTGTAATAGGCTGATAAACGCGTTGTTGGAACCTTCTAGCGCGAAGGCAACGTCATTTTCAGCAAATGTTGCCAGACGGGGTGGGAGTTCATCTGGTTAAACAGAACGTGGGAATTTGGCTGCCTGGCAAACGGGTGAGATGTTGTTCGGCAACGGGACAAAGGTAGAGAAGATTTTTTATTGTAAAATGAGTGTTAGCTCACTATCTGTAAGTGTTTACTCACAATATTGATAATCAGATTAATAAAATATGTAAAAAGCCGAATTGTGATAGTGATTATCGGTTCTGATGCTTAGATGTAGATGCCGTCTTAATACTGCGGTACTGCACATTGCACTCGGAAGCGGCCGGAAAGAAATCTCAGCAACAACAAACATTTGTTAGTTTGAGAGGCCGATGTACCTTTGAGCTACCCAATTCCCACCATATCCTTGACACCTGATGCTTCTCAATTCTGATATTGAGCAATTTACGCTGTATTATAGCGGAACTGCCATGTTCGTGTGCATCAGTGGCATCTGCCTGCTCAGCGCATGAACAAGAAACTGAACAAGCGACAGATTATTCTGGATGAAGCAGCTAAGCTGTTCAAGCTGAAAGGTTTCGGCGGAACGTCGATGCGCGATTTGGCGGGCGAGGTGGGCATGGAAGCGGCCAGCATGTACAACCACATTAAGTCAAAGGACGAGATTCTGGAGCACCTCTGCTTTCACGTTTCTAACACCTACATCGCGCAGCTGGCCGAGGTGGAGCAGATGCCTGGCTCGAACGGCGACAAGTTGAAGGAGTTGCTACGCCGGCACATCAACCTGATGCTGGAGGATGGCGCGGCCGTATCGGTGGCCAACAATGATTGGAAATACTTGACGGATAGTAAACTGCTGCAATTCAAGGAGGCCCGTAAGCAGTACGAGAAGGGCTTTGCGGCGCTGATTGAAAACGGCATCGCGGCCGGCGAGTTTCGGCCCGTGAATGCCTCGGTGGCACTGTTCACCATTCTGTCGGCGGTGCGGTGGGTGGAGCTGTGGTACCGGCCGGGCCGGGGCGTGACAGCGCAGGAGTTGGAGGAGGATATCATGGCCATTCTGCTGAATGGTTTGGCAAAAAACTAATAATGAGTCGTTTCCATAAAGTTAAAATCAAGCGCATTCAGCGGGAAACCCCCGACAGCGTTGTGGTGTCGCTGGACGTGCCGGCGGAGCTGCGCGAGACGTTTGCGTTCACACAGGGCCAGTACCTGACGTTTCGGCGCGAACACAACGGCGAGGAGCTGCGGCGGTCTTATTCTATTTGCAGCAGCCCGCTGGAAGGCGAGTGGCAGGTGGCCATAAAGAAGGTGCCGGAGGGTCGGTTTTCGTCGCTGGCTGTAGATGCTTTGCAGGTAGGCGAGGAGTTGGATGTGATGCCGCCCGCCGGGCACTTCCACACGCCGCTGCACCCGGAACATGCTAAGCATTACCTGTTTTTCGCGGCGGGCAGCGGCATTACGCCGGTGTTCAGCATCATCAAAACCGTACTGCTGACCGAACCGGGCAGTCAGGTTACGCTGGTGTATGGCAACCGGGGGCGCAATTCCATCATCTTCAAGGAAGGCATCGAAGGCCTGAAAAACCGCTTTCTTGACCGCCTCAGCGTGTACCATGTGCTGAGCCGCGAGAAGGGAGAATCGGACCTGCTGTTCGGTCGTATCGACCAGGCGAAAGCCGCCGAGTTTCTGGCGAAGATTGTGCCGGCCAGTCAGGTTGACGAGTGCTTCATCTGCGGGCCGGAGGACATGATAAATGGCGTCCGTGCCGCGCTCACCGATGCCGGAGTGGCACCGGAGAAGATTCATTTTGAGATGTTTGGCTCGGCAAATGCCGGGGCGGGCGGCGCGGCAAAACCCAAGCTGCCGCCGGTGGGCGAGGACGACAAGCACAGCCGCGTGACGGTGCAACTCGACGGCAACACCCGCGTACTGGAGATGTCTTACTATGGCAATACCATTCTGGATGCGCTGCTGGAAACCGGCGTGGATGCGCCGTATTCCTGCAAAAACGGCATGTGCAGCACCTGCCGGGCCCGAGTGACGGCCGGACAGGTAGAAATGGACGTAAACTACTCGTTGTCTGATAAGGAAGTAGCAAAAGGCTACGTGTTGACTTGCCAGGCCCGGCCCACTACCGAAACGGTGGGGGTAGATTTCGACCAATAGCAGCCGATAATATTTCTTACTTTTAACTAACGATTGTTAGTTAAACTTTGTTGAAAGCGCATGGAAACGTTAGAAATGACCCAGGAAGAGCAGTTTCAGGCCCGCATTGATGCCGACGTGCGCATCGAGCCCAAGGACTGGATGCCCGACGCGTACCGCAAAACGCTGATTCGGCAGATTTCGCAACACGCTCACTCGGAGCTGGTTGGAATGCTACCGGAGGGCAACTGGATTACGCGGGCACCTTCGCTTAAACGCAAATCCATTCTGCTTTCCAAAGTGCAGGACGAGGCGGGCCACGGCCTGTACCTCTACAGCGCTGCCGAAACGCTGGGTACCACCCGCGACCAGATGCTGGCCGACCTGCACTCGGGTAAAGCCAAGTATTCCAGCATCTTCAACTACCCCACGTTGAGCTGGGCCGACATGGGCTGCGTGGGGTGGCTGGTGGATGGCGCGGCTATTCTGAACCAGGTACCGCTGTGCCGCACGTCGTACGGCCCGTATGCCCGCGCTATGGTGCGCGTGTGCAAGGAGGAGAGCTTCCACCAGCGCCAGGGCTTCGAGATAATGCAGACGCTGTGCGAAGGCGCGCCCGAGCAAAAAGCCATGGCCCAGGAAGCGCTGAACCGCTGGTGGTGGCCCACGCTGATGATGTTCGGACCCAAAGACGAGGATTCGCCCAACACGGCGCAGAGCATGAATTGGCGCATCAAGCGCTTCACCAATGATGAGCTGCGCCAGAAATTCGTGGATATGATGGTGCCCCAGGCCGAGTTTCTGGGCCTGACAGTACCAGATGAGAAAGTGCAGTGGAACGAAGCCCGCCAGGCCTACGACTTTGGCGAGGTGAACTGGGACGAGTTCTGGGCAGTGGTGAAGGGCAACGGCCTGTGCAACCGCGACCGGCTCGGGGCACGCGTGAAGGCGCATGAGGAAGGTGCCTGGGTACGGGAGGCGGCGATGGCGCACGCGGTCAAGCGTACTGAGCGCGAGGCAGTAGCGGCCTAATGAAACGTCTGTCATCCTGAGTGGCGCGAAGAAGCTTACAACCTTCGCGCCGCTCAGGATGACGGACATATTTGATAATTCGAAAACATGAACCAATCCGAATGGCCTCTGTGGGAGGTCTTTATCCGCAGTAAGCAGGGGCTTGACCACAAGCACGTAGGTAGCTTGCACGCGGCCGACGCCGCGATGGCCATCCAGAACGCCCGCGACGTGTACACGCGCCGGCAGGAGGGCATCAGCATTTGGGTGGTGGAGTCGAAGCACGTGCACGCTTCCAACCCGGACGATGCGGAGGCCTTCTTCGACCCGGCCAATGACAAAGTGTACCGGCACCCGACCTTTTATCAAGTTCCGGATTCTATTAAACACATGTAATGCAGGGTGATATGCAGTTTGCTTCCTCGGAAAATCCGGCTTTGGCCACGTATGCGCCGGCGGTGCGGCAGCAGCTATTCCAGTTCGTGTTGCAGTTGGCCGATACCAGCCTGATTCTGGGCCACCGATTGAGCGAATGGTGCGGGCACGGTCCCATTCTGGAGCAGGATTTGGCCATGGCCAACATCGCACTGGACTTGCTGGGCGAAACCCGCAGCCTCTACCAGTATGCCGCGGAGCTAGAAGGGCAGGGACGTACTGAGGACGACCTGGCCTATTTGCGCAGCGCTACCGAGTACCGCAACCCGCTGCTGGTAGAGCAGCCCAATGGCGACTTTGCCGATACCGTGGTGCGGCAGTTTCTGTTCGATAACTTCCATTATCACTTCCTAAAGCAGTTGCTGACTAATGCCGATGAGCGGCTGGCGGCCATTGCGGAAAAGTCTTTAAAGGAAGCCACATACCACCTGAAGTGGAGCTCGGAATGGATAATCCGGCTGGGCGATGGCACGGAGGAAAGCCGCCGCCGCGTGGAGAAATCCATTGCGGAGCTGTGGCGTTTTTCGGGTGAGCTGACTACGCCCACGGTGCTGGAAAAAGCGCTGCAAACGGCTGGCTTGATTCCAGATTATACCGACATTCAGGCTAGTATGACAGCCCACGCCGAGCGCGTACTGGCCGAAGCCACGCTGGTATTGCCGCAGCAGATTTTTATGCTGACGGGCGGCAAAGATGGCCGCCACACCGAGCATCTGGGCTACATTCTGACCGAGCTGCAGTACATGCAGCGCACCTTTCCCGGCCTGACATGGTAGCGTCCGCGCCCCCCACCGAAGCCCACATCTGGCAGTTGCTGGAAGAAGTGACCGACCCTGAAGTCCCGGTGCTCAGCATTCTGGACCTGGGCATCGTGCGGGCCGTGCGCGTGGAGGGCGAGCAGATTACCGTGACCATCACGCCCACTTATTCGGGCTGCCCGGCCATGAATACCATTGCCACCGACATCCGGCTGCGGCTACTGGCGGAAGGTTATACCAGGCTGACAATCAACAACCAACTGAGCCCGGCCTGGACTACTGATTGGATGACCAAAGCCGGCCGCGAGAAGCTGGAAGCCTACGGCATTGCCCCGCCGATTGATGGCACGGCCAGCGGCCACGTCCTCAACCTGTTTGGGAAGGAAACGGCGGTGCGCTGCCCGCTGTGCAAGTCGGAGCACACGCACCTGGTCAGCCAGTTCGGTTCTACTGCGTGTAAGGCGCTGTACCAGTGCGACGATTGTCGCGAGCCGTTCGATTATTTCAAATGCCATAGTTGATTGAATTTATTCTGTCATCCTGAGTGCAGCGAAGGACCTTGTCGCGGAAGAGCCGTTTGCAGCAATCCAGACGAAGAGAGCGTGATAAGGTCCTTCGCTGCACTCAGGATGACAATTTCCCTCCCTTCCCACACTCCTACACTTATGCCCGAAAACGACCCCCTGATTTTTTCGCTGGAAAACGGCGTTGCCACCATTCGCCTCAACCGGCCCGAGGTATTTAATAGCGTGAATAAGCCGCTGGCGCTGGCATTTCAGCAGCATTTGCGCGACTGCCAGGCTGATGCCTCCGTGCGGGCCGTGCTCATAACCGGCACCGGGCGGGCCTTTTGTGCGGGGCAGGATTTGGCCGAAATCACGGGACCGGACAGCCCGGAAGTGGCGGAAATTGTAGAGAAGCATTACAACCCGATTATCCTGTTGATTCGGGAGATGGACAAGCCGGTGGTAGCGGCCGTAAATGGCGTGGCGGCCGGCGCGGGGGCCAACATTGCCCTGGCCTGCGATATCGTAGTGGCCAAAGAATCAGCCTCTTTTATTCAGGCCTTCAGCAAGATTGGGTTGATTCCGGACAGCGGCGGGACGTATTTCCTGCCGCGCCTCATCGGGATGCAACGGGCCAGTGCGCTGATGATGACCGGTGACAAAGTGAGCGCCGCCGAAGCCGTGCAGATGGGCATGATTTACAAGGCCTTCGCCGATGAAACATTCGACCAGGACGTGGCTGCGCTGGTGCGCAAGCTGGCTGCCATGCCCACCAAAGGTCTTGCCTTCACTAAGCAGTTGCTGAACAGCACCTTCGCCAACGATGTGGCCCAGCAGCTGCGCGCTGAGGGTGACTATCAGCTCCGTGCCGGCAATACGACTGACTACCGCGAAGGCGTCGCTGCATTCCTCGAAAAACGTCAACCAAGCTTCACCGGCCAATGAAAACCGTTGGCATCATTGGCTGCGGGGCCATGGGGGCGGGCATTGCTCAGGTAGTGGCTACGGCCGGGCATACCGTGCGTTTGCTCGACCAGCACGCCGGCGCGTTGGAACGGGCCGTTTCCGGCATTCAGGATAATCTGAACAAGCTGGCCGCGAAAGGCAAGTTGACCAGCGAAGCGGCCGAAGCCGCTGGTAGTCGCCTGCATGCCACCTCCGATATGCAGGATTTCGCAGATTGCGACCTTGTTATCGAAGCCATTGTGGAGGATTTGGGGGTGAAGCAGCAGCTTTTTCGTAAGCTTGAGGGCGTGGTTTCGGCCGATTGCGTGCTGGCCAGCAACACCTCGTCGCTGTCGCTGACTTCGATTGCGGCGGCCTGCCAGTGGCCGGAGCGGTTTGTGGGCATCCACTTTTTCAACCCGGCCCCCATTATGCAGCTGGTGGAGGTGATTCCGGCCGTGCAGACGCGGGCGGGCTTGACCGAAGAAATTAAGGCCTTGGTAGCCAGCTGGAACAAGCTGCCAGTGCTGACGCAGGACACGCCCGGCTTCATTGTGAACCGGGTGGCGCGGCCATTCTACGGCGAAGCCATCCGCATCATGGAAGAAGGCATTGCCGATATGGCGACCATCGACTGGGCCATGACGGAGCTGGGCGGCTTCCGCATGGGCCCGTTTGCGCTGATGGATTTCATCGGCCACGACGTGAACTACCGCGTGACGGAATCCGTTTTCACCGCCTTTTTCTATGACCCACGCTTTAAGCCTTCTTTCTCGCAAAAGCGGCTGTTTGAGGCGGGCTATTACGGCCGAAAGTCGGGTCGCGGCTTTTACAGCTACGCCGCCGATGCCGTGCCGCCTGTGCCCATCCGCGACGAAACTCTGGGCCGCCAGATAGTAAACCGCATCGTAGCCATGCTCATCAACGAAGCCGTGGACGCGCTGGCCCTGAACGTGGCCGCGGCCGCCGACCTGGAGCTGGCCATGACCAAGGGCGTGAACTACCCCAAAGGCCTGCTGGCCTGGGCCGACGAGCTGGGCCCTGCCACCGTGCTGGCCACCCTCGACGAGCTCTACGCCGAGTACCACGAAGACCGGTACCGCGCCAGCCCGCTGCTGCGCCGCAAGGCCCGCGCTAATGAGTTGTTCCTCGTGCCAGAGCAGGTATTGTAGCACGAGCTTTAGCTCACTCATAATGAAATGATTATCCTGCGCGAGCTAAAGCTTGTGCTAAATTGACTCCTCATGACTCCCACCCTCGAAAACTACACCCTCGGCCGCTGGACCACCGGCGGCAATTCGCCCCAGGAATTGCTCGATGCCAGCACTGGCGAAGTCATCGCCCTGGCTAATACGGAAGGCTTCGATTTTGAGCAGATTCTCGACTACGGCCGCCGCGTGGGCAACCCGAAGCTTCGGAAAATGACTTTCCACGAGCGGGGCCGGATGCTGAAGGCGCTGGCTTTTCACCTTGACAGCAAGAAGGAGCAGTTCTACGAGCTGAGCTACCGGAGCGGGGCTACCCGTGCTGACTCATGGATTGATATTGAGGGCGGCATCGGCAACCTGTTTGCCAATGCCTCGCTGCGGCGCAAGTTTCCCGACAAGCCGTTTTATGTAGAGGGTGAGCCGGTGGGGCTGAGCAAGGGGGGCACTTTCATGGCCCAGCACCTGCTGGTGCCGCGCGAGGGCGTGGCCGTGCACATCAACGCCTACAACTTCCCCATCTGGGGCATGCTGGAGAAAATTGCCGTGAACCTGCTGGCCGGCATGCCCGCCGTGGTGAAGCCCGCCGTGCCTTCGGCCTACCTCACCGAGGCCGTGGTGCGCGAAATTATCGCCTCCGGCATCCTGCCCGAGGGTGCGTTGCAGCTGGTGGTGGGCTCGGGCCAGGGTTTGCTCGACCACGTCACCTATCAGGACGTGGTGACGTTCACCGGCTCGGCCACGACGGGACGCAAGCTGCGCGCCCACCCGCGCATTATCGAGGAAGCCGTGCCTTTTACGATGGAGGCCGACTCGCTGAACGCTGCTGTGTTGGGGCCGGATGCGCGGCCCGGTACGCCGGAGTTTGACTTGTTTGTGAAGGAAATCCGCAAGGAGATGACGGCCAAGTGTGGGCAGAAATGCACCGCCATCCGCCGCGCCATCGTGCCCGAAAACATGCTCGAAGACGTGCAGATTGCCCTTGGCAAGCTGCTGGCCCAAACGACGGTGGGCCACCCGCAGGCCGATGGTGTGCGCATGGGCGCACTGGCCGGTCGGGCCCAGGCCGACATATTCCGCGAGCGGGTGCGCCACCTGGCGCAAAACACGCCCATCGTGTACGGCGACCTTGATAACGTGGAATTGCTGGGCAAGGAGCGCGGCGCTGATTATGCCAAAGGCGCGTTCACCTCGCCCATCGTGCTGCTGAACAAGGAGCCGTTCAAGCACCTCGACAGCCACGAAATCGAAGCTTTCGGCCCGGTGGTGACGTTGATGCCTTACTACGACGTAGCCGAGGCCGTGACACTGGCCAATATGGGCAAAGGCTCGCTGGTGTGCTCGCTGGCGACGAATGACCCGCAAACGGCGCAGGAATTCGTGCTGGGCGCAGCCACGCACCACGGCCGTATTTTGGTTATCAACGGTGAGATGGCGAAGGAAAGCACCGGCCACGGCTCGCCGCTGCCGCAGCTCATCCACGGTGGCCCGGGCCGGGCCGGCGGCGGGCAGGAGATGGGCGGCATCCGGGGGGTGGAGCATTTCATGCAGCGCGTGGCCCTGCAAGGCTCGCCGAGCATGATTACAGCCATTACGGAGGTGTACCAGACCGGCGCGAAGCAGGTGGAATACGACAAGCATCCCTTCCAGAAATACTTCGAGGAGTTGGAAATCGGTGAAACCTACACCACCCACAAACACACCGTCACGGAGGCCGATATCAGCGCCTTCGCCGGCATTTCGGGCGATAATTTCTATGCCCACGTCGATGCTACTTCGTTGGAAGGCACGCTCTTCACTGGCCGCGTGGCCCACGGCTACTACGTGCTCTCGAAAGCGGCCGGCATGTTCGTGGACCCGCGCAAGGGTCCCGTGCTGCTGAACTACGGCTTGGACGAATGCCGCTTCACCAAGCCGGTGTACCCCGGCACCACCATCGGCGTGAAGCTGACGGTGAAGGAAAAAGTGGGGCAGGAGAAGCGCGACGAAAACGACATCGCCAAAGGCATTGTGCGCTGGCTGGTGACGGTGACCGACGAAACCAGCGAAACCGTGGCCGTGGCAACCATTTTGACGATGGTGAAAAAGAAGAACCAGGAATAGTTTGAACGTTAACAAAGAGGAACGGTCATGCAGAGCGTAGCGAAGCATCTTTACCGCGTAACTAAATCCTTTCGATTAGATTACTACCGCGGTAAAGATGCTTCGCTACGCTCTGCATGACCGTTCTTTTCCAATGCAATTCACCCCATGAGTACCACCCTCACCGCCGGCCACGTCGTGGCCGAAACCGATGCCGCCGGCATCACCACCATCACCTTCTTCCATCCTTCGCATAACTCCCTGCCCAGCCGCGTGCTCAATGACTTGGCTCAGGCCATCACCCGCGCCGGGCAGGACGAAGCCACGAAAGTCATCGTCCTCAAAAGCGGGGGCGACCGCACGTTTTGCGCCGGGGCCAGCTTCGATGAGCTGCTGACCATTGAAACCAAAGAGCAGGGCCTGGAATTTTTCTCCGGCTTTGCGCGGGTGATAAACGCCTGCCGCACCGCGCCCAAAATCATCATCGGGCGGGTGCAGGGCAAAGCCGTGGGTGGCGGCGTGGGCGTGGCCGCTGCTACGGACTACTGCTTTGCTACCCAGCACGCGGCCGTGAAGCTGAGCGAGCTGGCCGTGGGCATCGGGCCCTTTGTAGTGGGGCCGGCCGTGGAGCGCAAGATTGGTACGTCGGCCTTCCAGCAGCTGGCGCTGGATGCGGCTGAATTCCGCTCGGCCGCCTGGGCAAAGGAGAAGGGCTTGTACGCCGAAGTAGTGGATGACTTAGCTGCTCTGGATGCCGCCGTAGCTGCTTTTGCCGCTAAAATGGTGGCTTATGCGCCGGATGCTACCCGGGCAATGAAGCAGGTTTTCTGGCAGGGCACCGAGCATTGGGACACGCTGCTGACGGAGCGCGCCGGCATCAGCGGGACTTTGGTGCTGTCTGATTTCACGCGGCGGGTGCTGCGGAAGTAGCGTTGCAGAAGGAAAACCGGACGAAAAAAGAACGGTCATGCTGAGCGCAGCCGAAGCATCCCTACCGCAATACTAAAATTAATGGCGGTGGTCTAAAATGGGGTGGTGCCACGAATTGCCCGAAGGGCTTCGTGGCACCACTAATAGCCAGAACAATACCCCAGCCGAATAGTGGTGCCACCACTTGAAGTCGTGGCACCACCCCACTTTAGACCACCGCCAATCATTTACTCTCGCGGTAGCGATGCTTCGGCTGCGCTCAGCATGACCGTTCTCTAATTTTGCCTTAGAGGAAGTCTTATTCCTCCATAATATCCTCGTTCCAGAGGGCCGGCTCGGCTTCGATGAACTCGTTCATCATATCCACGCACTCCTGCAAATCGCAGTCGACTACCTCAACGCCGTGGCTTTCGAGGAAGGCGCGGGACTCGCCGAAGGTGCGCGACTCGCCCACCATCACCTTGGGGATTTTGAACTGCACAATGGTGCCGGCACACATGTAGCAAGGCATCAGGGTGGTGTAGATGACGGTGTCGCGGTAGCTGCGCTGGCGGCCAGCGTTGGTCAGGCAATCCATTTCGCCGTGCTTGATGGCGCTGTCTTCCTGCACGCGCTTGTTGTGGCCCTGGCCGATGATTTTGCCGTCGCGCACGAGCACGGAGCCGATGGGAATACCGCCCTGCGAGCGGCCCAGGCGGGCTTCGTCGATGGCCGCTTGCATGAATTCGTCTTTGGTTTTCTGGTCTTGCATGGGTGGGAAGTTAGCGTGCGCAGATGCCTTTGTAGGGGCAATACTCGCACTTGGTGAAGTCGTCGGTTTTGCGGATGGGCTCGGTGGGGTCGAGGATGCGCAGGGCAATTTTACGCACTAAGTCTTCGGAAATGGCCACGAAGTCTTCGCCGCCTTCGGTGAGGAAGCTGAGGTCGGCGGAAAGCAGGCCTTCGTCGATGTTGCGCAGGGAGAGGATGGCGGTTTCGGCCGTTTCGCGCCCGGCGGTGTGGGCCAGCATGAGGCGGTAGAGCCAGAGCTGGCGCACCTTGTCGGCGCTGCTGCTGGCTTCGTGCAGGAGGCGGTCAACGGCTTCGGCGGGGCTGAGCTTGTCGCGGTAGCCGCGTAGCTGCAAGTCGCTCTTTTTCACGAGACCGGATTTGTAGTCGACTACGCGCAGGCGGCCGTCGGGCAATTCGTCCACGCGGTCGGCGAAGCCGAAGAGGCGTACCGCCAATTGCTCGGGCTGGCCTGGCACGTCGACAAAAACGGTGGCAGCGAGCTCCTTTTCCAAGCCAAACAGGCGGATGGGCAGCAGGCCGGGCTGCTCGGTCAGGCTTTCGAGCAGGCGCACCACGAGGCGGGTGGCTACCTGGCCGTAGACGTGGTTCAGGCCCTCATCGGCGCGGGCGTGCTTTTCAGTGGCTTCCTGGCGCAGGGCGCGCTGCACCTCGGCCGGGGCCTGGCGGATGAGCTCGGGGATGTCGTCGGCGGTAATCGGGCGGGAATCCTGCTCGAAGGGCAGCATCAGGTTTTCCAGCGCCTCGTGTATCATGGTGCCGAAGCTGCTGGCTTCCAGTGTTTCTTCCACGGTTTCGTTTTCGTGGAAGCGGGCCACTTTCGAGAAATAGAACCGTAGCGAGCAGGCCATGAAATCGTTGAGGCGCGAGGGCGAAATGTTGCGCTCCAGCACGCCGCGCAGGGCGGCCAGCATTTCGGGGTCTTTCTCCAGAATCAGGTCGCCCTCGTAATGGTTCGTGCCGACTTCCACCTCCGGCCCGGCCACCGAAACGGTCAAATCCTCCAGCGTGAGCTGCGGGTTCTGGGGCAACAGGTCGTTCTGCAATTGCAGCAGGAAACGGCTGCGCTCGCCGCTTTTCATGCCCTCGGCTCCCGGTAGCACATGCACCAAATCGACCCGCTGGGCGCGTTGCAGCAGGCGCCAGAAGTTGTAGGCCGTGATGGCCTCCGCATCGGCATAAGTCGGGAGGTTGGCGGCCGTGAGCACGTCGTAGGGGAACAGCGACTGCTGGCGCTTGGGGGCCGGCAGCACGCCCTCGTTGCAGCTGAGGATGATAAGGTGGTCAAAATCCAGGGCACGGGTTTCCAGTAGGCCCATCACCTGCACGTCGGCCAGCGGCTCGCCGGAGAAGGGCAGGCGGGTGCGGCCCATCTGCTCGTACAGGAAGCGGCGGAACGAGCGCACCGACAGGCGCTGCTCGCGGCAGTCGAAGGCGGAATCAAGCTGCTTAACCAGCGTGTAGAACAGGTACAGGTACTCGGCCCCGAGGCTGGCTTCGCGGTCGGTATCGGCTACTTCGGCGGCGTATACCTGGCGCAGCAGGTCGATGACGGTGTAGCAGGCGGCGATGATGTCGTCGCAGTTGTCCCAGGTTTTGAACAGGGCTTCGATGAGCGGGTGGTGTGCGCCGAGCTTCAGCAGCTCTTCGGCGGGCAGCAGCACGGCGTTCAGGCGCACGATTTCGCGGCAAATCTGGTCCAGGATGCCGTGGTACTGGGGCTGGTCGGCCTGCTGGTCCTGCCAGTGCTGGTAGCGGCGCAGGAAGGGGTGGCTCAGCAGCTTGGTCACGGCCAGGTGGTGGTAGCGCGGTACGCCGTAGCCGGTTTCCTGGCTGCCCTCGCGGATGCCGGTGAGGTGGACTTCGAACAGCAAATCGACCAGGTTGAACAGGGGCGTGGCCTGGAAGCTCAGGCCCATGGTCACGTTGTAGTCGGGCACCTCGTCGGGCGGCAGGCCGTGGAGCACGGGCAGGAGCAGGGTTTCGTCGGGCAGCACCACGGCCACGGTGGCGTCGGGGTAGCGCTGGCGGGCTTCGGCCAGAAGCTGGCCGGCCAGCTTGCCCTGCATGCTGGGGTTGGCCACGCCGAGGTAGCGGATGTGGTGGGGCTGGCCGCGCAGCCACTCCACGCCGCCGCCGAAATTGTCCAGCGGCAGCTTCCACTGCTCGAAGTAGCGGCGCAGGTGCTGGCCGGCGCGGTTGGGCGAGCCGGCTTCGAGGTAAAACGGGTCGGCATCGAAGCGGATTTCGGCCCGGCCGGCATTCATCAGCAGGCGGATTAGGCGCTCTTCCGACTTCGACAGATTGCCCAGGCCCACGAAAACGTGGCGGGCCGGCTCCGGCTTGGCGGGGTCTTTCAGGGTCTTGGTCAGCTTCTCCACGGCCAGGCGGTAGGCCAGGCCGGGGTAGGCGAGGTGGTTGGCCTTCATGCGGCGCTGCAACTCGTGGTACACCCGCTCCAGCTGGTTCCAGAAGCTGAAGGAGTGCGCGGCGGCCTGGCTTTTGGGCGGCAGCTCGGCCAGGTCCCAGCGCTCCAGGGCCTTGGCTTCGCTCAGGTATTCGAAGACTTTGTGGGTGTCGGCCAGGTTCTGGTCGAGGTTGGAGAAGTCGCTCAGCAGCATGCCGGCCCAGCCCACGAACCGGTCGAAATCAAGCCCGGTATCGATGCCCTTCAGGATGTCATACAGCAGCAATTGCAGGGCAATGGGCTCCTCTACCTGCACGCCGGCCAGCTCCACCATGTAGTCTTCCATGGCGGCCACGCGGGGTGCCCACAGCGGCTCGCCGCCGGGCAGGGCCAGCGCCAGCTCGTTCTTTAAGTACACCACGGCGCGGCGCGTGGGCACGATGACCACGATGTCGGGCAGTTCATCGGTGGGGCCGGAGCCGTAGCGGTCCAGCAGCTCGCGGGCGGTGGCGGCCAGGAAGGAAACCGGGGCCGTGCCCGGCAGGGCGGGGGCAGCAAGGGGGTAGGGGGCGGGCGGAACAGGCATCGGGGTAAAGATACCAGCCCGGCGAGTAGCCCGCCGGCCCACCCGCCGCCGGGCTAGAGGCGCGGGTGCTCCACCCAGGATTCCTCCTGGCACTGGGCCACGAAATCGCGCAGCAGGGCCAGCAGCTCGGGGCGGGTGTGGGGGCGCGGCACCAGCAGGCCCGGCAAATCGGGCGGCACGTAGCCCAGCAGGGTGCGCAGGTGCTGGGGCTGGGCCACGCGGAACCCCATGCTCCACTCGGCAAAGGCGCGGTGCTGGCAGGGGCCTTCGCTGAGCACGCGGCAGCTGAAATGGCGCGGGTCGACGGCAATGTGCTGGTAGTAAAGCCGCCGCACGGCCTCGGGCGAGCCTTCCAGTACTTGCAAAAAGCGCCCGTCGGGGGTGTAGAGCAGCAGGCCGGTGATGCCGTCGCGCAGGTTGTTGGTGCGGCACTGGGTGAGCAGGGCCACAAGTTCCGGCGTTTCGAAGGGCACCAGCGACTGGCTCTGATAAATGAGTTGATACAGGCTCATGCGCTTCGGCTGAAGGGTGAAAAAATGACGGGTTGTTGTCGTGGAACAATGGCTGCCTGCACTTCGGTCGGAAAGATAGATAAATAGCAGAGTTTGTGTAAGGATGAGCTTGCGGATGGTGCAATCATCAGCCCGCCGAAACCCCGTTATTTACGCCCTCAACCAACCTTCTCCTGCCATGAAACAACTCTTACCCCTGGCCCTGGCCGCCCTGGCGCTGGCCCTCACCACCCCCGCCGCCGTGGCCCAGACCACGCCCGCCGTCATTCCGGCCCCCGCGCCGCCGGCCCCCGCGCCGCCGGCCCTGCCCGACCCGCTCTGGCACAAGTCCCTCAAAACCGGCCTCGGCCTCAACGAAGCCCTGCTCAGCACCAACTGGCGCGGCGGCGGCGTCAACACCATCGGCTTCAACGCCCTGTTCAACGCCAAAGCCAACCGCAAAAGCGGCATCCACAGCTTCGACAACGAGGCCGATTTGCTCTTCGCCTTCTCCCAAACCCGGGGCCTGGGCTACCGCAAGGGCCAGGACCGCCTCTACCTCGACACCAAATATGGCCGGGCCCTCACCGAGCGTTGGGACATGTTTCTATCATTGAACCTACTCACGCAGTTTGCCCCCGGCTATAAGTACGACACCGACGCCGGCCAGGACCGCGCCCGGCAGGTGTCCGATTTCTTTGCTCCAGCCTTCATCACGGCCGCTTATGGCTTCGAGTACCATCCGGTACCTTATTTCCACCTGCGCCTCGCG
>JAQBNT010000045.1 GCA_028288445.1 Hymenobacter sp. | reverse complement strand
CCATAGCTGAAACCGGCGGCGTGGTGGTGTGCACCAACGAAGGCAACGCCGATTTGGGCGTGAACCTGGCGGCGGTGCACATCGCCTGCATGGGCATTGAGAAGATTATTCCGCGCCTCACCGATTTGGGCGTGTTCACGCGGCTGCTAGCCCGGAGCGCTACCGGCCAGCCGGTCACGACCTACACCTCGCACTTCACCAGGCCGGTGGCGGGCAAGGAAATGCACATTGTCATCGTGGATAATGGCCGGACGCAGCAGCTGGGCCGGCCCGATTTCCGGGCTTCGCTCAAGTGCATCCGGTGCGGGGCCTGCATGAACACCTGCCCGGTGTACCGGCGCAGCGGCGGCCACAGCTACGATTTCACCGTGCCCGGCCCGATTGGGGCCATCCTGTCGCCGAATATCGACATGAAGAAGCACGCCTCGCTGCCGTTTGCCAGCACGCTCTGCGGCTCGTGCACCGATGTGTGCCCGGTGAAAATTGACATTCATACCCAGCTCTACAAGTGGCGGCAGGTGCTGGGCGAGGCCAACGAAATCCCTGCCTCGAAGAAGTGGAGCATGAAATTTATGGGCCGCGTACTGGCCAGCACCCGCGTGTACGGGCTGGGCGGGCAGTTTGCGCGCAAGGCGCTGCGCCTGCTGCCGCACGGCCTCACCCACGCTACTTCCGTGAATGCCTGGGCCGTGGCCCGCGAGCTGCCCGGAGCCCCCAAACAAAGCTTCCGCGAGTGGTACGCCAAGCAGCCGCAACCCGCCGCTCAACCTTCACAACCCAAGGTTCCCGCATGAGCACCGCATCCCGCGACCGTATTCTGGCCGCTACCAAAGCCAACAAGCCGGCCGAGCTGCCCCTGCCCACCGTGCCCGATTTCGGCGGGGAGGCCACGATTGAACGGTTTACTACGGTGCTGGCCGGCATCGGCGGCACGGTGGTGCGCATGAGTGGGCTGGGCGAGCTGGTGCCCACGCTGCAGCAGCTTTTCCCCGAAGCCCGCACCACCGCCTCGCCTTTGTTTGCGGCCCCCGTCCCCATCAACTCGCAGACGCCGACCGGCATTTTGGCGGCCATCGACCTGGCCGTGTTGCAGGGCGAAATCGGCGTGGCCGAGAACGGGGCCGTGTGGCTGCCCGAGGCAAATATGATGAACCGGGCACTGCCTACCATCACCCAGCACCTCGCGCTGGTGCTCGACCAGCGGCGCATTGTGGCCACCATGCACCAGGCCTACGCGCAGCTCCCGAATACCGGCGGCTACGGTAAATTCGTGGCGGGGCCATCCAAAACGGCCGACATCGAGCAGTCGCTGGTGATTGGCGCGCACGGGGCGCGCAGCCTGGTGGTGCTGCTTTATTGACAGCGCCGAACTCCAGTGACCAAACGCAAAAAAAGAAGCGGCCCCCAAAAGAGGCCGCTTCTTTGACTTTGGGGTCCATTAATACTTAAAACTCGATATTCCGGGCACGCGGGTATTGGTGCCGCAACACTGACGTGGCCCGTAGCGGCTAAGTGGAGAGAGAGGACTCCCACCCATCGTTTCTCCGGCGGGCTACGGGCCAGTCAGGTTGTTTGCACTCACGCCATAAAGTTGGAGATTGACTCATCACTAACCTTCCCGCACCTTCCTGTAACAATGCGAAAAAGCTTGTTATTCCAAATGGAAAACCCGCGTCAGTGGTTGCACCACCGGCGAGCTGTCCGGGTTGGTCTCCATTAAATCGCCCATGTAGGCCCACCAGCGTTGCATGATTTCGGTGGCCGGCAAATCGGCCATGGTGTGGCCGGGCAGGCGCTTTTGCACCGCAAACAGCCGGCCGCTGGTGGCATCGAGGTAAATCGAATAATCCCGGATGCCGGCCTCGCGCAGCAGGGCCGCAAGCTCGGGCCAGATTTCGTCGTGGCGGCGCTGGTATTCGGCGGCCACGCCGGGCCGCAGCTGCATTGTGAAGGCTACTTCTTCCATATTTGAAATTACTGAGCGGGCGCGCCCGTGGTGGCCGGTGTGAGGGTGACGGGCCCAAGCAAGCCGGACTCCAGCGGCGACCAGTTGGAGGTGCTGAACAGGCCGTCGTCGCCCCGATTTTCCTTGAGCTTGGCGGGCATGTTGGTGTTGTAGAAAATCTTCCAGTCGACGTGGTTGCGGTCCATATCGATGATGCGGTTAGCCATCAGGTTGCTCACGGTTACGGTGAGGGTGTTGCTGGCTTTGAGCTGGTATTTGGGCACGTAAACCTGGTACACCGGGCCGAGGAGTGTGGCGGCGGGCTGGCCGTTCACCTGCACGCGGGCGCTCTGGGCCACCCGGCCGAGGTCGAGCAGGAAGCCGTCACCCTCGCCTTGCGGCAGCGGGAACGTGGTGCTGTAAGTGGCGGTGCCGGAGAACTTCCGGCCCGCGTCGCCGGCCAGCGTGGTCCAGGAAGTCAGCTCCTTGGTTTGGAGCCTGGCGGGCAGCTCCGGGCCGCCCGAGATGAAATTCAGGTCCCAGGGACCGGTGAGGGGCTGGGGCGCGGCGGCCACGGTGAGATAGGGGTAGGCGGGGCCGGTGCGCTCGCCTTCGTTGGTGTCGAGGATGCAGGTTTCGCCGGGGTTGAGCTGCACGTAGATTTCGGCCTGGCCCTGGGCCGTGGCGCGGATTCTGGCCATGCCCGTTTGCTCGGTCATGGGGTTGTAGAGGGCGGCGGCTTTGGCGGGCGTTTGCAGGGTTATCCAGCCGGCGAAGGGCTTCTCGGCCCAGTTGGCCAGGAAGTAGTAGTGGCCCTGGGCGTGGCGGCGGCGCATAAATTGCAGGCCCTGGTCGGCCAGGGTTTCGCGGCGCACGTTGGCTTGGGCCAGGAGCTGCGGCACGTCATTGCCCAGCAGCACGCGGCCTTTGCCGAGGCTGGCCTGCTGCACGCCGGCCTGGGCCGTGGCCTTAAGTTTCAGCTGGGCCAGCAGCTTCTTGAAGTTGCTGCGGCGGTTTTCGAGGTTGCCAAGGCCGGGCACGTCGGCGGGCAGTTGGTTTTGCAGCAGGATGGTGCCGCCGTTCTGAGCCAGCTTCAGCAGGCTTTCCAGCGTGGGCAGGGGCATGAGGTGGGCATCGGGCACCAGCAGGGTTTGGTACACCGCGCCGCCGCTGGTGGTGAGGGTGCCGCCGGTGTTTTTCACGGCCTGCACCTGCTTGTCAGAGATGAAATCGTAGCCGTAGCCCTTGCTCAGCAGCAGCTCGCTGGTGGCCGCAATGGGCAAGCCTTTGAAGCCGTGCTCGATGCCGTCGAAATGCTGGAGCAGCACCTTGCCGGGCCGGGTGTAGGCGTCGGACATGGGCAGGTAGAGCAGCACGTCGTTGCTGGGCTGGCCGGCTTGCAGAAACGACTGGGCGCGGGCCGTGTACAGGTTCAGCTTGCCGAAATCCGTCCAGAACGGGTTCTGCGGATTGAACTCCACGGCCGCGTAGAACAGCCAGCCGGGCCACTTCGCCGAAGGTGGCGAATAGGCCGTGCCGTGGTAAAAAACGTGGTTTACGCCGCCCAGCAGCATCCGGTCGATGGCCTTCTTCACGTCGCTGAGCTTGCTCAGGAAATGGTCATTCTCCCAGGTCGCCGTCTCGGCCGACGTCAGCGGCTTGCCCGTGACGTGCGCGGCCGACGACGCAAACTTGATGCGCGTCAAATCCTCGCCCTCCGTCTCCGGGATGTCGGTGGCGGCGTACAAATCCAGGATGTTGGCCGGCGAGCCGTGGGCCTGGTTGCGAATCAGCGCATCGTGGGTTTTGGCCCAGGTGCCCCAGGTTTGGGTGTAGTTTTCGAGCAGCAGCTCCGAAATCGTCTGGCGGTAATCGGTGAGTACGCGCTGGTTTTCATCCTCCGAAGCCTTGTTGAACAGCGCGGGCAGGTGCTGGCGCAGGTCGTAGCCGCGCCGCTTCTGGAATTCGGCAAACATCTGGGGCGTCCAGTTGGCCTCGCCCTGGGCATCGTCCACCTCGTAGGAGTCGTTGAAAAACGCCCGAATCGGCTTCACGTCGTGGCCCGCGAAAGCCTTATCGAAATAGGCCAGGTAATGGTCGGTGGCCGTTTTGGAAAAGTGGTCAATCACGTCGCCCTCGCCGCCGGGGCCGGCTCGCTCTACCTGCTTGCCGTGCCCGCCCTGGAACAGCGCGTATAGCGTCCACGAAGCGCCGGCCGGGGCCGTCCAGCCCAGCTTGCCATCGGCCCCCACTTTGCTGGTCAAATCCAGCGTCTCGCCCTTGTCCGAATACGCCATCAGCGTTTGCAGCGGCAGCGGCTTCTCGAACCGGACCTGGTCGAGCGCCAGGGCCTGCTTGTTCTTATTGGTGGCCACCGGGTCGGTCAGTTGCTTGATATCGACCTTGTGATTAACTGCCGTCACAATGGGCTTTTGCATGAAGCTGACCGCCTCCGGTAGGCCTGCGCCGCCTTTCACCTCGTAGGTTTTGTAGGCCACGTACTTCGAGGCATCCACTGGGGCCACCCACGGCCCACCGAAGGGCCAGCCAGAAGCCTGCGCCATATCAATGCCCAGCCCCAGCCGCCCGGCCTCCGTCAGCGTATGCGAGAGCATGTCCATCCACTTCGGCGAGAGGAAGTCGATAAACTGGCTTTCCGCGCCCTTCACGCCGTAAATCGTGGTGATTTCCAGCCCGCCGAGGTTGGCTTTCTGGTACTCGGTGAGCACGGTGGTGAGGTCGGCTTTGTTCACGGCGCTGCCTTCCCACCACCAGCGCGTCCAGGGCTTGGTTTGCTGGGTGATGGCCGGCCATTTGGGGGCCTGAGCCTGGGCCGTGAGGGAGGCAAGGAGGAGAAGGGCGAGGGGGCGTTTCATAGAATTTATTTGGCCGTCATGTCTCGGCTGCGCTCGACATGACGGTCGGGTTTGCTTCTGTTGCTTTATTTCAACTTATACACCTCACTGCCCGCCAGCAGGAAGCACCCCAACCCGTAATCCTCAAAGTCGGGGCGGGACGTGTAGCTCACGGGCTGGCCATCCTTGGGCTCCTTGCCGGTGCCCTGCACGTAGGCCAGCGAGCCGTTGGGCGTCACGCATTCGGTGGCCATGGCCTGCCAGGCTTTGGCGATAATGGGTTCGTACTTCTGCCGGTCGAGCAGGCCGTGGTTCAGGCCCCAGGCCATGCCGTACACAAACAGCGCTGTACCCGACAGCTCCTTGCCGCCGAAATGGGTGGGGTCGTGCAGGCTCACATTCCAGTAGCCATCAGCCCGTTGCAGGGGCGGCAGGGCCTGCATCATGTTCAGATACATCTGTTCGTATTCGGCGCGGTGGGGAGCATCTTTGGGCATGATGTCGAGCACGCGCACCATGGCGGCCACCACCCAGCCGTTGCCGCGGCTCCAGTAGCAGTCCTCGCCGTTGGGCTCTTTGTAGGGCGGCACGAAATCCTTATCGCGCCACCACAATTTATCCTCGGGGTTGTAGAGGCCGTGGCCGCCGTGCTGGGTTTTCGAGTAGTTGTAGATGCGGTACATCTTCTCGTAATAGGCCGTATCCTTAGTCATTGCGCCCAGCTTGGCGTAGACGGGCATGGCCATTTGCAGCGCGTCAATCCAGTTCCAGTCGTCGATTTTCGGGCTCTGCACCATCAGGTCGATGCTGGCCTTGATATCGTGCAGGCGCTCGGGCTTGGGGTCAATCTGGTAGAGGTCGAGATAGGTCTGGCCGGCGCAGTGGTCGTCGGCGTTGCGGTCCGTAATGCCCTTGCGAATGCCCCATTGGTGCTTGGTGCCCCAGTCCACGGCGTAGTCGTAATAGCGCTTTTGTTTGTCGGTCTGGTACAGCGCCATCAGGCCTTCGTAGTACACGCCGCGCGTCCAGATGTGGCTGGGGCGGGCAATGTTGGTCACGATTTCCTTGCCGGGGTCGGGCCAGGTCCGCATGAAGTAGTTATTGGCGCGCGTCATGCTTTTGAGCACGGCTTTCTTCTTGGGCAGCTTCTGGGCGGCGGCGGGCAGCGCCAGCAGCAGCGCGGCGCAGACGAGGGAGGGAAGGCTGATTTTGAGGGACATTGGGTTGAACAGAATAGTTTGCCCGCGACCGGCCGGCGGTCATGCCGAGCGCAACGAAGCATTTTTACCGCTTCGTTGGTTTGATTGAATTACTATTGAGGTAAAGATGCTTCGGCTACGCCTCTGCATGACGTTCTTTTTGCGTGTCCACTACGAAGCCGACTTCGCAATTTCCACCGCGTAAACCTGCGCCTGGCCCTCAAAATTGGCCCGGAAAATCAGCCATTTGCCATCCGGCGAAAAATGCACGTTTGGCTCCAGCGCGTAGTCGTGCATCTTCAGATTGGCCAGCTTTTCGGCGTTAAAATGGTCGCCAGCCGGCGTGAAGAGGTAAATCCAATGGCCTTCCGAGGACTTGGCCACCGAGGTCGGGTAGCCGCCGTCGCCGGCAAAAACCCGCTGGTCGGCCGAGCTGGTGTAGTGCACCGACCACTCGTCGCGGGTCAGCGCGTAGCTTTTTTCTACACCGGTTTTCAGGTTGGTACCCGTCACGGCGAAGGTTTCGCCGCGCGGCTTCTGGTGGTCGAACCAGATGGTTTTGCCATCGGCCCCAAACCACTCGTGGCCGGCAATCTCGCGGTCCAGCGTGCGCTTGTGAATCAGTTTCACCGCCTTCGTTTTGGTGTCGATGGTCCAGATGCGGTCCACTTTTTCCCACGGCCCTTCGTGGCAGAACATCAGGCAGTTGGGGTCGGTGGGCGAAAACTGCACATGGTTCAGCCAGGCCTTGTCGGTGAAGAGCTTGGTGAGCTGGCCCTTGCCCTCGGTGCTCACCATGAAGAGCGTACGTGGCAATTTAGCTTCGTAGATGCGGTTGAAAAAGTCCTTCTTGGCCGGGTACTGACGGTAGATTTCCTTTTCCGCATCGCTGCCCCAAGCCCCGCCCAGCTGGCTTTCATCGGCATTGAGCGTCGTAATATCTGCCTTGAAATCGGCCGGGAAAACGAACACACGGCGCGTCTTTTTGCTGTCGATGTGCGTGGCATACACCGTGTCGCCCACCTGATAAAACACCTCGCGGCGCTTCCGGGCCACTATTTCGCCGTGCACCTTGGCGAATGCCCGCGTGAGCGGCTCGGTCTGATGCGTCTTAAGGTTCAGCGCGTAGAGCTGCTTGCCAGCCGGCGAGGTATGGTAGTACACCATCTTGTCGCCTTCCGCGCCCAGGCTTTTCACGAAGGGGTTGTTGTGAAAATAGAAGCTCTCATTAGCCCCATCAAGCGGCGTGAGGCGCACGATTTTATGCCCGGTATCGGCGTCAATCCACTCGGCGGCGGGCATGGGTTTCTGGCTGCCGGTGGCCATTTTAGTCTGGGCGTGGCTGCCGAAACTCAGCAGCAGGCCGCTGAGCGCGAGTAAGTAGCAGTTGGTTTTCATGGGTGGGTTTTGAAGGATGAGAGGGTGGCTTATTTCAGGTTTTCGTAGCGGGGCGGCAGGGTGCGCAGGGCTTCGGACACGTTCACGTAGCGGACCAGGTCGCGCAGGGCGATGACCTGGTAGTGGTGGTCATACAGGTAGTGCAGGTATTGCTCGAACAGTTCGGGCGGGGTCGTCACCCAGTCGTGGGCCACGTCGGGCACACCGTGCACGGTCAGGACTACCACGCGACCATCGTGCGCCTGCCGGATGGCGTTGAACACCTTGGCCGTATCGGTGCCCGAGATGCTGAAGCTGGGCAGCAGCAGGGGGTTGTCCTGGGCGGGGTCGTAAGCCCGGCCGCCCCCGGCGCGGGCAAACTGGTAGCCGCGTTCGGGCAGCAGCGCGGTGGCTGTGGGAGCAGTGTCGTAGCCGGGGTAGGCGAAGGTGACGGGCCGCGGAATGCGCCAGGCCCGGCAGCGGGCCTCAATGGAATCCAGTTCGGCCCCCAGCTGCGCCCGGCTCATCTTATTGACGTGCTGATGACTGAGCGTGTGGCTGGCCACCTCAAACCCCTGCCGGTGCAGCCCCTGAATCTGCGCCCAGCTCATGTACTTGGTCTTGTCCGAAAACGCCGGCTCCCGAAATTCGCACACGAAAAACGTGCCGCCGAACCCGTATTTCCTTAGCAGCGGGGCCACAAAAGTGGCGTGGCTCACGGCCGCATCGTCGAAGGTGAGGACCACCAGCTTATCCGGCACCGGCCGGCGCAGCACTTGGGCCGAAGCCTCGTACCCCCGGCCTAACCCCAACAGAGTCAGCAGCCAAACCAGATGAAAGCGAGCAGGAAACGCCACGGGTATCGGGTGGGAATGCGTGAAAGATGCCGCAAGAACCTCGCCTCATCGCGGCCAACCTTCCTGTACTCTTCGGTGGAGCGGTATTGGGCTGCCCGCAGGGCCGCCTGGAAATTCCAGAGCACAAAAAAAG
>JAQBNT010000138.1 GCA_028288445.1 Hymenobacter sp. | reverse complement strand
AACGAGGGCACGTATGAAGAAAGCCCCAGCGGGTTCGTACCCGGCAGGGCGACACTCGTTGGATGAATGTCGCCCTGCCGGGTACGAACCCGCTGGGGCTCTTGCGCTTCGGGAAGCGGTGGCTTCTACCGATGTGTCGCCCTGCCGGGTATGCCCCCGCTGGGGCTTAACTATAATTAACCAGCCGAATACTCGGTGAACCCGCCCAGCAGGTTGCGCACGTTGGTGAAGCCCTGCTGGGTGAGGAAGGCTTTGGCCTGCGAGGAGCGGCCGCCGCTTTTGCAATGCACGATGACCTCCTGGTCCTTCCACGCATCGAGGTCGTCGAGCTTGTCGGGCAGGGAGCTGAGGGGGATATTCTGGGCGGTGTCGATGCGGCCTTCTTCGTGCTCCCAGGGCTCGCGCACGTCGATGAGGTTCGGGGTTTCGCCGGCTTGCAGGCGCTGGCGGAGTTCGGAGGTGGTGATGTCGGCCATGAAAATAGGGCGGGGTGAATTGGAGGAAATTGCGGGAGCAAAAGTACGGCCGAAGTCTTCTTGGTTTCGTAATGGGCGGGGCTTCAGCCACCCGGCGCGAATCCATTATCTTTACAGCTTCCCTCTGCCCCCGCGCTTATCCCTCATCCCATTACCCCCTTCTCCGGTTTCAATATGAAACACTTTTTCGCTTCGCTGCTGGTGGCGCTGGCCGTGGTGCCCGCCGCGCTGCAAGCCCAGACCTTTCCGGCGGTGCCGGCTTCCCCGCCCACCAATTTGCAGGGCCAGGCCCTGCGCGACTGGCTCCGCACCAACTGGTACGACGGCAAGCGCACGGTGCTCTCCTACTCGGCGGCCCGGGCCAAAATGTATAACTACGCCGACAACTACAACAACTCGGTGACCTGCGTGTACTCGGGCTACAACACCCCGAACCCGTTCAGCTTCACCAGCAGCAGCACCACGTCGGCGGCCAACATCAACTGCGAGCACAGCATTCCGCAGTCGTGGTTTACCGAGGCGGCGCGCATGGTGTCGGACATGCACCACCTCTACCCCACCTACATTCAGTGGAACTCGAACCGGGGCAACGACCCGTTTGCCGACATCCCGGACGCGAACACGACCCTCTGGATGCGCAACACCAGCAGCCAGACCACCATCCCCACCACCAACATCGACGAGTACAGCGAGGACACCAACAGTGCCTTCGAGCCCCGCGAAGACCATAAGGGCAACGTGGCCCGCACGGCCTTCTACTTCTATACGATGCACGACACCCAGCCGGAGCTCATCGCCACCGGCCACCAGAGCATCACTTCGCTGGCCCCGCTGGCCACCCTCTACGCCTGGCACCTGGCCGACCCGGTAGATGCCCACGAGATTGAGCGCAACCGCCGCGTGGCCGCCAGCCAGGGCAACTACAACCCCTACATCGAGCACCCCGAGCTGGTGGCCCTGGCCTACGGCCTGGCCCCGGCCGGCCCGGTGTTCACGTTTGCCAGCGCTACCGGTGCCATCGCCGAAGGCAATGCCGGCACCAGCACCTACACCGTCACCGTGAACCTGGCCCCGGCCGCCACCACGGCCACCACCGTGCAGGTGAGCCTGAACACGGCCAGCTCGACGGCTACCAACGGCACCGATTTCACCTTCGCCTCGCCCGCTACCGTGACCTTCCCGGCCGGCAGCACCAGCCAGACCGTGACCCTGACCGTGACCGGCGACACGCAGCCCGAAGCCGACGAAACCGTTGTCCTCAGCCTGAACAACCCCGCCACCGGCACCAGCCTGGGCGGCCCCAACGTACACACCCTCACCATCACCAACGACGACGGCACGCCTTCAACGGTAAGCTTCGCTTCGGCCACAGGCGCCATCACCGAAGGCAACACCGGCACCAGCACCTACACCGTGAACGTGGCCCTGACCGGCGCGGCCATCACCAGCGCCCTCACCGTGCCGGTGAGCGTGGACGTGGCCAGCAGCACCGCCACTGCGCCGGCCGACTACACCCTGAACACGGCCAGCGTGACCTTCGCCGTGGGCGGAGCCACTACCCAGGCCGTGACCGTGACCGTGAACGGCGACGTGACCTTTGAGCCCAACGAAACCGTGCGCCTGCTCCTGGGCACGCCCTCCACGGCCACGGTGCTCACGGGCCAGCCCAATGCCCACGTCCTCACCATCACCAACGACGACGCGGCCCCGGTGGGCGCGCCCTGCACCAAGCCCTACTTCACGCAGTACACCGAGTCGAGCACGGGCAACACCAAGGTGCTTGAAATTTACAACCCCACCAACGCTGCCTTGCCCCTGGCCGGCATGCGCGTGGCGCTGTACGCCAACGGCGCTACCACCGCCACCACCACCCAGGCCCTGACCGGCAGCATCGCCCCCTACGACGTGTTCGTGATTGCCAACACCGGCGTGACCGATGCCGGCGTGACCGCCCAAACCGACCTGCAGAGCGGCGTGGCGTTCTTTAACGGCGACGATGCCGTGGCCCTCTTCAACGGCACCGACACGCTGGACGTGATTGGCGTGATTGGCCAGCGCCCCACCGAATGGACGGTGGCCGGCGGCGGCTCGACCCTGAACAACACCATGGTGCGCCTGCCCAACACCAGCCAGGGCGGCCGCTGGACCGGCCCCTACGGTGCCGCCACCTGGACCGGCAATGGCGTGGACAACTACGCCGGCGTGGGCAGCTACACCAGCACGGCCTGCGGCACCGCCACCGCCACCCGCCCCGGCGCGGCGGTGCGCAACGCCCTCGAAATCTACCCCAACCCGGCCTCCGAAACCGTGCAGGTGCGCCTGTCCGGCCTGGCCACCGCCCGCGCCACCACCGTGCAGGTGCTGGATATGCTGGGCCGCCCCGTGCGCCAGCGCACCGCCCAGCTCGGCGGCGCCGAAACCGTGGCCGTGGACCTGCGCGGCCTGCCCGCCGGCATCTACGCCGTGCGCGTGCAAACCGCCGAAGCCGACTACACCGGCCGCGTAGTGGTGCGCTAGCCGCTCTGGTTTTGCTATAAAAAAGCCCCCGGCCGGTTGGTCGGGGGCTTTTTTGTGGTCAGCCAGGAAGCCGCGTAGCGGCGATGGGTTTGTAGAGAATCCCGATTTAAGTGATTCAAAAGCCGCGTAGCGGTGACCGACGCACCGGGCGTATCTGTCACCGCTACGCGGCTTTCAACCTGCGGGCACCCGGTCGCTACAAACCTGCCGCCGCTACGCGGCTGAAGCTGTCGGCTGAGCTGCATGGCACCTTACAGCTTGTAGGGCACGGTACTGCTCAGGCTAAAGGCAGCCTACACGTTGTAGGGTACGATGCGGCCCGGCCGCCGGGCGGCCTACCTCACGCCAGGATATCGGCGTACTCGGCGTGGTGCTTCTTTACGAAGCCGGCCATGAACTTGCAGCTGGTTTTCACCTTGAGCTTTTGGTCGCGGGCGAAGGCCAGGGCGGTGCGGGCCAGCTCGTCGGCCAGGCCCTGGCCGCGCAGGTCCTCGTCCACGAAGGTGTGGGTGAAGTCGATGACGCCCTCGGCGGGGCGGGCGTAGGCCAGCTCGCCGGTGTGGCCGTCCTGGCTGAGGGTGAATTCCTGGTTTTCGGGGTCGTGCTTGATGGGCATGGGTTTGGGAGAATGAAGGGCGAAAAGCTGCGGCCTATACGCAAAAGTGAACGGCCGCCGCCGAATTGCGTACAGGGATACCAAGGCGGGCCCGGCCCGTTTGGTTTTCAATCCCCTTCATTTTCTTCTGCTCTGCATGGATACGCCCACTTCCCCCCTCCCGCCCGACAACGACCACCGGCCCCTCGACCAGCAGGAACGCGCCGCCGCCGCCCGCCTCAACCCCAACGACCCGGCCGTGACAGCCGGCAGCCCTGCCTTCGGTAGCTTCGGCCACGCCAGCAGCACCCCCACCAACGAGGGCCCCGGCCGCAGCGGGGCCAACGACAACCCCGACGAGTTCAGCGAATTTGCGGACCGCGAAAAAGAAGCCCAGAACGCCCCCGACAACCCCGAGGACCAGCCCGGCCACGTCACCCAAAACCAAAACCCCGAGCTGGTGCGCCAGGTGCAGGCCGAAGGCGGCGACAACGACGAGCTGCGCAAAGCCTGGGCCGAAGACGACCCCCGCTACGCCGGCGGCGGCACCCACAACACCCGCGAGGAAGCCGCCGACGCCGACTACCCCACCAAAGACGAGTAAGCCGGTCCCGGCCCTACTTCTTCGCTTTATTTCCCCCGACCCCATGCCTAATAATCCCAACGATACCTTCGACCAAGAGCCTTCGGAAGACGGCGCTTCGACCCCCATGCTCGACGCCGCCACCTACGGCCAGCAGCTCGACGACAACAACGCCTCGGGCCAGGAAAAAGCCGACGAGATGGACGACTCCCTCCGCTCCGACACCCAGGAGATGTACGCCAGCGGCCCCGCCCCCGCGTCCTCCGACAACCTCCCCAAGGAGCTCACCGACCCCAGCGACCGCGCCTTCACCCTGCCCGAAGAACAGGAGCCGAAGTAACCTGCCTCCCTTCTTCAAAAAAGGCTTTCATCGGTTGATGAAAGCCTTTTTTTATGCCCGCCCGGCGGCCCACCCCGCCGTTTGGTGCGGCCGGCAAGCTCCACTTTACAGTCCACACCCAGCCCGGTGAACTTTTGCCGGGCACCACCCCGTTTCCGATATAACTACTTCGCTATATTTGGAATGCATCAGAAATAATCACCGCATCCTGGCAGCAGATGGAGCCACACAGCCTGGCCCCGGTGGTGAATAACATGCGTTCCCAACCGCAAAACCAAGCCACGCTCGGTTGTTTTTCACCCTTTTTCTCCCCTCCCAATGGATACGCAAGAGAATCCCGCCCCCCAGCCCACCAACCAAGCCGGCCAGCACCCCACGCTGGCCGCGCAAGCCGCCGCTCCAACTGCGGAAGCTGCCCCCGCCCCAACCCCAACGGCAGCAGCCAACCCTGCGGCGGCCCCCACGGCGGCAGCCTCAACCGCTGCCCCGGCTCCGATGTCAGCAGCCAACCCCGCAGCGGCGGCGCCGGCTGTTGCGGCCACCGCCACCCCAGCGCCAGTTGCTTTTGCTATTACCGCTACAGCTGCGCCGGCCGCAGTTGCCACGCCCGTTCCGGCAGCCGCGGCCACCGCTCCTACCGCGCTTACCCCAGAGGTTCCCGCTCCCAACTACGCGGAGGCAGGCACCACGAATGCCCCGGCAGAGGCCGCTACCAAGCTCACGTTCTCCATCCCGATTGAGATATCCGTGAGCACCCCGCTGCAACAGCCGGCCAACCCACTGGAGCAGTCCGCCAGCACCGCCCCGGCTCCCACCAATCCGACTGCCGCTGCCGCCGCGCCGGCCAGCGAAAAGAGCGTTATTGGTTTCCAGTACGCGGCCTCCCGCGACGATGCCCCCGATACCCCAAACGACCAGGCCGCCCCCGCTGAGGCAGCACCCCGGTAAGCACTTGCTGAGCGTTTGTCATCCTTCGCTGCGCTCAGGATGACAGACTTTTTGACTTTCTAAACAGCTTCGCTGTCACCACCGCCATCCCACCTGCGCGCCGCCGTACCACGCCCGGCCCGGCGCGGGCTGGAAATACCGCCCGCCGAAGGCGTTCAAATCATTGCCCAGGCTGTAGCTACGGTCCGTAGCATTATCAATGCCCGCATAGATATTCGTTTCGAGGTGCCGGCCCAGCGTGCGCCGCCAGCCGCCCCGCGCCCCGAAAACCCAGTAGCCAGCCGCCTCTTCGGTATTGGCATCGTTGAGCACGATGCGGGCCTGATGGCTTAGGCTGGGGCTGAGGTAAAAGCCCAGCCGTTCGCTAAAATCCAGCCCCGCGCTCAGGGTGTGCGGCGTGGTGCCGGTGAGGCGGTTGCCGCTCAGGTCCGTGGTGCCGCTGGCGTAGCTGCCGAAACGGAAGTCGTTGTAGGCGTAGCTGGCCCAGGCGCGCAGCCCGCGCCCGGTGGCTGGCGCGTCATCGAAATTCGGGGCCGGGCCCCCTTCGCGCCACAGCCAGCCACTTAGGGCCGCTTCGAGGCCGCGCTGGTGGGTGCTGCCGGTGTTGCGGAAGACGACGGTGCCCTGGTCCGTGGTGCTGCTGACGATGGTTTGGCGCAACTCTAAATCGAACAGATTGACTTCATAGGTCAGGTTATTGCTGAAGAAGTTGCCCCGCGCCCCCACCTCGTAGCTGGTGCCGCGCTCGGCCTGCAAGTCGCCATTGAGGCTGCCATCCGAGGGCCGAATTTCGTCCACCGTGGGCGGCGAGAAGCCGGTACTCACGCTGGCATACACCGACAGGTTGGGGCTAAACTCACGCAGCAGCGCCACGCGGGGCGACACCACGGGCCGGAAATCGCGGCTGAGCTGGTAGCCGGTGGGGTTGGCCGCTGCGCTGCTCACCCGTGAAATGCGGTGGCGCAGGCGGTTGTAGCTGGCAGCCACGGTCAGCTGGAAATCGGCGGGCAGTGCGTAGTCGGCCTGGGCGAAGGCGAAGCCGGTCGTGGTCGTGATTTCGTCGTCGTAGCGCAACGCGCCGGGCGTACCGCCGTTGTTCTGGTAGCTGCGCCCGTTGGTGAAGCCGGCCTGGAACTCGCCGCCGCCTTGCAGCCGTAGCACCCGCCCCGCCAGCGCCGTGCGGTAGCTCAGGGCTGTGCGCCCGCCCAGGCCCACGCCGGTATTCCGCTCGTAGTCGACCAGATACGGCGTGCGAATCACGGTGCCGCTGCCATATAGCGTGGTTTGCAACTCCAGCTTCTCGGTGAAGCGGTACTCGTGCGTGAGGCCCAGCAGGCCCGTACGCGAGGCGTAAAAGGCCTGCTGCGCCATGGTGCCGGGCGCGGCGGGCGTGCCCGGCCGCGCCTGCCGGGGGTCGGCCGCGAGCTGGGCGCGGGTGAGGCCGCCGGGCAGCTGGTAGCTGATGTCGGTGTAGAGCAGATGGGCCGCCAGCGTGGTTTTGGGGCCGGCCACGGTGCGGGCATCGAGGGCGAATACGTCGCGCTGCAAGGCGCTTTGCTGGCGGTAGCCGTCGAGGCTTTGGTGGGCATACTGGGCGCGGATGCTGCTGGTGGCGCTGCCCGTCTCGGCCGTGATGGTGCTGCGGCGCAGGCCGTAGCTGCCCACCGTGGCCCCCACCGCCACCCGGCTAACACCCGCCGCCACGGCAGGAGTGCCAAACAGCGCCACGCCGCCCGTGCCCGCACCGTACACGCTGCCGGCCGGCCCCTTCAGCACTTCCAACCGCCCAATAATGGCGGGGTCGAGCAGGTTGAGCGGCGTGCTGCCGCCAGCCTCGGTGAAGGGAATGCCGTTGTAGTACACCTTCACGTTGCGCACCCCAAACGGCGAGCGCAACGTGCTGCCTCGGATGCTGAGCCGGTAGCTGGCCGTGGCCCGCTCTTCCAGCCGCACGCCGGGCAGCGTGTTCACGGCCTGCGTGAGGGCCGTGGGGCTGAACTGCTCAATCACCCGAGCATCAAGCACGCCGATGGCGGCGGCGGTGCGGCGCAGCGGCAGGCGCTGGCCGTAGCCGGTCACTGTGGCCTCGGGCAGGGCCACGGCGCGGGTAGTATCGGGCCGGGTTTGGGCGCGGGCGGGCAGCAGCGGAAACCAAAGCAGCAGTAGAAGCGAGTATCGAAAGGGCATAATTGGCGGGTCAAACAGCACGACGCAGACCAGCAGAGTACGTGAATTGTTAGCAGGCAACGAAACATACCCGCGGTCGTCAGCTACCTAGTCGCTTGTCGGTTGCCATACGCTGCGCCGATTTCTGACGTTATTCGGCATCGCCAATTCTACTTTTCGGTATGTATCTCCGTCTTTATCTGCCGCGCCGTCATCGCCGCATGCTGCTGTTTCCACCGGGCCTGCTGGCGCTGGCGGGGCTATTGTGGCTGGGGACTGTGGCAATTGGGCCGTGGCGGGCGCAGTTGCAGCCTCGGCATGTTATACAATTATCGATGCCTCCCAGGCCCCTGTCAGATACTATTTACCAATCCATCAGAAGTATACCTTTCCTCTATTCGCAACTCTTTGGCCTTTATAACTGGCAGCATGTTGAGTTCAGTGGCAATTCTGCTCATGATTCAATTTCTATGCGGGCGATTGCGCGGGCCATTAAAACAATGCGAGACGATACCGTCGCAAACTGTGGAGTACGCGTCCAAATTCGTCCTTCAACACGGTACAAGGAGTTGGTAAGTTTGCTGGATTTGATGTCTGAATACAATATTCAAAAATACCTGCTCGACACTTATCATGGCCCAACCGTATTGTATGTGCTGGTGGATTCATACGTCCCGCAACCAGTGGACTCATCCCCTCCATATATCAGTTGCGGCACAAGTGCCTACACACTTCGCCCAACGCCTCCGCCGCCTCAGCAGTTCTTCGCTGACAAGTGGCTCCAGCCCCTTCGGCAATCGGAGTGGCGGGCTTCGGTGTGGCTGCTGGCCGGCATCGTGGCCCTAGGTGGCTGGCGCGTGGTGCGGCATCGGCACTTGACCTAGCTATTCCCCCGCTCTACCGTTTCTACCCACCAGCAGCGCGTCGATTTCGGCCGCGTCGGGTAGGCCGGGGCGGCGCCAGAGTTCCACGCCGTGGTGCATGAGTACGCTGGTGGGCAGCTGGGCTGGTGCGAAGCTGCGCACGATGGCGGGGTAGCTGGCTTCGTCAATTTTCAGCACCCGCACGGCGGGTCCCAAGCGATTTTGCAGGGTGGCGAGGGCGGCCGCGAAAGCCGCCTGGGGCTGGGCCAGGGAGTATCGGGCCGGCGGCGGCAGCATCACCAGCAGCACGGCCGCCGGCGGGTGCTCAGGCTCAATGGCTTGGGAGCCAGTCATGGCAGAAGTTAAAGCTTGAGTTAAAAATTGTGCGGCAAAACTAGACCGGCCCCCAAGGCCCGGACATGACGGCCGTCAGGCCGGGTCGCTGACATCTATCAGGCCGCTACGCAGGCCGCCGTTCCGGTGTTACTTTACCGAATCAATTGCCCGCCATGCCACTCGACTTTTACCGCAACCCGCTGACCGACATTCTGTTTGAGCAGACCAGCAACTTCGTGGGCCTGTACGATGTGAGCGTGGCCTGGTTTACGCGCGTGAACACGGCCGGCTACCGCCAGCTGGGCTACCCCTCGGCCCAGGCCCTCTACGACGACCCGGTGCGCACCCTGCAGCATCACCGCCTCAGCCCGGCCGAATGGGAGCAGCTGCGCGACGAGACGCTGGCTGCGGGGCACTGCGAGCGGGAAGTGGAAATCCGCCGGTACGTGGGCCGTCCGTTCTGGGGCTACATGGAACTCACCAGCCTGGCCCTCGAAGGCAAGTCCTACTTCCTCGTGCGCATCACCGACACCGGCCGCCTGCGCGAGGCCGAGCACAGCCTGGCCCAGAGCGTGCGGCGCTTCGAGGCCGTGTTCACCCACGCCACCATCGGCATCATCGTGGCCACACGGCGGGGCACCATCGTGCTGGCCAATGAAAAAGCGCAGCAGCTGTTCGGCTACCCCGAAGGGGCGCTGGTGGGCCAGCCCATAGAGGTACTGGTGCCCGATGCCTTGCGCAACCGCTACGAACACCTGCACGGGTCGTTCAGTGCGCACCCGGCGGAGCAGCCCCTGGACTCGAACCAAACACTGCTGGCCCGCCGCCGGGATGGCTCGGAGTTTCCCGTCGAAGTCAGTCTGAGCTATTTTCACCTCGATGAGGAGCTGTACGTGGTGGCCTACGTGGTCGACATCAGCTTCAAGCGAGAGGCCGAGCGGGCCTTGCAGGCCGAGCGCCAGCGCGTGGAGCGCCTCAACGCCGAGCTGGAGCAGAAAGTGGCCGACCGTACCCACGCCCTCATGACCACGCTGGCCCAGCTGGAGCACCGCTCCGAGGAACTGGCCAAGGCCCTGGCCGCCGAGCAGGAGCTGGGCGAGCTCAAGTCGCGCTTTGTGGCCATGGCCTCGCACGAGTTCCGCACGCCGCTCACGGCCGTGCTCACCTCGGCCACGCTGGTGGAGAAATACCCGGCCGCCGAGCAGCAGCCCCAGCGCCTGCGCCACCTGGACCGCATCCGGGCCTCGGTGAAGCACCTGACCGACATTCTGGAGGAGTTTCTGTCGGTGGGCAAAATTGAGGAGGGCAAGCTGGAAGCCCACCCGGCCCGGCTGGCCGTGCCCATCCTGCTGCGCGAAGCCGTGGCCGAAGTGCTGGGCCTGCGCAAGCCCGGCCAGCACATCCAGATGACCGCCGAAGGCCCCGAAAAGGTGTGGCTTGATGCTTCGCTGCTGCGCAAAGTGCTGGTCAATCTGCTGTCGAATGCCCTGAAATATTCTGCCGAAAACACCACCATCAGCCTGAGTGCCACCGGCCGGCCGGGCCTGCTCACGCTGCGCGTACAGGACCAGGGCGTGGGCATCGCGCCCGAAGACCAGCAGCATTTATTCGAGCGCTTTTACCGGGCCCGCAACGTGGCCAATACGCCCGGTACCGGCCTGGGCCTCTACATCATCGCCAAATACCTGGAGTTGATGGGCGGCACCATCGAGTTACATAGCGAGCTGAACGTGGGCACCACCGTCACCATCACCATTCCCTATGAAAACCATTCTGCTGATTGAGGACAACGACGTTATCCGGGAAAACACCGCCGAGATTCTGGAGCTGGCCGGCTACGCCGTGCTCCCGGCCGAAAATGGCAAGGTGGGCGTGGAAAAAGCCTTGGCCACCAAGCCCGATTTGGTGGTGTGCGATATTATGATGCCCGTGCTGGACGGCTACGGCGTGCTGCACATCTTCAACCAGACCCCGCAGCTGGCCGGCGTGCCCTTCATCTTCCTCACCGCCAAAACCGAGCGCGCCGACCAGCGCCGCGGCATGGAGCTGGGGGCCGATGACTACCTCACCAAGCCCTTCGAGGACACCGAGCTGCTGAGTGCCATTAGCAGCCGGCTCAACCGCTTCCAGCACCTCAAACCCGACTACGACCTGCACGCCCCCGACGGCCTGGGCACGTTTCTGGACGATGCCGCCGCTGCCGGCCAGCTCAGCGACCTCACCATTGACCGCCGCCCGCACTCGCTGCGCAAAAAGCAGGAAGTGTATGCCGAGGGCGACGACCCCACGCGGCTGTATTTCGTGCAAACGGGCCGCGTAAAAACCGTGCGGCGCACCGCCAGCGGCAAGGAATTAATCACGGGCGTGTATGGCCCCGGCGAGTTTTTCGGCTATCTGCCGCTGCTGGAGCAGCGCCCGCACGCCGACACCGCCCTGGTGCTTGACGATACCACGCTGCTCTACATTCCGAAGGCCGATTTTATGGCGCTGCTGCACCGCAACGCGGCCGTGGGCCAACAGTTTGTGCGCCTGCTGGCGGGGCGCGTGAGCGAGCGCGAGGAGCAACTGCTGGGCATGGCCTACGGCTCCATCCGGCGGCGCGTGGCCGACACGCTGCTGCGCCTGCACGAGCAGGCCGGAGCTGCCCCGGAAGCCACCATCCAGCTCTCGCGCGACGACATGGCCGCCGTGGTGGGCACCGCCCCGGAGTCGCTGATTCGAACCCTGAGTGAGTTCAAGCAAAGCGGCCTGATTGAGCTGACCAGCCACGGCATCCGGCTATTGCACCCCGAAAAGCTGCGCCAGCCCAACTGGTAGGCCCGCTATTAGACCGGCACCACCGTCAGCCGCACCGGCACCGGCAGCACGGGCACGGACAGCTGCCCCACACGCGGGGCCGGCACCGTGGTGGCCACCCATCCCACGCCCCACGCCGCCGAAACCGTAGATGCCACAAAAATCAGTTCCAGATGGGCGGCAGAAACTTGCATACGTTTCGCTGGGAGAATTTCCGGAATCTCCGCTTGATTGATGAATAATGCAGTTCGATTGGGCCCAGCCCCGGCCCTCTGGCCCGCTGTGCCGGGCGCAGTTGGGCTGCTGAGTACCATTTGCAAAGCTGCGATATGCTTCCCGCGTATTTAATAATCAGCATCACATCAATAGCTGACTTTTATCATTTTGCCGGGTGTGCCGCCGTCTAACGCAGGAACCTAAACGGCTGCGGCAGGCCTTAACCAGCAACCATTTAACCCGCCGCCCCACCTCAGTCGCGCGGGCGAGCCGAGAGCAGCAGCACCGGCACCTTGGTATAGCGCAGCACATGGTCAATCACGCTGCCGCTGACCAGCTTGTGCATCCAGCCGTGGCCCTGGTCGAGCAGCACCAGCAGGTCGGCTCTCAGTTCCTGCACCGCTTGCAGCACCCCCGACGCGGGCAGCTCGCTCAGCACCGGGTGCAGCTCGCTGCCGGGCAGGGTGGCGGCCAGCCCACACGCCTGGGCCGCCGCGAAGCCTGCCCCGCTGCCGGCCGGGGCTCCCGGCGGCCGCACCGTCACGGGCACTACTTCACACTCTAGGGCATGCAGCACCGGCACCACGGCCGTAGCCGCCGGCTCCAGCACGAAGGCCTGGTCGGCTTCCAGGGCCAGCACCACGCGGCGGGGCGGATGCATAGCGGCATCGGGCAGGTGCTCGGGCACGAGCAGCAGCGGGAAGCCGGTTTGGTGCACCAGCGGCAGGGTGCGGTTGCTCAGCCACTCGTCGAGGTAGCCGCTGGTAGCCGTAAGGCCGGACACCAGTAGCAGCGGGTGGTGCTGGCTGAGGGCCTGCTCGATGGCGCTGGGCCAGTCGGCTTCCAGCAGCTCGGCGGTGGCGTGCACGGGCAGGGCGGCGGCCACTTGCTGGAGGCTGCGCCGGGTTGAGGGCACGTACTGCTCGTCAAGCACGGGCAGCACCGTGCCGTATTCACTCACGATGGGCTGCGGCAGAAAGACATGTATCAGGTGCAGGTCGGCCTTGAGGGGCGTGGCCAGGGCCGCCGCGTACACCCGGGCGCGCTCGGCCGCGAGCGAGAAATCGGTTAGAACAACGAAGTTGGGTTGCATGACGAAGCGAGAAAAAGATGGCCGAACAGCATCATAGTCAGCGGTTCAATAATGTCTCAGCTCAAATACCTTAGCTCATGCTGGGCATCCAGTCGGGGATTTCGGGGGCTTCGGCGGGCAGCAGCAGCACTGGCACGGGGCTGTGGCGCAGCACCTGGGCCGTAACGCTGCGATGGAACAGTCGCCCCAGGAAGCTGCGCGTGCGGGCAATGAGCACCAGCAGGTCGATGCGCGGGCCATACAGCGCCTCCACAATGCCGGTGGCCGGGATGGGGTGGTGCGACTCCTGCAACACCAGCGACGTGGCGGGCGGCAGCAGGTGGCTGGCCCGCACATCGGCCAGGGCCATGCGGCTGGAAAGAGCCAGCGGCTCGGGGGCGGCCGTGACGTGCACCACGGTGTAGGAGGCGTGCCAGGCGGCCATAAGCGGGGCCAGGGCCCTGGCGGCAGCATTGAGCGCGAAAGGTTCGGCATCGACGGCAATGACCACGCGGCGCGGCAGGCGGGGTTCTGGCGCGTCTTCGGGCACCAGCAGCAGGGGCCGGTGGGTGGCCCGTAGCGCGGGCAGGGCGCGGTTGTGCAGCAGGTGGTCGAGCAGGGTGTGCTCCTCGCTCAGGCCCAGGGCCAGCAGCAGCGGGTGGTGCTGGTGCACGGCCGTGGCCACAGCTTCGGCGAGGGGTTCGTGGGTGATGGTGACGCCGGTGGGCGTGGGCAGCTGGTGGCCCAGAGCTTCCAGGGCCTGAGCCGTTTCGGCCTGGCTGCTGTAGGCGTGCATGCCGGCCAGCGTAGCCGGCTCGGGGTCCGACTCCGGGCCTGAGCACAGGTGCAGCAACTCGAGCCGGGCCTGGAGCGGGGCCCCCAGCACGGCCGCCCACCGCGTGGCCTGCGCCGCCGAGTCCGACAGATTGGCGAGTACCAGAACAGATGGATTCATGACCTTGAGCCGAAAAAACAACGTTGTAAAACACCCCGAATGCTCCTACCGGGCTACTCCTCGGCGGGCAGCACCAGCACCGGAATGGGGCTTTCCTGAATGAGCTGCGCCGTGACGCTGCGGTGGAACAGGCCGCCCAGCAGGCTGTGCCGCCGGGCCACCACCACCAGCATATCAACCTCCATGTCGGCGGCTTGCTGCAATACGCCGCCCACCACAGTGGGCTGCTGCACGCGGTGCACGCGACTGGCTTCCACCTCTTTCAGTAGACCGGGCTGGTTTATGCCCGCCAGTACATCCGGCGTGTCCGGGGCAGCGGCAGTGGCGACGTGCACCACATCGAGCGTACCCTCGTTGGCCCGGAGCAGGCGCGGCAGCAGGTGGTGGGTTTCGGGCAGCTGGAAGGGCTGCCCATCCACGGCTAGCAGCAGCCGTCGGGGCGGGCGCACGTCCCAGCCCACGGTGGGCACCACCAGCAGCGGGAAGGGCGCGTGTCGAAGCAGGTCCATGGCCGTATTGGTCACGATTTCGGCCGGCATGGTGGCCGAGCCGGGGCGGCCCAGCACCAGCAGCAGCGGGTGGTGGCGGCGCACCACGTCCTCCACGGCTTCGGGCAGGAAGTCTTCCGAAATATCCACTTCGGTGGGCACGTCCTGGCCGGCGGCCAGGTGCTTTAGCTGCCGGGCCGTTTGCCGCTCGGTGCTGGTGGTGTGGTGGCTGTATTCGGCGGGGGCCAGCAGGCCATCGCGGCGCACGTGCAGCAGTACCAGGTGGGCATGCAGCGGCACCGCCAGCCCCGCCGCATACGAAAGCGTGCGGTTGGAGACGGCAAAAAAATCGGTGAGGACGACGAGGGCGGGCGAATGATTCATGGCCAGGAAAAAGAGCAAACAGAGCAAGTGAAAAGCAGGCCCCGCCCAGGCAGCGCCCGGAAACGAGCCGGCAGGCCGAAGCAGGCTGCGCCTCTAAGGCACTAAGCCGGACGCCGGGTATTGGCTTCCAGCCGCCAGCCCAGCAGGGTTAGCACACTGGCCAGCAGCACCGAAAGCAGGAGCAGCAGCGGTTGCATGAGTAGCAGTTTTAGGATGGTGCGAACGAGGTTGGGCTGAGCGGGTGGCCATTCAAATATCAAGAAATCGCCCCCTCGCCGCCGTGATGTTAATCGCCTTACGGTATGATTTTTATCATAAAAACAGCCGGTGGCAAAACCCGGCTTAGGGCCGCAGGCCGAACAGCGCCTGCCGCAGGGCTTCGTCGCGGTGGTACACGTCGGCCAGGAAGCGGAGCTGGCCGTTTTCGGCGGTGCAGGTGGCGTAGCGCACGTACAGGGGCAGGGGGCGGTTCAGGCGCACATCGCGCGGGCGCGGCATCTCGGCGCACTCGTCTTCGGTGGGCAGCTGCACGGGGCGGCCTTCGCGGCGCAGTAGGTAGGCCGCCAGCAGCATGGGGTTCTGCAGCCGGATGCAGCCGTGGCTGAGCGCCCGGCTGGGGGACTTGAACAACTTCCGCGCCGGCGTGTCGTGCAGGTACACGGAGTACGGATTAGCAAAGCGAAACACAATGTTGCCCAAGGCATTATCGCAGCAGGCCGACTGGCGGACGGTATAGTTGAAGTTCTCGGCCGTGACGTTGGCCCAGTTGATGTGCCAGGGGTTGCGACCCCGGCCCTGGGCGTCGGTGAGGCGGTAGTTGTTGCGGTACAGGTAGCCGGGGTCCTTCTTGAGGCGGGGCAGGATTTCCTTGGTGGCAATGGACTGTGGCACGTGCCAGTCAGGGGCCAGCGTGAAGTAGCTGAGGCGGCTGCTGAGCGTGGGCGTGGGCGTTTCGGGCTTGCCCACCACCACGCGGTGCCGGCGCTGCACCGAGTCGCGGGCAATTACCTCCAGCTCGTAGGCGGGCAGATTAATCAGGATGTATTCGGCTTCGAAAATGCCGTCCCAGCGCCAGCGTTCCAGGTTCAGGGCCACCTGCTCGTACTGCGCCCGGTGCCGGGCCGCCGAGTCGGGCAGCACGGGGGCGGCCAGCCACTGCGCCAGCGCCTGTTGCAGTTGGCGGTATTCGCGGTTGGCGGGCTGGCTGGCCCGCAGGGCGGCGGGCACGTTGTGGCCGGCCAGGGCGGCGCGCAGCACCGGGGCCGGCTGGCCGGCCGGCCCGGCGGCCTTCTCCTCCGCCGACACCGTGTAGGGCCGCAGCCGCCCGCGCCGCAAATCGCGCATGAAAGCCAGCACCGCATCGCTGAGGTATACTTCGAGGCGGGCCTGCTGGGCGGCGGCCGGGTGCCGGGCGTGGCCCAGCGAGTCGCGCAGGGCCCGCAGCTGGTCGAGGTGGTAGTCGGCGGCGCTCAGGCCGTGCTCGGCGGCGCGGGCCAGCAGGGCCAGGGCGGCGCGGCTGTTGAGGCTATCGGGCGCGGTACCCCAGGCCGGGGCATAGTCGGCCCCATAAAAGGCCCGCACGGTGGCCCCGGCTTGCAGGCCCCGGTGCTCGTCGGCGGCGCGCAGGCTGCCGGCGGCCGTGGTATCGAGCAGGGCCTGAATGTAGTGGGCCACCGACTCGATGGGTGGCGGGCTGGCGGGTTTGATAACTGCCGAAACTGGCTTCGGTGCCTGCCAGCCGGGCACGGAGCCACCTCCCGGGGCCGTCAGGGCCAGGCACAGGCAAACCGGCAGGAAGCGGAGGGCAGCCATTGGAACCAACAGGCATAATTCTTTATAATAGTAATTAATATATATTACTTAAACAAATCGATTATCTACCTTTCGGACCGGTGCCAGGTATGCATTATAAGGCCCACCTCACCCCGTGGAACATGATAAAAATCAGGCATCTTTACTAACTTATTATAGCTGGCCGGCATAGCGCAGGCCGGTTCTTTGTTCTGCTCAGTCTCACCAGTCCTTTCCCCTCATGACGGCCTCCCTGCTCATCCTCACCGACTTTTTTCAGGCCGCCAACCGGGCCCTGGACTATGCCACCAACCTGGCCCGCCCGCTCCACGCGCGCCTCGTGCTGTTGCACGTCCGCCGCGATTCCGCGCTCGACCCGGAACACTTCACCGGCAATTTTTCCAACCTGAGCAAGGAAGCCGTGGCGCTGGCCCTCAATAGCGTGGCGCGCGGCCTGCCGGTGCCCGTGGTGGCCGAGGTAGGCTACGGCCGCGTAGAAGTGGCCGTGGCCGATGCCGTGGCCCGCCACCACCCCGCCCTGATAGTGCTGGGCCGCCCCGACCACTCCAACCTGCCCGATGAACTGGTGCAAACCACGTCGCTGGACCTGCTGCGCCACAGCCCCTACCCCATGCTGGTGGTGCCCCACTTGGTGAGCAGCACCGCCCCGCCCCGGCGCGTGCTGATGGCCGTGGACGGGGAGCCCTTCAGCCTGGGCGCGCACGCCGGCACCATGCAGGAGCTTTTCACGGCCCTGAAGGCCGAGGTAACCGTGCTGAACGTGTCGGCCGGCCGCCACGAGCTGGACCCCGCCGCCCTGGAATCGGTGCGGCAAACCGGCCTGCTGCTCGACCTGCCCCCGGCGCACGCCCGCACCGTGACCAATGCCAGCCCCGCCCGGGGCATTTTGCAGGTGGCCCAGCCCCACGACTTCGATTTGCTGGTGGTGGTGGCCCGCGAGCGCAGCTTTTTGGGCAAGCTGTTTCATAACAGCGTTACGGCCGAGCTATTGCTGGACAGCGCTTTGCCCATCCTGGTGCTGCCGGCGAAGTAAGCACCGGGGCACCTTCCGGGCGCGGGGCACGTAGTTTGCGGCTGAACCCCAGTTCGCGTAGCGCCTCCCCATGCCCGCCCTTTCGCCCGACCTCCGCAAAGCCCTGTTGCAGCTGCCGCAAAAAGAAAAAGACCAGCTCCTGGCCCGCCTCGTGGCCCAGGACGCGGTGCTGACCGAACAGCTGGCCTTCCGCCTGCTCGAAGGCCCCGAGGCCCTGGAAACCCGCCGCACTGCCCTGCGCGCCCAGGTCGACGACCCCGTGCGGGGCTTCCATCAAACCCCTAACGACCTGCTGGTTATCTTGCGGCAGCTCCAGGCGCGGCTGGCCTACCACGCCAAAATCACCGACGATGCCTTCGGCGAAGCCGAGCTCAGCTGGCGGCTGCTGGCCAACGTGTTCCGGCACCAGGCCGCCAGCACGGCGCGCCTGCACGGCCCCACCCAGCCCCTGCTCCAGCACCTGGCCAAACGCACCCAGGAGGCTCTGCGCCAAACCCTGCGCCTGCACGAAGATTTCCACCTGGAGCTGGCCGAAACCGCCAACGCCGTACTGGCCGCGCTCTGGCAGTCGGGCGCGGCCCCGCTGGCGCGGGAGTTGGGCCTGCCGCGGGCTTTTGGTGACTGACGAACTTTACAGCGCCCGAAACACGATGGGCATGGTCACGCTCACCCACACGGGCTGGCCGTGAACGCGGCCGGGCGTCCACCAGGGCATGAGGCGCACGAGGCGCAGGGCCTCTTCGTCGAGGCCGCTGCCCAGGCCGCGCACCACGCGCGGGTCGTGCAGGTGGCCGGCGGGGTCCACCGTGAAGGTGACGTGCACTTTGCCCGATAGACTGCGGTCGAGCGCGGCGGCGGGGTATTTCACCTTGCTGCTCAGGAACTTCACCAGCGCGGCATCGCCGCCGGGGAAGGCGGGCATCTCCTCGGCCGTGAAGTAGACGGTGGGGGCCGCCGGGGTGGCGGTAGCACCGCTTTCGGTTTGAGCCGGCACATCGGCTGAAGCCGTCTGGGCCCGGGCCAAACCACCAGCCGCCACAATCAATCCAGCAACCAGCGCGAAACGGCAAAGCATAAGGTGGTCTGGCTAAAGTTCTATGGCACAAAGCTACTTGCCCCCATTGCCAGCGCAGAGGCCTCAGAATTATCCTTTTGTTGTGATAATGTTGGTAACATGGCCGCCCAGCGGGCGGCTGGTCCGGGTGGTATCCTTTCGCATCCAAAATCAGTACAATAACCTGTTAGTACGCTCTTTACTCCGCTGCTTATGGTTCCCTCCCCTACTTCCGACGCATCCGCTCCGCGCGACCCGCAGCTTTCGGCCGCCAACCTGCGCCTGGCCCTCGATGAACTGGACGCCAAAATCAAGACCCTGCACAACCGCGCCCACGCTACCGCCGCCGGCTCTACCAATACCTACGAAACCCACGCCGCCGCCCTCGAAGCGAAGCGCGCCCGCCTGGCGGCACAGCTCACGCAGGCCGGCACCCCGCCCGCCGGCTCCGAGCCCGGCCCCTGGCAACAGCTGCGGCAGGACATCGAAAACCTGGGCCACGACGTACAGGCCTTATTGTAGCTAATTGCTGCTGGTAAGTGGCTTGCCGCCGATGCAAGCACTTTCCGAACGCTCACTTCTTCTTCCTTTCACCGTCTTTTTCTTCCCACAATGCACAAGATTTTCTCCCTCTTGCTTCTGGGCCTCGGCCTAAGCCTGACCCTGCCGGCCACTGCCCAGTCGCGCCCCAAGGTGAAAGCAAAACGAGCTTTTGCTCACAAATCCGAATCGAGCCAGGGTAAAAACAACAAAGCTCACTTCCGTAAGGAGAATGGGGGCAGCCGTCCGGTTATCGACTTGAAGCCTCACAAGCTGGAGTCCTTCAAAACGACCAAACCGCCCAAGCCCTACAAATATTATAACCCCAAGTAAGGTCCCGCCTCGCGGTTCTTATCAGCCAAAGCCGTTGCTTCTGCCGAAGCGGCGGCTTTGTTTTTTCGGCTTCTGATGATAATCCGAACCGTGCAATAATTACGTAAGCACTTATCTTTAACTACAATATCACCGCGACGCTTCTGCCTGATGAAAAACACGTTACGCGCACTATTTTTCCTGTTAATAATTGGATTGGGGCAGTCGGGCGCGGCGCAGGCTGCGCCGCCCACCATCCCCGGCCGCGTGGTGCTGAAGCTGCGCCCCGGCCACTCCCTCGCTGCCCTCGAAGCCGCGCTGAATACGCTGGACGCTCACAGCCTGCGGCAGAAATTTCCGCGTGCCCAAGCCCCCAGCGCCGAGCGGCCCGGCAGCGTGGATTTGCGGGGCATTTATCAGGTTGAGCTGCCCGCCGCCACGCCGTTCGACCGCGCCCGGACCGTGCTGCTGGGCACCGGGGCCGTGGAGTACGTGGAGCCGCTCTACATCCGCCGGCCGATGTACCAGCCCAACGACCCCCGGGCAGATTCCACGCTCACCAGTCTCACGGCCAGCCAGTTCTACCTCAAGCAAATCCGGGCCTACCGCGCCTGGGACGTGACCCGCGGCGACAGCAGCATCGTCATCGGCATCACCGACGGCGGCGTGCGCCTCACCCACGAAGACCTGCGCCAGCAAATCAAGCACAACTACGCCGACCCCGTGAACGGCCGCGACGACGACGGCGACGGCTACGTGGACAATTTCACGGGCTGGGACCTGGCCAACAACGACAACGACTGCGGCTACGACATCACCATCATCCATGGCTCGCTGGTGGCCGGCGTGGCCACCGCCCGCACCGACAACGGCCTCGGCATTGCCGGGCTGGGCAACCGGTGCCGGTTTCTGCCGCTGAATATTTACCCCAACACGCCCACGGGCAGCTTTGCCGGCTACGAGGCCATCGTGTACGCCGCCGACCACGGCTGCCAGGTTATCAACATGAGTTGGGGCGCGCCGGGCGGCTACTCGCGTTTCGAGCAGGACGCCATCACCTACGCCGCCATAAACCGCGACGCCGTGGTGGTGGCCGCCGCCGGCAACACCAGCGCCGATATCCTGTTCTACCCCGCCTCCTACGACCATGTGCTGTCGGTGTCGGGCGTGAGCAGCACCGACCAGAAAAGCCCCGCCGCCACCTTCAACCACCGCGTGGACATGACGGCCCCGGGCCTGAGCATCCTCACCACGCAGGGCTACCACACGGTATCGGCGGGCGGCGTGGCCGATGCTGATTACGTAGCGGTGGGCGGCACCTCGTTTGCCGCGCCGCTGGCCGCAGCGGCGGCGGCGCTGGTGCGCTGGCGGTTTCCGCAGCTCACGGCGGCCCAGGTGATGGCCCGCCTGCGCCAGACCACCGACAACATCGACGGCCTGCCCGCCAACGCCGCCTGGGCCGGCCGCCTCGGCACCGGCCGGCTCAACGTACTGCGCGCCCTCACCGCCGACCCCAAGGAGGCCCGCGTTATTGCCAGCACCTTCCTGCCCGCCCGGGCCGCCTACGCGCCCGGCGATAGCCTGCGCCTGACCGTGGACGTGCAGAACCTGTTGCAGCCGGTGACCGGGCTTACGGTCACCCTCACCTCGCTCTCGCCCTACGTCACGGTGCGGCAGGGCAGCTTTGCGGTGGGCAACATGGCCACGCTGGACCGCGCCACCAATGCCACCGCGCCCTTCCGGCTGGCCGTGGCCGCCAGCGGCATCCCGCTCAATACCACCGCCACGCTGCGCTACCGCATCACCGACACGGGCGGCTTTCAGTACGACCAATACGTTGACTTGGTGCTAAACCCCGACTACGTGATTCTCAACGCCAACGACCTGGCCCTCACGCTCACCAGCCGGGGCAACCTGGCCTTCGACAACCTGGCCGGCACCGTGGGCGCGGGCCTGAGCTACCGCACCAGCGGCAACATCCTGAGCGAAGGCGGCCTGCTGCTGGCCACCACGCCCACCCGCGTATCGGACCGGCTGCGCACCAGCGGCGGGCAGTCGCGCCAGTCGTTTTTCAGCCTGCGCCAAGCCACCCACCAGCAGCCCGGCCCCCGCGCCGACCAGGAAGCCCGCGTGGCCTTTCAGGACACCATTCCGGTGGCCGGCAGCCGCGTGCGGAGCGTAGGCGTGGCCGTGCGCCAGCGCGCCTATGCCTGGGCCACGCCCGGCCGCCGCGATTTCGTGGTGCTGGAATACTCGCTCAAAAACCTCACCGCCGATACCCTCAAGCCCCTCTACGCCGGCATTTTCACCGATTGGGACCTGCCTAACCCCGACGGTGCAGCCCGCAACGCGGCAGCATACGACACCGCCCGCGCCCTGGGCTATTGCTACGCGCTGGGCGGCCCGGCCGGCACCACCGCCCCGGTGGCCTACGCGGGCATCCGGCTGCTGAGCGGCGGCGCACCGGCCGTGTATTCCATCGATGGCGGCGCGCCCGCTGGCTCCCCCATCCGCCTGGCCGACGGCTTTTCAGTGGCCGAAAAATTCCTGGCCCTGAGCAGCGGCACCGCCCGCGCCCAGCGCACCGCCGGCCTGCCCAACGGCTCCGATGTGTCGCAGGTGGTGGGCACCCGGCTGGCCCGGCTGGCTCCCGGCGATTCTACCACGGTGGCCTTCGCCGTATTGGCCGCGCCCACGCTGGCGCAGCTTCAGGCCTCGGCCGATGCGGCGGCAGCGGTTTACGCCAGCGTGTTGCCCACGCGCTCAACGGCATTGGCGACTGAGTTCCGGGTGTATCCGAACCCCACGGCCGGCCCGCTGCGGGTGGAAGTCCCGGTTGATTTTGGCCTCGTGGAAGTGCGGGTGCTGAACCCGCTGGGCCAGGTAGTGCGGCGGCAGGCGGCGGCCGGCCACCTGCTCGATGCGCAACTGGAAAGCCTGCCGCCCGGCTGGTACGTGGTGCAGGCCGTGGGCAGCCGCCAGATTATAAGCCGGACTGTAGTTATTCAATAGGATTAACAAAGCGCACATTGACAAATTTTTTATTGTTATCCGACACTGATTAGCAACGCAAAAGGGGAAACGGCGTGTTCAGTCCGTACACCTCCCGGCACGGCTGGCATGTATTAATGGTAAATTATGGCAAGGCCCCGGTTCCCGTCCATCTAAGCCAAAAAAGCCTTTCACAACGCATGTGAAAGGCTTTTTTGGCTTAGATGGAATGGTATGGACGTTTCGCGCCAGCCGCCATAGTAGCACCGCCGCCGGAAGCATACATAGTGATTAATGAGGATTCCGCCGGGAAATACCAGCTATCCAGCGGTTTGTTGCCATATGGCAGCGTGAGCGCGCTAGGTTTGTGACGGGCCCTGTTTCCGGTCCATGCCGTTGCTGGCAACTGACCGTCCTGACCACGCTCCGTCCCACAGCGCAACATATGGCCAGGAGCCGCCGGCCGGCACCGGGCAACGAAACACCAGCAACGCCCGAGTGCTAAAAAGAGGAGCACCGATAAAATTGCCAATAGATGCAATCATCACAATATTCAAGTGATTTAGCTTCAGCATTGCAGGAGCTCATTACTAACATAATTAGCTTCTTCTTTCCCTCCACCCTACTCATTACACAACTACCTTTTTCTAATTGCTTTACGAGCTTCATGGGATAATCATGTTGAAAATGCAAAATTCATCAACTAGTCTCCGAAAAAGCCTAAATAAATTTCTTTCCAAATTTTTTAGTTTACCGTAATAATTGTATCTTTGGGTATGTCAAACGTCAAGCTCCCTACGCCGCTGCCCTTGCAGCAATTTGCCCGTTGCGTGAACGACGCGCAACGTCCGGCCGACTACGTTGGCGACTGGCCCGAGGCCGGCCGCGTGTACGCCGTGCGCGTGTTGCCGCATGTGCGCACGGGCCATCCGCAGGTGCACGTCCTTGGTTTTTATGCCGAGCGTCCCTACGGGGCTTTTGCCGCCCACCGCTTCGAGCAAGTGGCGGATGTATGGTTGAACTAGGCCGCGCCGGCCGTTCGCCCGATGGTTTCATCCCTTAAGACCCCGCTGGCTTCGTCGCCGGCGGGGTCGGTTTGTTTGTAGCGTGGACTCTGCCAGTCCGCGCATCGTTGGGTTGCAAGTCGTGCGCCTAGGCGCGGACTCACAGAGTCCACGCTACAGTGCTACCGGCCGTAAATGTGGAAAATCCCCTTATCGGAAGGCGTCCAGAGACAGGCGCGCTGGCCGCTGGCTTTCAGGGCGTTATTGGTCCAGGTGTTGCAGGTATATGCGAAGCTGTAAACGCGGTGAGCTTCGTAGAAGGCATCATCCTGCCCGTAGCTGTGGCCTTTGATGTGCTGGGCGCGGCCAGCCGCATCGAGTGCGAAGCTGCGCTGGATATAGGCAATCAGGCGGGCGTACTCGGCGCGGCTGAGGTGGAGCGGGATGGTTTCAGAGCTGGGGGCCATGCTGTGGAAGTAGGTGGTGTGCATGGCCGAGGAGCCCAGCCAGAACGCGGCCACAAAGGCGGTGCTGAACTTGAGGTCGGCCCAAGTGGGGGTGTCGAGGTAAAAACCTTTATCGCCCCAGCCGAAGGCGATGTAGTGCATGGTGCTGTCCTGCGACGGGATGTTGGCAATGGGCAGCAGCTGGCTCCAGTCAATTTGGGTGGTTTTGATGGGCAGCACGATGTCGGTGTGCACACCGTTGGTGTGCAGGAAAACGGTGACGTCGGCCGGGGCGTTGGGGTCGGTTTTGGCTACCGGGATGGCAGACAGCGCCAGGGCCGTGCCCACGTAGAGCGCCGCCACGCCGATGATGCCGCCAATGGTGTAGCCGGTAAATTTGAGGGTTTTGCGAAGCGTAAGCGGCATAGATTGGGGTAAGCAGATTTATTGAGCGACGCTGGAGCGCTGGCTGTCGCGGGTGTTCTTCTGCACGGCGATGGCCGCGAACATGCTCAGCAGAAACGACATGGCATAGAAGCCTTTTTCGCTCAGGGTGAGCGTGGCGTTCCACAGACCGACGGTGAGCAGCAGAATGCACAGTACGGTAGAAAACCAGCTCAGGCCGTAATAAATGTTGGTTACGGGGATGCCTTCGAGGCGGTCGCGCACGCTTTTTTGCAGGGAAATGGCTGAAAACAAGCCGTACATGAGCACCGTGAAGTAGTAGCCTTTTTCGTTCAGGGGCATGGCGGCGTTCCAAAGGCCGATGATGAAGGCGGCCAGGCCGGCCAGCAGGGCCACCCAGGAAGCGGCGATAAAGGCATTGGACGGTTGCGGTTGGGGGTTCATGCGGGTGCGGAAATGGTTGAGTTTAACGCCGCCAAGTACGGCAGAAATCGGAGAAGCCACGGGCCGGGGCAACCGGCGGCGGCCTGTACTTTTGTCCGGCTACCGCCATCTGCGGCGGCATCTCCCCTCGCTTTCCATGTGGACTTCAACCTCCGAGCGGCTGGCCGCCCTCGACGCCGAGTGGCGGCAGCCCACGGCGCGCTTTCGCAACTTTCCGCTCATTGCCCGCTACTACGCGGTGGTGCCGGCCGAGCCCGCCTACCACCGCCTCGACCAGCAAACCTGGACCGACCTGAACGGCGACGAGCTATTTGCGCTACTGGACGGCACCGTGAGCCGCGTGGGCCAGCAGTGCCTCTACCACCGCCTGCACAGCCCGCTGGCCGATGCCACAGCCCTGCGGGAGTTCGACGAAGCGGCCGGCTTTTTTGCCACTCAGCCAACCGAGCGTGGCCGGGCGCAGTTGGCCCTCAGCCGCCTCACCTCCACCGAAGCCTACTACCTGGCAGACCTGCTGGCCGGCGAGGCCCTGCCCGAGCTGCCCTGGACGGCAGCGGCCCCGGCGCTGGTGCTGCTGCTGCTGGCCACGGCCGTAGGCGGCTGGTGGGAGCCGGCGCTGTGGCTGCTTACGGCGGGGCAGCTGCTGGTGCACACGCTGCTGCACTTCTGGAACCGGGCGCGGGTGGTGGCCGGCGTGCGGCCCATGCTGCAGTTGGGCAGCCTCTATCGTGCCGGGCGCGATTTGAGCCGGCTGAGCCTGCCACTGCCCGCGTTGCGTGGGCTGGCCGCGCCGCTGGGCCGGTTGGGCTCCATCGTGAACAAGGTAGCTTTTTTGCAGTTCGAGGGCCAGCTGCAATCCGACATAGCGGCCCTGCCGTGGCTGATACTGCAGTATATCAAGATTGTGCTGCTGCTCGATTTCATCGTGTACCATCGCTGTCGACGCGACGTGGAGCAGCACGCCGAAGCCATCCGGGCCGTGTTTGAGGCCGTGGGCTACACCGATTGCGCGGTGGCGGTGGCTGGGTTTCGGGCGCGGCAGCCGCACTGTGCGCCGGTTTTCACAGCGGATGAAACCGGCCTGCACCTCACGGCCGCCTACAATCCGCTGGTGCCCGGCTGCGTGCCCAACGACCTGACCGTGACCGGGGCCAGCGTACTGCTTACTGGCTCCAATATGTCAGGCAAAACCACGTTTATGCGCACCATTGGGCTCAATACGCTGCTGGCCCAGACCATTGCCACCTGCCCGGCGGCGGCCTACGCAGCTCCATTCCGGCGGGTGGTGTCCAGCATCAACCTGGCTGATAACCTGCCCGAGGGCAAGAGCTACTACTTTGCCGAGGCTGAGGCGGTACTGGGTTTCATCCGGCAGGCGGAGGCGGGCGGCTACCTGTTCATTCTCGATGAGCTGTTCAAGGGCACCAATACGGTGGAGCGCATCGCGGCCACGCAGGCCGTGCTGGCGCACCTGCAAGCGCGCAGCCTGGTGGTGGCCTCCACGCACGACGGCGAGCTGGGCGCACTCCTCGCCCCGGCTTTCACCGAATACCACTTCTCCGAAACCGTGACCGAGGCCGACTGGTACTTCGACTACCGGCTCAAGCCCGGCCCGCTCACCACCCGCAACGCCATCCGGCTGCTGGAACGGGCGGGCTACCCGGCCGGCATTGTGCAGCAGGCCCTGGCCCTGAGCCGCACCCTGGACGCGGCCGGAGTGGCAGCTCCCGGCACTATCGCCAGCTAAGCCAAGTCGCAGCATCAGCAACCGGGAGCAACCATAATAACGAGTGCGGGGGCATTGATACCGCGCATCAGGCAGATGGCCCTACACAAAAAAAGCCCCGGCGACTGCCGGGGCTTTTCTCTTTGCGCGTAGTGCTTACTCCTTTGTCAGCTTCAGCAGCTGAACCCCGGTGGGGGTTGAGAGGCGCAGCACGTAGACGCCCACTGGCAACCGGCTGAAGGCGGTGGTTTCGAGCGCGGGCTCGCTGAGGCCGGCGGGCAGAGCGCCTAACTCCTGACGCAGCACCTCCCGGCCCACGCCATCGATGAGCGTGAGGGTGGCCGAGGAGGCCGCCAGCGGCAGCGTCACGCTCAGGTGCACGGCTTGCTGGTAGGGATTGGGCCAGGCCACCAGCTGGGCGGCCGGGGCCTCAAACAGCACGGTGCGCACCGGCGAGAACGTGGCCGTGCCCTGCCGGTCTACCTGACGCAGGCGGTAGTAGCGCAGGCCGGCCTTGCCGGTTTCGCGGTCGGTGAAGCGGTAGCTGCGGGGGCTGGCGCTGCTGCCCGCCCCGGCCACGAAGCCCAGCGCCCGGAAGCGTTGGCCATCCAGGCTCACCTGCACTTCAAAGCCCTGGTTGTCGAGCTCCGTGGCCGTAGCCCAGTCCAGCAGGGCTTCGGCGCCCTGGCGAGTGGCCTCAAACCGAACCAGCTGCACCGGCAGCGGGCTGTCGGCATCGCCCAGCGTCCAGACACTGAAGTCGGTGATGCCGGTTTTGGTCACGGTGTTGCCGTTGATGGTTGCGGGGCGCTGGGCTGCCCAAGGCCCGCCAGCCCCCGTAGTCGACTTAAACAAGGTCATCTTGCTGGCATTGATGCCGTTGGTATTCTCGTGGGCGAGGTAGGTGAAGTCCATCGTCACGTCCAAGCCGGTGTTGGTGGCCGGCTGAATGTCGAAATACCGCTGGATGCTCTTGCTGGTGCCCACGCCCGTGAGCGTCGTGCCCGTGGTGCGCACTACCGGCGTCGGGCCGGGGGCCAGCGAGCCGGCGGCCGGCGTCAGCACCAGGCCGATGCCGCCGAAGTTCTCGGCCGTGCCGGCCGTCAGGCTGCGGCCCGGCACGCTCACGGTGCCCAGCACGTAGCTGGCATCCGTTTCCGAAATGGTGGCCCCGGCGGGCAGTATCACGCTGTAGCTGCCGGTGGTCAGGGTGCCGGCCGTCAGGGTCAGGGCGTTGGTCACGGTGGTGGGGCTGCCCAGCGTGAGGGTGCCGCTGTTCAGGTTCACGTTCAGGTTGTAGAAGGCCGGCGGGTTGCTACCCGTCAGCATGGGCGAGGCCCCCAGGAAGGCCACCATGCCACCCGTGAGGCTGGTGGTACCGTTGGTGGTCAGGCTGGCGTAGATGTTCAGGGTGCCGGCGCTCTCGCTCAGGCTGGCCCCGCTGTCCAACGTCAGCGACTTCACCTCCGCCGCGTTGGCCGTGGTGCTGATGCTGGGGTAGTTGCCCGACGTGGCCACCGGAACGGTGGCATCGGTGTAGCGGGTGGGCACGCAGTTGGTCCAGTTGCTGCTCGTGAACCAGTCGGTGCTGGTGGCGCCGGTCCAGGCCGTGACCGTGTTCACCGTGATGGTGATGGGCGTGGCCGGGCTGGGGCAGCCGCTGCTGCCGGTGGCCGTTACCTGGTAGGTGGTAGTGGCAAGGGGGTTGAAGGTGATGGTCGAGCCGCTTACGCTGGCCGTGGCCGGGTTGCCCACCACAGCGTAGGTGGTCGCGGCCAGGTTTTTCGTGCCTCGCACGACCACGTTGTCCACATCCCAGATGCCTCCATAGTAAGCTACGGCTGAGTAGTTGAACCGTACTTTAACGGTGCTTAGCCCCAGGAACGTATTGGGAATAACCAGGGAGTCGGCCACGAGTGCGTCGGCACCATCGGTGTAGTAATCCTTGAGGGTCGTCCAGGTTGAGCCGTTGTTGCCCGAAATCTGTACTTGGGCGTAATTGTCGGAGAAACTGTAATAGTAACCGTTCGAGAACTTCACTTTAGCTGCCGAGTAACCCGTCAGGTCAATGGTGGGCGATACCAGCGTGGTCACTACGTTCGTGCCGTTGTTCGGGCTGCTGTAGGCATTGGCTTCAATATATGGAGTGCTGTCAGGTCCGGTAGCATCAATGTAGCGCGCGAAGCCATAGTTCGCAGCATTGGAGTTGGTGGTGGTGAAACCATCTCCTCCCGAGTTGAACGTGGCAGTCAGGGCGATGGCTGGCACAGCGTACGTGGCGGCGGCCGTAGCCGTGGCGCTGTTGCCGGCGCAGATGGTGGCCGCCGTCGGCGTGAGCGTGGGCGCGGTCGGCGCGGCATTCACCGTGATGGCTACCGCGGCCGTGGCGGTGCAGCCCGCCGGGCCGGTACCGTCGTTGCCGGTCACGGTGTAGCTTGTGCTGGCCGTGGGGCTGAAGGTGATGGTGTGGGCCGCGTTGTCGACCACCGTGCCCGTGGTGGGTGCCACCACGAGGGCGGTGTAGGAGGCCGGCGCGAACGTCAGCACCGTGCTGTTGGCGGGGCAGATGGTGGTGCTGCCCGTGTAGGTCAGCGTGGGCGGAGTGGTCACGTTCACGGTGATGGCCGAGCGGGCCGACTCGCAGCTCGCGGCAAACGTGACGTTGAAGAAGTTGTTGTAGGTGCCGGCCGTGTAGGTCGCGGTTGTAGCGCTGTTGTACGAGCCCACGATGGCCAATGCCCCGCTGGTGAGCGGGTAGGTGCCAGAGTAAGCACTGAAGCGTCCCAGCGTAGCAGCCGGAGACGACAGCTTGTACGAGCCCGCTACCAGCGCGATGCCGAGTGGCACCGTGACGCGGGTGCCTACCTGCGCCGCCGTGAAGGCCGGCGAAGCCACCGTAGCCAGCAGCGCGCCCGTAGCGCCGGGGTTAGCCGTAGCCGCATAAATCAGAATATTGACCGAGCCGGTCGCCGACGGGTACACATCCACCGAGGCGAGCGTGCCGCTCTGGCTCACGTCGAAGCCCAGCGTGCGGTTGGCAGTGCCGCCGGCCGGCGCAAACGTGCCATAGGCAGCCGCGCTGTTGGGCAGGCCGGCTACGTAGGTGGTGCTCGCGTTGTCGCGGGCCGCCACGTAGAAGTTCTGAGTGGCCGGCGTGGCCGTCACCGTGGCCGTGTACGAGGCCCCCGAACCCAGGGGCTGGCCGCCGCTGGCCGCTGCGTAATAATAAGACGTGCTGCCGGTGCTGCCGCTGGCCGTCAGGGCCACCGTGCCGGCCCCGCAGCGCGTGATGGGCGAATTGGTGGCGGCCACGCTCGGGCTGCTCACCGCTACCGCAACTACCGTGGAGGTGGCCGAGGTGCTGCCGCAGGTAGCGACCACCTGGTAGTAGGTGGTGGCCGTGATGGCCGGAGCCGTGTAAGGGCTCTGGTTGTCGCTGCCCGCCAGGGGGGCAAACGAGCCGGCCGCGCCCGTGGCCGAGGCCTGCCAGACGAAGCTGGTCTGGCCCACCAGGTTGCTCACAGCCAGCGTGGGCGCACCGCCGCTGCCGTTGCAGAAGGGGGCCGAGGTGGCCGTGGCCGTGCCGCCGGCCAGGGTGTTCGAGTTCAGGGTTACGGTGGCCGTGTTGGAGCAGGTGCCGTCGGTACCGGTCACGGTGTAAGTGGTGGTGCCCAGCGGCGGCGTGAAGGTGATGTCCTGCCCGGTAACCACCGTGCCGGCGGTCGGCGTCACGCTCAGCGTAGGGTAACCGGCGAAGGTGATGGTGGTGCTGCTGCCTACGCACACCGTCTGGGTGGTGCTGGCGGGCGTCAGGGTTGGGGCCGGGGTCACCGTCACCGGAATGGCCGTGCGGGCACCGGTGCACTGGCCACTTATCTGCCAGTTGTAGAAGAAGTAGTAGTTGGTAGCTGCCCCGGTAGCCGCGCCCGTTATTTTGGCGCTGCCACCCGGCGAGGTGAAGGGGAAGGTGATGCCCGTTTCGCGCACCAGCGTGCCGGAGCCGGCCTGCCCAATGATTTTCATCCCCGTGCCGACCGGCACGGTGAAGTTGAGCGGCACCGTGAAGGCCGTAGTGCCCGTGCCGGCCGGAATGGCCACCGTAGCCGTGAGTCCGCTGATGACCGTGCTGCTGCTGGTTTGCACCTCAATGGTGAGGTTGGTAGCCGCGCCGTTATTGTATACATCCACCGACTTCAGCACGAAGCTGCTGGTGGCATCGAAAGTCAGCCCGTAGCCGGTAACCCCCGGCGAGGTAGTGCCGGTTGGGGCCGTGCGCCCTACGCTTTCCGTGCCGCCCAGCGAGCTGGCCTCGGCGTAGTAGCTGGTGCTGGCCGCAATGGTGGGCGTGGTGTAGCTGATGGTGCCCGCCCCGGTCGTGCCCGTGGCCAGCAGGGTGCCGCCCGTAGCCGCCGAGTAGAGCCGGACGGTGGTGCCCGCGCTGCCGCCGGCCGTGATGGTGCTGGTGCCGGTGCCGCAGATGCTGGCGGGCGCGGCGTTGGTGCTGGTCACGGTCGGGTTGTTCACCGTCACTGTCACCACGTTCGAGTTGGCCGAGGTGGTGCTGTTGCACACCACGTTGGCGCGGTACGAGGTGGTGGCCGTGGCCGTCACGGCCAGCGGCGAGCCCGTACCGATGGCCGCGGTGTAGTTGTCGACTGATGAGTAGAACGTTACCGTGCCGCCCACCACGCCGGTGGCCGTCAGCGTCACCGGGCCGCTGGCCCCGCAGATGCTGGCCGTCGAGGCGCTGATGCTGGTCAGGGCCGGGGCCGTCACGGTGCGGGTCTGGGTGGCCAGGTTCGCATTGGCCGTGTTCTGGTCGCCCTGGGCCGCCGCGCTCACCGCAAAGGTGTAGGTGCCGGCCGTGCTCATGTTCTGCGTGCCGGTCAGGGTTAGGTTCACCGTGGCACCCACGGCCAGCGGGGTGCCGCCGGGGTTGGCGGCATTAGTGCTGAAGGTTTGCGTCAGCGTTTGCGGGTTGGTACCCGTCACCACTACCGTCACCGTCACGGGATTGGCCACAAAGTCAAGGGCCGCGATGGTCGAGGCATTGCGCACGGTCACCGTCACGGCTTCGGCGCTGCTGTAGCAGCCGCTGCCGGCCGCCGGGGCCACCAGGGCCGTGGGCTGGGCATCCACGTTGAGGGGCAGGGTTTCATCGGCCCCGAGGAAGGGGGCCGTGGTGCTGCGCAGGTCGCCGTCGATGTCCGTCGTGACGCTGCCCAGCGGCGTGCCCACGGCTAGGGCCGAGTTTGAGGTGTGCAGGTCGGTGGTGGAGGTGAACTGCGGGTCGATGTTAAGCGAGCTGCCGTCCTGGGTGGTGGCCGTTCGCAGGGCCGTCAGGGTAGTCCGGTCGCTGCTCAGGTAGGCCAGCACGCCCTGCGTACCGCTCACGTAGTAGTCGTTGTAGTTAATGGTGGTGTAGGCCGAAGCCGCGGCGGCGCTGTACAGGGCATACGACTTGCTGGTGCCGCTGCTGCTGGCCAGCGCATTGGCAAAGACATTGTTGCGCACGTCCAGGCCGGTGTTGCCCGTCGTCACGCCCAACGCTGCCGTTATCAGCCCCGTCGTTGTCGTGCCCGGCGTGTACGAGCCGCTCAGATAGACTGAATTGTAGTACACGTTAATGCCCGACTGCGCCGTGCTACCGTCGAGCAGGATACCCACAATGGCTCCGCTGGTCAGGCCGGTGTAGCCCGTGCCGCTGATGGCGTACACGAAGTTGTTGCTCACCCGCCCGTTGGCGTTGGTTGTGCCCGTGGCCACGACGATGCCGAAGCCGCCGTAGCCCGCGCTGCCGTTGCCCACGATACCGCTGATGCGGTTGCCGTCCACCACGCTCCCCGTCGAGGGGCCCAGGTAAATGCCGTAGGCGTAGTTGCCGGAATTCACTACGTTGCGCACCGTGTTGCCCGTAATCTGGGGCGATGTGACGCTGTAGACGAAGATGCCGTACACGCTCAGGTTGGTGGCCGTGGCGGCCGTGGCCGGCCCCACCAGGTTGTTCACGATTTGCACCGTGCCGGGCGCGGTCGCGTCGTTGCCCTCCACGATGCCGAAGCTGGTGCCCTGCATGGCGTTGTTGCGCACCACCGTGCCGGTGGCGCTGCCCCCGGTGGCGGCGTTGTAAGTCGTGTTGCTTATCATCACGCCCGCACTGGTGTTGCTGCTGCCGTTGGCCGCCCCTTGCAGGGTCAGGTTCAGCACCTGCACGCCGGTGCTGGGAGCCGCCAGCGTCGAGGCCACCCACACCAGGGCGGCCGCCGTGGCCGAGGCGCTGGTGTTGCTCAGGGTCAGGTTGCGGGTGGTGGTGCCAGCCGTATTCGAGCCGTCGAGGATGACGTACGAGGCGCTGAGGGTTTTGAAGGTTGAGGCCGTGGTTGCGTTCGTAACCGTTGTCGTCACGCCCACGCCGGGCTTAATGGTCAGCGTGTTGGTGGCGCTGGCCCCGCTGGCCGCCCCAAATGTGATGGGAAAGGTTTCGGCCGTGCTGTACGCGGCATCGAGCAGCACGAAGCTCGTGGCCGCCCCTACCCCGCGCAGGGTGTAGGCATTGGCCGCCGCCGTCAGCGTCGCGAATTCCTTGGCGGGGTCGGGCGATGAGCCCACCGTGGCCGTCACGTAGTAGGTGCCGCTGAGCGGCGCGATGATAAGCCGGCTGGCCGCCGCGCCGCCCGGCGTGATGGCCGGCGTGCTGCTGCCCGTGTAGCTGGTGCCGCTCACGTTCACGGCCGAGGGCACCGAGGCCACCGTGTTGCCGGGCGTGGCCGCCGCCGCGATGTCGTAGGTCAGCCAGAAGTAGTTGTCGCCGGTGGGTAGCGCGGCCGGGGTGGTCACGGTCAGCGTGTAGCTGCTGGCAATGGTGCCCGTGGTGGGTACCAGTGTGGTGGTGGCAAAGGTGGCGCTGGTGCCCGTGCTGTAGAGTCTGGCGTTGGTGATGTCGGCCGGGTTGGTGCTGCCCAGGTCAAAGGTCAGGCTGTTCAGCGTCAGGGCGCTGCCACTGGTGCCGGCCGTGTTCACGTTCAGGCCCGTCACCTGCTGGCTGGACTGGCCGCGGTAGGTGTTGGCCCCGTTTTGCGTGTAGGTCAGGGCCGTCACCGTGCGGGGCGTGCCGGCCGTGGTGGCCTGCGAGCCCGTCAGGGCGCTGGAGGGTCCCTCCGCGATGGCTACCACCCGGTAGTAGTAGGTGGTACCCGTCGTCAGGCCGGTCAGGGCCAGCGAGTAAGCGGTACCGGTACCGGCCGAGGTGGTACTGGTAATGGTGCCCCCGGTCGGCGTGGTGAAGGTGACGTTGTCGGTGGAGTATTGCAGCAGAAACCGGGTTTCCGTGGGCGAGTTGTCGGTGAATCCCACCGTCATGCCGGTACCCGTAACGCCCGTAAAGGTCAGCGCCGTGGGGGTGGCCGGCGGGGTGGGCACGTAGGTGTACGTGCGGCGCGAACCGTCTGCCGCCGAGTTCAGGCTGGCAATAGCCGTGTTAACCGTGTAGGTCTGCTGCGTAAAAGTGGCCGAGGTATTCGTGTTGGCGTTAGTAGCCGACAGGATATAAGCCAGTTTGCCAACCGTACTACCCGCCGCGAAACCGATACCAACCTGTTGGCTATTGAGTGCCGAGGTGCCGGCATTGCGAAACATGGCACCGTATACAAATTCTACCGCACCCGTGCTTTCATAGAGTCGAACCTGATAGGTACCGTCATTAGAGCCCGGCGAACCAACATACAGCAGCGACATATTCAAAAACTCCACCACCAGGGTGCGGTTCGGAGCGGTGCCCACGGTCTTATAATGCACCTTGCCAGTACTCCCCGTTCGCAAGTCACCCCCGAAGGCTGAAATGATGGGCGAGGCCGCCGTACCCGTAGAAACGGTATACGTACCAGCAGCAACCACCGTGGGCCCCAAGCGTAGCAACCCGTTGCTGCTGGCCGAAAACTGGGTAAACGAAGTGCCCATGAATGTAAAGGAGATAGGCAGGGTCTGCAGCCCTATTCCATTACTGTTATCTAAGTCGGCTCCTACCAGTTGCGTGGTGCCCGTGCTCATGTCCACCGCGTTGCTGTTGCGGTCCAGTAGCAGCGAGCCCGCGGTGCCTGTGCTGAACACGTAGTTGGCGCTGCTCTGGGCCCACGCGCCGGAGCCGCTCAGCAGCACCGCCAGCACCGCCAGCAGCCGGCCCCAGCGGGTTAGCAGCAAAGTTTTCACCGGCCGGGCCGGCAACTCACCATGTAAAAGTTGTTGCATAAAGAAGGTTTAAATGGAAAAAAGGAACAGAGAGGAAATAAAAAAGGAACAGCCAAATCAGCCAGGTGAGAATACCACACTACTGGCACCAGATTTCAATGATTATGCGCTTACCATGAACCAATTGCAGCTCATTGGCAGCACACATCAAGAAGTAACATATTAGTATGCATTATGCTCAAAGCACAATCTTTGCCCAGAAAGATACTGCCTGATTAATAACTTATTCATAAGAATAATAAATTAACTTAAGCCGCTGGCCTTTAGCAGCGCTGCCTGCATTTCGGTCGGGGTTGGGAGGGCTCCGGGGTCAGTGGGCCACGCTGCGATTCATCATTTGCCGCATCCGGGCACCCAAAGCCGCCCGTAATGGCTCACACAGCAACTTTTCCGGCCCTTCCAACGAACACCCCGTCTATGCATTTTACGATTATCACCCCCACCCACCAGCGCCGGGAGCTGCTGCCCGAGGCGGTGGCCAGCGTGCGCGCCAGCATCAGCGCCCCGCTCGACTTCTCTTTTGAGCACCTGATTTACGACAGCGGCTCGCGCGATGGCACGGCCGCCTACCTGCGCGAGGCCGCCGCCCAGCCCGGCCCCCCGCTGCGCCACTGGCACTCGCCCGGCCGCCTGCTGGCCGGCGAAGGCCGCAACCGCCTCATTGCGGAAGCCGCCCCCGAGGCCTGGATTGTGCCCCTGGATGACGACGACATCATGCTCCAGCGCACGCTGCATAACTATGCCGCGCAAATTGAGGCCCACCCCGGCCGGCCGTGGTTCGTGGCCGATTTCCTGCGGGTGGACGAAACCGGCCGCTACCTGCCCAACGAGGATTACTACGCCTGGCAGTTCGAGTCGCCGGCGGCCATGCTGCAAGCCACTTTCCGGGCCGAGAACTTCATTCAGGGCAACGTGTGCTACAGCAAGGCTTTGGTGGACGAAGTGGGCGGCTACGACGGCGAACTGAAGATGGCCGAGGACCTCGACCTCTACGTGCGCTTCCTGCTGGCCGGGCAGCTGCCGGTGGTGTGCCCGCACATCAGCCACCTGCACCGCTTCCACGCCCGCAACGTGAGCATTGGGGTGGATGCCGAGACGCACAACGCCGATTTGCGGGTGATTTACCAGAAGTACGCGCCGCAGTTGAAGGCGCTGGGCGTGGCCGAACCCGCTTAGCGGTAGCCAAGTGACTACACGCCGTGGCGGTCTTGCAGCGCAGCAGATTTTTTGTTCTGCAAGGCTTGGTGCAGCAGTATCTTGCGAAGCATTTTTCCTTTCCACTTGCTTCTCAGTATGCTTAAACACTTCTACGCGCTCTCATCTGTCATTTGCGGGGCCCTGCTACTGGCCAGTGCACCGGCCATCGCCCAAAGCGTCCTCGACCCTACTTTCACCCCTACTACCCTAAAGCTGGCGCAGCAGAGCGGCAACTACGCCGTACGGGCGATGCTGCAACAGCCCGACGGCAAAATCCTGACGGGCGGCAGCTACGATTTTGTTGATAACCAGCGGGTGAGCCGGATGCGCCGCCTCAACGCCGACGGCACGCCCGACGTGGCCTTCGCCACCCAAACCGGGACGGGCACGGATGGCGGCAGTGTAGTGGCCCTGGCCCTGCAAAGCACCGGCAAAATCCTGGTGGGCTGTGCATTTAGCCGCACCTACAACGGTGTGCTTACCGGCAACCTCGTCCGCCTCAACGCCACGGGCAGTGTGGATGCGGCCTTCAACGCGGGCGGCACCGGCTTCACCTACAACGAGCAGGTGTCCTCGTCGGCCCCCAATTTTGGCAACAACATCCGCAGCCTCACGGTCCAGACCGATGATAAAATTCTGGTAGGTGGCAACCTGGACCGCTACAATGGCCAGGATGCGGCCAACCTGGTGCGGCTCAATGCCAACGGCACCCTCGATACCAGCTTCAGCGTGGGTGCCCTGGGGCTGACGGCCACCGGGGCCCTCACCAGCCCCAGCAGTGGCACCCCGGAAACCATCCTGGTGCAGCCCGATGGCAAGATTGTGGTTGGGGGCACATTTGCGCAGGTCAATGGCGTGCCTGCCGGCAACCTGGTGCGGCTCAATGCCAACGGCACCATCGACAATACCTTTCTGAGCACGGGCACCAACGGCACGGTGCGCACCGTGGCGCGCCAGCCCGATGGCAAGCTGCTGGTAGGAGGCTTGTTTACGCAGGTGAATGGGCAGGCCGGCGGCGGCCTCGTCCGGCTCAATGCCGACGGCACCCGCGATGTCAGCTTCACGCCGGGCGTGCTCAGCCCAACGGGCAACACCACCGGCATATACAACGTGCGGCTCAATGCCGATGGCACCATCGTGGCCTGCGGCACTTTCACGGCCTACAACGGCACCGCGCGCGGCGGGGTGGCCCGGGTGAGCGCCACGGGCGTGCTCGATACGAGCTTCGGGCCGGCTACCGCCACCACCGCGCCCACGGCGCCCAACATCATTTACAACCTGCTGGAGCTTACCAACGGGCAGCTGCTGGTGGGCGGCACTTTCACCTCCTTTGCCGGGGCCACCCGCACCGGGCTGGCGCGCCTCAACGCCAGTGCCAGCCAGGTAGATGCCGCGTATAATTCCGTGATTGAGTTTGGCGGCTCCCTCTCCAGTGTCATGCCGCTCAACAACGGTGACCTTCTCGTGGGTGTGTACGCCTCGTCCATCAACGGCACTGCGGTGGCAACCACCAGCACGCTGCACCGCCTCAACAGCAGCGGCGGCTACGTGGGGCGGGTGGTGCTGAACCTTGCGCCTTATTCCTTCATGAGCAGCAATCCCAGGGCGATGCCCGACGGGCGCTTTATGGTTTCGGGCTACAACTCTGGTCCCTTCGGCTCCACGGACTGTACGCTGCTGCGCTTGCTGGCCAATGGGACGCTCGACACCAGCTTCACGCCGCTGGCCTTCACCTACCCGCCCTTTGCCAACTCCGGCTATTCCCCGGCCATCACCCCGCTGCCCAACGGGGACCTGCTGCTGACGGGCGACTTTACGGCCGTGAACGGCCAGCCCCGCCCGGGCCTGGCGCGGGTAACGGCCACCGGGGCCCTCGACCAGGCGTTTAATCTCCCGGGAGCTCCCTGGCAGGCCGCAGCGGGCGGCAATATCTACTACCTGGCGGGGGTGCAGCCCAACGGGCAGCCAATCGTGCATTGGTACGACAACAACGGCACGTACCTGACGCGCCTTTCGGCAACCACGGGAGCGGTTGACAATACCTTTTCCATCGGCAGCGGAGGCGGGCCTAACACGTTTTTTTACGCTTCTCTGCAACCCAACGGGCAGGTCGTTATCAACGGCTCTTTCACCAGCTTCAACGGGCAGGCCACACCCAATGGGATGTTGCGCCTGCTGGCAAACGGCCAGCCCGATACTTCCTTTGCCGCCGCCGCGGCCCTGTACATTGTTGCCATCCAGCCCGATGGCCGCCTCATTGGAGCCCAGCAACCGCCGGCCACCGAATATTTTCCCGAGCCAGTTGTTCGGTTGCGCCGGCTCAACACCGACGGCAGCCTCGACAGCACGTTTCCAACCATCGAAACCCCGCAGGGCATCTTCTACGGCACCCTCATCGGCACGGTAATGCAGCCGCAGGATGGTAAACTCCTGATTTATGGCGTCACCAGTGTTAATGGGCAGCTGTGCGGCAGCCTGGTACGCATCAGCAACACGCTGCTGGCCACGCGCCCGGCCTTCGCGGCCGCGCCGGAGCTGGAGGTTTTCCCGAACCCCGCCCAGCAGCAGGTGACCTTGCGCGTCCCGGCTACGGCCGTATCGGCCACTGCCCAGCCCGTGCTGCTGCTTGATATGCAGGGCCGCACGGTGCGCCGCTTCGCGCTGCCCGCCCACCAGTCGGAAGCCGTTATTTCCCTTGCTGAGGTGGCGGCGGGCGTGTACCTGCTGCAAACCACTACCGGCCAGGGCCCGGCCCGGCAGCGGGTGACGGTGGTGCATTAGGCGGCTTTCGGAATCGCGGCATCAAACCAAAACCCGGCATATTTTTGGGCTTTTACCAACGCACGCCCATGCCTGCCCCCGCGCCCCCGGTTTCCGAAGAAGAAGTGTACGCCATCCCGGCCACGTACCGGAAGATGGAGAACACCCACATCCTGTTCTGGCTGCTGAAGGACATTGCCTGGTGCATGGTGTGGCGGCCGCTGGGCCTGCTCATGGTGGTGCCCACGCTGGGCATTGCCCTCGTCATTGCCTGGCGCACCCGCGCCTACGCCTCGGAGCTGGCCCACAACCTGGCCATCGTGTTCTGGATTACGGCCAACTCCTACTGGATGGCCAGCGAGTTTTTCGGGTTCGATGCCGTGCTGGTGGCCCCGCACGTCACGGGCAAGCACCTGGCGCTGGTGCCGTTTCTCATCGGGCTGGGCATTCTGCTGTACTATTACCTGGTGCAGAAGCCCCGCGAAACGCGCGCCAGTCAGGTAGCCACGCTGTAGCTTCGCCACCTTGATTATGACTTCCGACGACGAACAGCAAGCCCGCATCGAGCTCCGCGCCTGGCAACTGAAAATGCAGCGGGCGCCCTCGTTCCTCAACAACTTTGCCCGCCGCGTGCAGGTGCGGCTCAATGCCTTCCTGCCCGAAAAGGTGCACCAGGCCATCACCGGGGCCATCAAGCAAATGGTGCGGGGCGTGCTCTTCGGCTCGCAGCACACCACCGGCAAGGTGCTGGCCAATGTCCCGTTTGCCCAGCGCGAAACCGCCGTGCGCGGCCAGATTCGCAACTACCGCACCATGGCCACCGCCGAAGGGGCCATGACCGGCGCGGGCGGCTTCCTGCTCGGCCTGGCCGATTTCCCGCTGCTGCTCGGCATCAAGCTCAAGCTGCTTTTCGACGTGGCCGCCGCCTACGGCTACGACGTGCACGACTACACCGAGCGCCTCTACCTGCTCTACGTGTTCCAGCTGGCCTTCAGCAGCCAGCACACCCGCAACGCCACCTACCACCGCCTCGCCGACTGGGACGCCTACCGCCTCACCCTGCCCCTGAACCCGGAGGAATTCGACTGGCGCACCTTCCAGCAGGAGTACCGCGACTACATCGACCTCGCCAAAATGGCCCAGCTCCTGCCCTTCGTGGGCGCGGCCGTGGGGGCCGTGGCCAACTACAAGCTCATCGAGCAGCTGGGCGAAACCGCGCAGAACTGCTACCGGATGCGGTATTTCGCGGCCCGGCAGCTGGAGTAGCGCGTAGCTCCCCGAAAGCCGGCGGCTACCTGAGCGGACAGCCGGCAACAAAGCCGACAGCCCGCTTTAATCCCGACTTCCCAAGCAACTCCGTCGTGTAAAATGTATTTGAAATGTATTCTATCAAAACTCAAAATACATTTCAGCCGTGAAATGTATTTTGAGTTTTGATAGAATACATTTCATTCAACTCCGTGTCTGCGCCCGGTCCTGTGCGTGGCGTGTAGCGAGGCGAAGCAGGAAGACGCAGGAGAACCCGCCTCGCCTCCAGCCGCCTTCTACCCTGGCCCGACCAGCGCCATCGCTACCGCCATGCGCCAACGCCTCCTGGCCTGCTGCTCCTGCTGGCCGCCGCGCCTCGCCACGCCCAGGTAAAAGCCAACGCCCCCGCTGCTCAAGTCCGTTTGGTGACGTCCCTCCCACCCGCCCGCCGTCAAGGCCGGGTGCGGGTGCCCGGTGGCAGCGCCGGCGGCTTTGACGCGCCGTGCCGGCCGCTACGGCACCCGCCGGCTGCGGGCCGCCCGGCGCTGAGCAAGTACCTGCTTCGTAAAAGCACATCCCCTCGCCCGCATCTCCGAGGTGCTGGCGGCCGGCGGCATGCCGCGTGAGCGGCACACGGGGCGGGGTCCGGTGCGAGCACATCTCAAACGGTGCTAATCCTGCTTCACGGTTGAGAACAAGCTAAATATATTCAGTGCTGGCACTGATGCACGGGGGCGCGGTGTGGAGGTCCTTTACCATCACAAACATTCACCGGTTAGAGCTTTCGAGTAATTAAGAATGGCTGCAGAAAACGTTGATACCGCTGGAAAAGATAAAGCACGGGTGGCTACCATGTGGGGCCTCCTGACTAGTGCCGTCAATTTTTTTCTGCCCAATGAAAATGAGATTTCGAAGGACAATCTGCGGCGGTTTTTACTGCATGTCGCCTGGCACGAGGGAGCTTTTCTGAAACAGCGGAAGCAAAACCCGGTCGGCCCCGGCCGAAGCTTTTTTCAGTTTGAGCCACTGCGCGCCAAAGAGGCCGTGGCCTACGCCAAACGCCGGGAAGGGGCGGATAAATTTCTGACGGAGCTAGCCAGGGTTGGCAATTGCACGGCGGAGGCGTTGGAAAAAGCGGCAGCCGATATCGGACAATCCTGGCCGGCCGACAACCTGCTGCAAGATTTGCTGGGCGGGGCGAAAGCAAACGACCTGTTCGGGATTTACTTAGCCAGAATTGCCTTTGCGGCCATTCCCGGGGTCATCGGTAGCGGTCCGGCCGCCCATGCTACCTACTGGGCCGACAACTGGAAAAGGGTATTTGACCAAAGCGGCCCCAATACGCGGCCCAAACTGCTGGCCCGGTTTGAGCAGGAAGCGACAGTTGTTGACGGGCTTATTCCCGCTTTGCAGCTGGCGCTGGTAGAAGGCCCGGACGCAAGCGCCGCCAGCTTACGCGGGCAGGCGGCTTATCTGCGGCAGATGAGCCGTCAGTTTGAGGCCGCTGCCCGGAAACTGACGCCTGCCCAGGCTCCCACGGCCCTGGCAGCCACTGCACTGCCCGCCGGCTTTAGCGGCATCATCGATACTTCTCACCACCACACCATCGACATGGCGCGGGTGAAGGCGGCGGGGGTAGCGGCCGTCATTCATAAAGCAACGCAAGGCCTTGCCTTTAAGGACAAAACGTACCACGAACGCCGCAAGCTCGCCAAAGAGCAAGGGCTGCTTTGGGGGTGCTACCACTATTCGTCGGGCGATGACCCGGTGCGACAGGCGGAGTTCTTCCTGGAGTTTGCCCAGCCGGCTAATGACGAAGTAATAGCCCTGGACTGGGAAGCCAGCACGGCGGGCAGCAACATGACCCAGCAGCAGGCCCAGCAGTTCGTCAGGACTATTAAAGAGCGTACGGGGCGCTGGCCGGTAGTGTACGGTGGAAGCCTGCTGCGCGAAAGCGTGGGCAACAAGCCCGATGCGGTGCTGGCCAACTGCCCGCTCTGGTACAGCCGCTACGCCAAAGAGCCGCTGGCCATTCCGCAGCAAATATGGCCCACCTATACCCTGTGGCAATATACGGATGGCCTGAGCGGGCCGGAGCCGCGCGCAACGCCGGGCACGAGCGGGGCCGACCGCAGCCTGTTTCAGGGCACGCTGGCGCAGCTCAGGCAGGCCTGGCCCTGGTAAGGCACTGCCATGGCCAGGCCTGCCTGAATATTCCGACGCGTAAGGCCCCTAACGGGTTCGCACGGGTGCTTTTTGTGCTTTCACCTTCATTTCTTTCTGCACATGCCATCGCTCACTTTCCTTCATGGCCGGCACGGTTTGGTGTTCTTGGCCTTGTTCGCTCCGCTAGCTGCGCAGGCCGCCCCTGCGGATGAACCGTTACGCTTAATGGGAGGGCAATGGGTAATTGTGCTGGGCCCGCTACTCATGCACCTGATGATGCTGTACTGGCTGTGGCGCAGCAACATAACCCTGGAAGGAGCCCTGGCTGACAAAGAAACGATTAACAAAGAAGGCGAGCGCGCGCGACTGCTGCGGACAGCGGTGGTACAGCAAGTGCTTAAGCCGCAGACCAACACCCCCGCTCAACAAGGGCAAGACGCGCCGATGGCCGCGTTGGCTCAGCAGAACCAGACCAGCGAAACCACCCTCAGAAAGACGGTGGCTACGGAGGCCTTTACGCAGCCGCTGGCCAACACCGATACACAGCCTAAACCAGACGCGTCGGACCCAGCCGTGAATAATGAAGGGGCCGACGGTACGCCTCCCGCCAGCGAAGTAGCCAAACCCATAACCAGTGCCAGCCGCCTGATTGTGTTCATGTCGGGCTACGCCGGGGTTTCCATTGGTATTTCGCTGGCCTCCTACGGCATCTACCATGCCTTTGCCTACCCGGACAAGAACATTCCGTCCTTCGACGGCCTGGTAACGGTGCTCCTGTCGCTGGGCATTGGGGTGTTGCCTTACGGCTTTACCAAACTGGCCGCCGCTACCGGCAGCAAAACGGCCTGATAGCCCGCAGGCAGTCCGGGCATTGCGGCGGCATGGTGGTGGTCAAGCATACACAAAACCCTAATTAGCTAGTGGCCATGGGCAGTTCGCGTTTTATAGCTGGCATTTGCCTGATGCTGGCCTTGCTGGCGGGTTGCAATTCGGCGCGCTATACGATGGTTGACATTGGCGGGGCCGCCGCTAAAGGCCAGGCGTACCTGCTGCCCCAGGCATACCTGCGGCGCATTCCCGGCCATGTGTACTGGGGGCAGTTCGATAGCCGGGTGCTGACCGGGCTGTACGTAGTACCGATAGAGGATTTCTATACCAGTCCAGCGCCGACCGCTGCCGGAAAAGGAAGCCCCTCCAGAACCTCGGCCTACAACGAGTGGCTGAATAAGCAAAAGCTAAAGCCCCGAGTATTCAACCGGTTTAGCTTGCTAAAGCTGGCCGGCTCAACCTTCAACGACTACACGGCGGTGCACCGCCACCGCAACGACCTGTACGTGGTGCTCAACCTGGATAAGCTCTACGGCCCCGGCTCCAGCGACCGCAGCTTTTACGCGATGCTGGGGCAGCTACGCATCGCGCTGGACGAGGCGCGGCAAAAGGCCGACTGGCCAAAGGGACATCATCCGCAGGAGGTAGTAAGAACCGTATTTGAGCAGGCCCCCCAGCCGGCCCACCTGAGCCTGACGGAATATGCCGGCCCGTCATTGCCCGGCAGAAACAGCGTGCTCGTGGTGCCGGATTTGAAAATAGTAACAACGTTCAGCCGGCTCAACAAGGCTGCAGTTGTCATTGATACGACAAAGCCACCTACCGTTCGGCCTTTCCCACCCGCCCAGGACAGAACGTGGAGCCAGTGGCTGTATTCGCCACTAGGTATTATCGAGTCTACCATTGTTCGGGTAAGCCCGATGGATGGAAGCCTGCATTTCGCCGATTGCGCCTACGATGCTATCTATCATAAATCCTTCCCTGAAACGCGAGATTCCAGCGAATTAAAAAAGAAACTAGGCATCACCTTTTTTAAGAGTCTCTGCCAGCTAAACGCATTTTCGGCGCGCTACATCAGCATTCAAACCGATACGGTCCCGGCACTGCTATCGATGACCTATGCTGCTAAGCTCAGTGACCCGGATATGTGGTACAATAGTTCGCCAAAAACCAGCTTCACCTGCGGCGCTTCCTGGGAAAAGCTTGCCGCCAGTATGGCCACTCCAAGCAGGAAACTACCAGAGAGGTCTTTCTATATCTGGCCTGCGCAGATAGCGGTGGAAGTGCCCTACTATCTGAACGGCAAAAAAGGATTTGCCAGGCTTGGCAGCACACTTCTAAACGTGCTGAGTGACTCCCTAGGGCAGGCTCAACTCCAGAAAAAGCCCCTGAAGCAGGTGCGGGTAGAGCGCCCCTCCGAGGCGAGCTACACCCAGGTGCGCTTCCCTGGCACCGATTCCCTCCGGGCTTCCTTCGGCAAATTCTACTTAAAAGCTGGCGACAGAATCTATACCGATGAAAGCTTATAAACTACCAGGCACGCCACATCTGTATGGGGTTCGCGACGGTCTCGGACAGTCAGCATTACCTTACCTGTTCTGGCATCAGAACGGCGGCGAGACGCTGGACAACCTGCCGGTATTATGGAGCCAGAACAAGCTGGGCGTCATTCTGCTGCCGGCCGCTTATCGCGCCGAGGATTTTCCCGCGTCAGTGCTTGCCAGCATAGCAGCGTATATTCTCCATCCTCCCGTTGCGGGCCAACTCTCATTCATAGTTGCGGTAGATGAGCAAGGGCGGCAAGGTGGAAATGGATACGTGTATGTGAATGCCGCTACTACAGGCGGGCAGCCAAGCAGCATAGTTGTTAATGAACCCTTTCAAAGCTTTGGGTTTAAGCTTGATATTATTTCCTCGGCTAAAATCACTTTTTCCGATGACCGGATTCTGTTTGAGCAGAATGAAGCCACTATTCAGAGTTTAGGGTCGGGGCTTGATGCGCAGCTGCCGGTGCAAGCAGCAGTGACAGTGCCGCTAACCGGGCCACAGGCCGGCCGGCTGGTGCTGGCGGTAAATGAAATTCTTGCTTCCACAGCTCCAACCGACCACATCGGCGTACTCTTTCACTACCAACACACGGAAGGGGAAAAGGAGGCCGCTTACCTACCGTTTGCATTTTTTGCATCGGCCAGCTCTCCCCCGTCGGATGTTTCCCTAATCCTGGAAGCGCATCCGTTTGGCAACTCCAAGCACAGCGCCGCCACGCACATTGCCATCGAGTCGGCGGCCGACTTTGCCACCGCCTTCACCCAGAGCAATGGCGCGCCGGTGCGCGTGCGCGTGCCAGCGCCCGCCGCCGATGTGCAGCCGCCGCGGTTTGTTATTCAGCAGCAGCCCTCCGACACCGACGACAGCACCAAAAGCTACTTTGCGCCCCAGGGCGACTTTCAGCTGCTCGACAATGGCGGGGCGGACTGGCAGATTCTGCTCAGCCAGACGGGCAGCCAGTACCTGCGGATTCCGGGAAGCGCCGAGGCCCGCCTGCGGTTTGTGGCGGGCAACGCCTCCTTCGTGCCGACCGTTTTTGATGCGGCCAAAGCGCCTGCCTTTGACACAGCCCTGGAGCCCGCCCACCGCCTGGGAACGGCGAAGCCCGCGCTAAAACCGGGCTCGACCAGCTGGGTGCAGGTAGTGGCCAGCCAGCCGCTGCGCTACGTGAACGAGGCCGAAAAACACCTTTTTTATGAGCCGGCGGCCCGCGGCCTGGCTGCCGCCGAAGCCCTGGCCGATGCGCCGGCCGCCACGCTGGTAGCCGTAGAAACCGGTGCGCTGCCGCTGGGCCAGCCCCTGGTATTTCCCCTGCTGCCTTTGGCCGGCATGGCCCCGGGCTTAGCGTCCGGCTGGGGGCCAAAGCTCGAAGAGCTAATGGTGTCGCCGGCCCGCCACGCGTTTATCGCCACGCAGCCGGCCGCACTCAGGGTAACGGCCCTGGTGGCGGCCGACCCCGACCCGCTTTGCTATTTCCGCGTCACGCCCCAAGGATTTGTAATTGTGTATGCCGAGCTAGAAGGTCGGGAACACTACTATTTTCTACTGTTTTCAGCTAGCGTAGAGGGCCACACCCTGCATGCTGGGCAACCGCTGTTGCAGTTGCGCAAAGAGATAGAGCAGTTTGTTTTCATCCGCGAGCCCGATGAAGACTACATCAAGTCCCTGCTGCGCGACCAGCTCATGCTCGTGACGAGCGCCAAGCGGCACTCCCTGGGCCGGGAGCTGCAAACCAAGCTGCGAATCCGCATTCTGGACGAGGAATACGTTTTCGACTGGTTCGACAAAGTGGCGGAAGCCGGCTACTTCCTCCAAAAATACCACGACCAGCCCCTGAACCAGCTCCTTGAGCAAACGGGATTGTGGAGCAATTACGCCTCTTACCGGACGGGGGTCAAAGAGCTTAAAGAGGGAGTGGATGACTACCTGGCCAGGGTGCAGCAGAAACCGGCCGTGAAGGAGCTGCTGCACGATATTCTCAACGCGCCCCACTGGCGGGGCATGCTGGTGATGGATACACCGGTGCAGCTTCCCTCCGTTATCAAGGAGCTGATGCGGGGCGTACCCGTGTCGCTGACCTGCCTCGCGTTTGAGGGCAGCCAAGTCCTGAGTGATATCCGCCAGCTGGAAGTGCGCAAGCCTTCCTTCACGGCGCTTATTTCCTACGAGAACCCGGATGATTTTGAGCCGTCGCCCCCCGAGCAGTTAGCGGATTATCAGGTTAGCGAGCTGTTTATCCTATTCCGCAACGCGGAGATTGTCGATTTTCGCTGCACGATTAAGCTGAAAATCAAACACCTGTTTGCCGAAGCCTTAGCCGACCCGGAGCAGCTGATTGTACTGCGCGGCACCTACAGCAACGGGCCGGACGGGGAGCGGTATGTGTTTGCCGCCGACACCAGCTATCAGCTGGATTTTCCGGCTACCTCGCTCCTGCAAAAAATCCAGCTGAACCGCATAGAATATACGGGCAGCAAAAGCGGTGATAAGCAGCAGTTTCAGTTTACCATCGATGGCAAGCTCTACTTCAACAGCGGCAACCTGCCCGACCTGCCCATCGACCTGTTGTCAATTCAGGAAATTGACTTTAGCAATCTGGCCCTGTGCTGGTTTAAAGATGGCTTGGCGAATATCAAGCTGGATATGCCGCAGCTGTCATTCAATTTTGACAGCGCCAGGCTGCGGGACACCGCCAACAGCCTGCTCAGCGCTTTTCCGCTCAAATTCAAGCAGTTTCATTTCAGCACGATTCCGCTTTCCGTTGGCAGCCTGGGCTTCCAGTGCTTTGGCATTGGGGACCTGCCCAACGTTGACTTCCAGTTCGGTTTTTCGTTCGAGCTCAACCTGGGCGTACTGGGTGGGCTGGCCGCTGGACTAAAAGACCTCAAAGCCGCTGTTTTCCTGGGTTGGCAGCCTGGGCAAGGGACTTACCAGATGGCCTACGGCATTCGGTTCCCCGATTTTGAGGGCAAGGACTTGCAGATTGGCATTGAGAGCTTTATCCGCATTACGTTGCGCGAGCTTACGCTCAGATTTGAGGCGGGCCAGCTCTTCTTTCACTCCCCCGACGTTCGGGTAGACCTGCTGGGCCAGTCGTACCCCAAATCGACCGACAGCCGAATTGGTGCGTTGATTTTCCGGCCGAAAAAGACCGGCTCCCGAACCCCCAAAACGGCGTGGCTAATTGGCTATACCAAGAGCAACGCGGAAGAAAAGGAGGACATTTTTATCGGCGCGGGCCAGCGGTTTTTAGAAAGCAGCCAGCTTACCAAGCTGGCAACAACCGATGCGGCCGTGGGCGCGATGGAGAAATTGCTGGGGTCCTTGAAGCCTGATACAGCCATGCCACCCGAAGGCATGCCAGCTACAGTCACGGCCGCAATCCTGCAGCAGTACAACGAAAAGCTGGACTGGCTGTTTGCCCTGCGGCTAAAGGGCGTTTTTTCGGTGCTCGACGTATCACTGGCCCTTTACGACCCTGAGCTGTACGGCTTGTTTCTGCACCTGCCCACCATGGGCAACCTGAGTGTAGACATCATGTACAAAAAGCTGGGGCCGGGCGTGGGGGAATGGTCTACGGACCTGACCCTGCCCGACAGCCTGCGCAACTGGGACTTTGGCGCGGTAGCCATCACGGTGCCCAGCCTGTTTGTGGCCATCTATACCAACGGCGGGTTTCGGGTAGATGTCGGCTTTCCGCGGGGCCTGGACTACTCGCGCTCCTTCGTGGTACAGGCGGGGCCCTTCATTGGCTGGGGCGGGTTCTACTTTGCCATGACCCGTGGGGGCGTGCCCAACACGTTTTGCGAGCAGAGCTACCCGGCCGTGGCCGTGGGCTTTGCGCTGCGGGTGGGGCTGGGCCGGCAGTTCAACCGGGGTATGCTCAAAGCCGGGCTCTCGGTGAGCGTGTTTGGCGTGCTGGAAGGGGCGGCCAACTTTGCGCCCGGCCAGTCGGTGCTCAAGCCGCACGAGCTGTATTTGTCGGGCGTGGTGGGCATTATCGCCGAGGTGTATGGCTACGTTGATTTCGGCATCATCAAGGCCTCAATACACATTCTGGTGGAAGTGTCGACGGGCTTTCGGCTGCAGACCAACCAGGCCACCCTGCTTTTCATCGAGGCGGGTGTGCATGTCAAAATAAGGCTGGTCATTGGCAGCTTTAAGATATTTGGCAAACGCTTTCAAATATCGATTAGCCTCAGCTTTTCAACCACCCTGCGCTTCGACTGGCAGCTGGGAACTACCACTCCCTGCGTGCCGGCCGGCCAAGCCCTGGCTGCTCCCGCCGCTCCCCAGCGCCTACAAACGCTGGTTGCCGCTCAGCAAAAGCCGTTGCTGGAGCTGTTCTTTTACTTTGAGTACACGCAGGCGGACGGCACCTTGCAGGCATTGCCCATGCTGAGCCTGGCCGAGAAAAGTGTCGTCAACAACGCCGACGGCCGCCAGTACCCGCTGAGCTTTGCGGCCTTGGTTGGCTATCTGGAAGACCGCATCTGGCAGGCCGCCGCGGCGCAGGTGCCCGGCCCAGCCGGAGCAATAACTTACGACAACCTGCGGGAGTACGAGAAAACAATTGCGGAGCAAGACTATGCCCAGATTTTCCTGGGTACCGCCGCCGAAACGCTCTTTACCTATCAGTTTGCCGGGCTTGCAGAGCTTCGGCAAGACGAGGTGCAGGCGGGCGTGGGCTACGTGGCCTCGTTCTTCCCGATGCTGCCCGGCGTGGTGCTGAAATCGGGCCTGTTCAGCCAGGATGGCGGCGAAATTGATTACTCCCGCGTGCAGGTAAGCGCTGGCTACAAGCAGGCGCTACAGCAGTATTTCGAGCAGCTTTTCGTGCATCGGGAGGCTTCGGCGGCCGTGGATGCCCTGGCGGTGGCCCCGCCCGTGGCGCTGGCGCAGCTCATGCTGGAGGACTATTTGGAAATGCTGTTTAAAAGCGTGGTGGACACCCATCTGGCACGGGTTGAGATGGCCTATCAGCACGCGCACTCCCCCGATGGCCCGCCGGCGGTGCAGCGATTTAGCAGCCTGCCTGCGGCGGAGCAGGTGAAGGCGTATAACGACCTGAATGCCCGCATCAACCGCTTTGTGCGCCACGGCTTGCAGCTGCCGGTCGATGCCAACTTCCGGTTGCGGGAGCCCATTTTCCGCTACTTAAAGCAGCAGTTCCCGGTGGGGGCCACGCCGCCCGAGGTGGCCCTTTATTACGGCGGAAGCCGGCAACTGGAAGTTCAGCCCGACTATTCGCCTGAGCTGAGCCAGGTACAGCTGACGGAGCCCCTGCACAGCAGCGTGGGGCCGCTGCTTCGGTGGGCGCATCAGGACTACACCAGCGGGCTAACGCTGGCGGTATTGTTGCGGGCGGCCCCCAACCACAAGCAAGGGTTTATTCCGGTGAGCGCGGCCGTCAGGAGCCGCCTGCGCCAGCGCCTACAGCCGGGCCAGCCCCGCATTCCGGCCCCGGTTTTCCAGCTGTTCCGCCACCACGACCAGCAGGTAAAATCGGAGGTACAGGTGGGCTACCGGCCCGGTACGCTGCTCGAATTTACGGTAGCGCCCGCCGCGAGCCCTGGTCCTGGGGCGGCGGACGCGGGCGACTTTTACGCCCTGCGCGGCTTCACGGCCGAGCGCCTTTTGCCGCTGCTGGACTTGTTGCAGGCCCCGGCCACCCTCCGGGAGATAAGCCTGCACTACGCGGCGGCCGATGAGCTTCACGCCGAGTACAAGCTCTATACCGGGAGCACCGCCGGCATCCAGCTGTTTAAAGTTAACCTCAGCACCGAGAGCGCGCCGCCAATTGAGGATAACGGGCAGCGGCTGCTCAATACGACCGACGAGGCTCCTGAAAAGTACTTCGCCGCCGCCAGCGAACCCCGTGCCTTTCTCGAAATCCTGTCTGCTTCCGGCATTATCAACCAGGAGGGGATTTTTCTGCAACTGCCCGGTTTGCCGGCCACGGCCGCCGGGCGCCTGAGCATCGCGCTGTTTGTACAAAGCGAGCCGACGGCGGGCAGCCCTGCCGATAAGCCGGGGGCCCTGCAACCGTACCACACCCACCTGCACCCCGCTCAGGAGCTGCCCGATGGGATGGAATACTACTGGAAAACAGCCGACTGGCAGCAGTACATCCCGGTTCGGCCGCCGGCGGTCGTGGCCTTTGCGGTGCAGCGTCCGGCCGTAGTGGAATTGCCCGACAGCGAGCCGGACAAAATGAAGATTGCCCGGCAAACACTGGAAAATCTCTACAGCCTCCTCGATTTTACCCTGCAAAGCCAGGCGGCCGGCCAGCCGGACTTTCAGGCCATTGCCGGGCACAATACACTGCCAGTTTCGCCGGCCACGAAGCATGAAGACGAGGACACCTGGCATTACGAGCAGGGCATTCGGGTACCCACGCCCAACGGCAACCGGTATGAGCGGGTGGGCGACGTATTTCGGCTGGCGTTTGGCTGGCGCGACGTGTACGGCAACCCGCTGGCCGGCCTGGGTTTTGAGGGGCCGCCGGAAACGTTGCAGTACGTGGACCTGCTACTGGGGCCCAACAGCTGGCCCGGCACGGTGCCGGCCTATACCATTCCGGCCGACAACCGCGTGGCGCTGACGCTCAGCCAGGGCCTGCAGCCCGAGATGTGGCCGGCGAACCCCACTGGCCAAAAGGCCGTGGCCAATATCCTCTCGACGTATCAGCAAGCCCTGGAGCAGCAGCAAGGACCTGGCCTGACGGCTATAGCCCGCGTAGAGCTTCGAACGAGTGATGGCCTGCCCCTGGCCGAAACCCGCACCGAGCTACCGGCCGCCCCGCTGCTGACGACGTATCTGCAAGGTGCCATCCAGGCGTTAGAGGACATCCGCGACGGACATTTCGCCCAACTCACGCTGGCTCCCGTGGCCCTGCGCCTGACCGCCGCCGGCACGGGGACCATTCTGGTCGGCTTCCGGGCCGCCGACGAGCGGCTGGCTTATCTGTCGAACAGCCCTAAGCTTCAGGTAGACGGCAAGGATGCTGCGCCGGGGACATACCATCTTGAGCAGGGAGTTTTCGTACTGGATGCCAAGAAGATGTACCAAACATATGGTCAGCCAAAGGCGGAGTACGTGGACGTTAAGCTGACGCTGGTGAGCCCTTGGGGACTATTGCTGGCGCGGCAGGCCCTAACCCTGCCCCTGGGTAGCACCGCGCTGTCCGGCTTGCTAAACCCGGCTTACCTGGCGGTGACCATTCAAACCGAGCGCGCCAAAAAGCTGGTCCCAGCAGAGCTGCACCCTGACCAGCTGGCGCTTACCCCAAGCATAGTGGGTGCTGATGCCGTGCAGCAGCTACTCACGGAGGTTTTGCCGGGCTACGCGGGAGCTACTGTCTCTGCCAAAGAGGCGAGCAAGCCCGAACACGCCTTTGCGGAAGCCGTGGAGCAGCGGCTGGGGGGCAAAACCCTGCGCTTGGGCACGGGACTCGACAATGCCGGGCAGCAGCGATATTGGCTGATACCACGCAGCTGGACCGACCTGCGGCTGACCGTGAAACCCACTGCCCCCGACTACACGGTGTATGCGCCGCGCCCCGTGCTGAACCGCCTGTTTTCGATGACCCAAAAGGTTGACCTGCCCGCGGACAGCGGCTCCAGCCTACCGGCTACGCGGGCCAGCCTGGACCTGGACGTGCTATTTCGGCGCGTCCTGCTGGGCCTTGACCGGCTGCTGGAACACCAGCAGCTGCCCGGCCTGGCGGCCCCGCTGCCGGCCGGCCCCGGCCCCACTGCCCTCGACGAGCTGCTCGCCGCCAAGCAGGCGGTGGCCCGCTGGTACCCCACAAAGCGGCTGGCCAGTTTGTACGAAGGCGCACCCGCTGCCAAGCTGCCGGAGGCCCAGGAGGGCCTAAGGCAGCAGATGCTACGCAAAAGCGAACACGCCTACCTGCAGGATATGGTGCTGAGCTACCGCCTGCAGGGGCCGGCCCGCATGCCCAGCCAGCCCTGCCGCCTGCAGCTGGAAGTGCAGCAGCAGCCGGTCGCGCCGCCCGCTGATGCCACCGATGTCAGCATCGCTCCGCTAAAGGTGGAACTCGCGCACGACGCTCCCGCGCCGGAGCTGTTGCTAAAAGTGAACTACACCCGCAACGATTTTGCGCCGGGCAGCGACCCGCTCATCAGCTTTCAGCAAACGCTCGTTCCGACGTATCTCGAACACAGCATTCAGAAAGTCGACGCACCGGGAGCCTACGAGTATTCGCGCTGGATAAAGCTGCACCTGGCCGACCCCGCAGGTGCCCGGCTCGATCTGCGGGCCGATAAGGTGCAAATAGTGCAGCGGCAGTACCCGGCCCTGCCCGCCGTGAGCAGACACGCCTGCCTCCCGGAAGCCGCATTGGCCGGGGGCACCTGGCCGCAGCTGCTGCAGAGCACCCGGCGCTGGCGCTATCAACTGGAGCTGATTGGCCCCTCGATTGGGCAGGACAAAGGGTACGTGGCCCTGTACTTCGGTGCCCAGGCCACCTTCGCCCTGCAGCAGGCCGAGGCGTGGAACGAGGCCGAGTGCATTGCTGCCGCTGCTGAAGTGTGGACCGCCCTGGAACCGCGCCTGCAAAGCCCGCCCGATGCCCTGACCCAGGCGCTGGCAGTGCAGTTTGCACGTTACTTACGGGCCCTTGAAACGGCCCCAACGGTACCCGAGCCTGCTGCCGGGGCATCGCAAGGCCTGGCTGGCTACCGGCAAACGGTGCACCTGGCCTACCGGCTGGTTACCAAGAACGGAAGTGTCACGGGCCTGTACATCCAACCGGCCGGCGATGCGGCCGTGCTCAGCGGCATGGCCGACACCACCCGCAAAGACAGCGTGGAGCTGGTGTATGCCGCGCCGGACCCCCAGGATGCGACCAAATCGATAGAAAAACGAACGTCGTATTCCTACCTGCGCACCGAGGCGGGCGAATGGCTTTTCGGGCTGGACGCCGGGCAGCCCGCCGTGGCGCTAACCGCACTACGGCGCGTGGCTTTATTGACCCCACCACTCGATTTGCTTGACGTAACAGACGCTGAAACGGGGATTTACCTGACCCGTAACGAGAGCCTGCTGCAGGGCAAGAAAATCGCGAAGGAATATATCTACACCACCGAGGAGTTTCGGAGCGCCCGGCCCCTGCGGCCTTTCGTAGAGCATGCGGCCCCTCTGGTATACGCGCAGGCTGGTGCGTCCCGCAAGCCTGGCTGCTACGCGCTGCTCCACGAAACCTTTGCGGCCCTGCTGGAAACCGCCGGCCCGCTCGCGGCGGCCCCGGTGGTGGCCTCCTGCGAGTGTTATTTTCTGTATAAGCTGCCTCACCAGACCGATTGGCTGCAGGCCACCCGCCGGGGTATTTTTCTGAAAGAAAGCATTGCAGGCTCCGAGCCGGCGATGAGCACGGCCCTTGCCGAACTTAGCAACGAATTGAGTGGCTGGGCGCAGGAGTTTCGGCCCGTCGGCGAGGGTGCTCTTGGCCTGGACATTACGCTAAGCCTGAACGCTGGCCCGCTGTTGCTGCATCTGCCCTACGTGGTGCTGCCGCTAAGTGCCTTTACGTTCGAGCCGACCGCAAAACCAGCGGCACTAACGGCACAGGCCAGCACCCCAGCCCTCCCCCCCGACCTTTTGCAGGACGTCGTGGGCCGGCTGGATACCATTCAGCAGCTGCTCCTGGCCCAGACCCCATTGCCCGATGACCTGCACGACCAGGCAGAGCTGACGGACAATAACCAAAACCTGACAGGCCCGCTCGCTTTGCCCCTGGCCAGCTCACAAGACCAACGGCTGGAGCAGTTCATTGATGGTCTGCAGCTGGCGCATTTCCGCGGCCGGGAGTTTACCCCGTACTGGAGCCGGGTGCACAATGGCGTTCAAAACTCCATTCCGCCCGAAGAGCTGTGGCCGAACATCGTGCCCACCCTGGTGGTGCTGAATGCGCTCCGGCAGCAGCTTGGTGCTTCTATCACGTTGACCAGCACGTACCGGTCAAAGGCCTATAACCAGGCCGTGGGCGGCGAGCCGAACTCCTTCCACCAGCGGTTTCAGGCCATTGATTTCACCTGTGCGGCCGGCTCTCCTTGTAGCTGGGCGGCGGCGCTGCGACAGTATCGGAATACGCTATTCACCAACCCCCATACCGGCGAAACCTTCCGTTTCCAGGGAGGAATTGGCACTTACCGGCGTCAAAATTTCGTGCATCTGGACACCCGCGGCTCCCAGGCCAACTGGTATGGCAAGGGCGATAGCCCCTGCCCAACAACTTAACAGACCATGTATTTCAGGCTGACTGGCGGCAAGTCATCGACCAATTGCCTGATAACTCTGCCTGATAAAACGCTCCTAAACCTCACCTTACTGATACCATAAGCCATGAAAACTCCCACTCACCGCTTGGTACGTGACGTTGATTACTATTCCATTGGACCGCAACAGGCGAGCCCCCCCGATGGACGCCTTGCGGCGGGCACCCTTGTGGCAATGCTGGAGGAACACCCTGCCTATTCCCGCGTTCAGGCTCCCGAGGAACTCGACGTTTTTGTTGCCAGCGACGCGCTTCAGCCCCTTGATGCCAACCAGGCAGTACCCCAGCGCGAGCAGCTGGACAGTGTCGAGCTCACCTACGGCGGCCAGCCACTGCGGCTGACTAAAAGCCCGAGTCTGATAGGGATTAAAATGCAGGGAAATAATCCTTTAAAGACAGCACTGGGGCCCGATAACTTGCCTAACACAGCTCCGCAGACTTTGGGAGGCTTTGCTATCGTTGATGTGGAACACGCGAAGCAGGGAATGGAAATTAAGCTGGACACATTGAGGAACGACAGCAATGTGGCGGCAGGAACTCACGTTTTCCACACGTCTGACGACGGGGTTCCCTTTTTGCCAACTGGCCAGATTTACATTGAATTCCAGCCCGGTACCAGTACCGAGGAATGCCAGCAGCTGCTCGATGAGCAGAACCTGACCATTATTGAGGCGCGAGGGGAGCGTACGCTCATTGCCCAAACGACAAAGTCGTCTCCCAACCCCATAAAAGCAGCCGCCAATCTACAGCAGAGTCCTCTTGTAGCGGTTGCGGAGCCTGACTTAGCAACTCCCAGCAAGATTCTGCGGCTCCAGCTGCCGGCCGACGAGCGCCTTGTAGACCAATGGCATTTGCGCAATAGTGGCTTGCACCACGGCACAGCCATCGGCTTTAAGAAAGGGGCCGATGCCCGGGTAATTGATGCCTGGGAACAAAGCCAGTCGCTGGGTGACATTGGGGTAATTGTGGCCGTTATCGATGACGGCTTCGACCTGTCACACCCGGATTTGAGTGGCGATGGCAAAATTGTTGCGGCCATGGACTTCACCCGTAACACGGCAAGCCCCCTGCCCGACATGGTGGCCCGTAATTGGCACGGCACGGCCTGTGCAGGAGTGGCGGTGGGCAGTGCCAACGGGGTCGGAATTCTGGGGGCAGCCCCGCAAGCCCGGCTGATGCCGGTGCGGTGGGGAGACTCTTTGTCTGATGCCCAGGTAGAAAGCTGGTTTAACTACGTAGCGGCCATGGGCGCGTGGGTAGTCAGCTGCAGTTGGAAAGCTACAGCCAAAGTCTATACGCTCTCAACTCGTATACGCACCGCCATTACCAACTGTGCTCGTCAGGGGCGTAATGGCTTGGGAACAATCGTGTGCTTTGCAGCCGGCAATGACAATACGGATATTGACGATGCCGCCAAGATTACCATTAATGGCTTCGCTACCCACCCGGAGGTGATGGCCATTGCGGCGTCTACCAGCCGGGATGAGCGTTCGGACTACTCCAATTTTGGGGCCCAGATTAGCGTATGCGCGCCCTCCAGTGGCGCGGGCGGGTGGCGCATTACCACCGCCGATGTGCAGGGCAGCTATACCACCAACGGAGTGGTCCGTGAGGCCGGGTACTCGCCAGGGGCCTATACCAACGAATTTGGCGGCACTTCCAGCGCCTGCCCATTGGTAGCAGGCGTTTGTGCCTGGCTTTTTTCGCTCAATCCCAAAATCACCGCGGAGGAATTACGGCGGGCCGTCGAGAGCACTGCCCGAAAAATTGGTAGTCCAGCCAACTATGATGCTTACGGCCATTCGCCGGGCTACGGCTTCGGCTGCGTGGATGCCGCTGCTGCGGCCGTGGCACTCAAGGGCATTTTGGCGGCCTTAGCCACGGATAAGGTAGCGCAGTAGCTTCGTTTGCAACCAAACTCAGTCTAACAAATTCAGCGATTTTCTGGCCATGGCAAACCCCAACACCTATCAGTTTAACCTGCCTGCTACGGGCAGGCCCGACGACGTGCTCATAAACGAGGTATGGTATCCCGGCGTCAGGGAATACTGGCCACGCTGCACGACAGGCCGCATATACGACCCTATTTTTGGCATAAAGGCAGTGGTAATCCATGCTACGGCTGGGGCCTCGTCCGAGGACGCGGTATCGGTGATGCGTGATGAGGATGCATCCTTCCACTGGCTGGTGCCAGACGAAGACGAACCGCAGCATGGCAAAACCGTGTGGGCCTGCGTACCAGAAGCCCGCGCCGCCTGGCACGTCAGAAACGCCTGCCATCACCCGGATGTGAACAGCGACAAAACGCAGGTCAACCACTGGTCACTAGGCATTGAGGTCGTCAACAGCCAGCTGAGAGCAGATGCCTTTTCAGACTGGCAACTGGAAGCCACTGCTCAACTAGTGCGCTACTGCTGGGCCAAATACCCCAATCTAACGCACATCGTATCGCACGCCAAGCTGGACCCAACGCGGCGCTCAGACCCTGGCACTGCGTTTCCCTGGCAGCGATTTAAAGACCTGGTGCTGGGAATGGGACCGGATAGCAGGGTCACGGAATTGGTTGCCAATGCCCGGCCGGCTTCCGCCATTGATACCAGACCATCAGCCGGCCTGAGCAACTGTTGCTTGGGGTAAACCTGCTCGCTGCGCAAAAATCAGTACTGGCACTGATTTTTGCGCAGCAGAAGCCCAATACATTGCGTCCGTAACCGGTGGCTTTTACCGGGGTCTTATAACCGGATTTTATGCATCATAGTGATGTTGACTATTGGCGTTATCTGCAATCGTTGGACGCCGAACACCCGGATTTGCCGACTCCCCGCGTTTGCCGTCTGCTGGAGCGCACGTTTAATCGTTGGCAGCAAAAACCCTTGTGGCTGCGCGAAGACCAAGTGGGCCACCTGTTTCGCGACCGCCCCGATTTGGCTGTTGCCGAGCAAGCCCGCTTGGCGGCCTTGCCGGTGGCTGTGCGCAAGGCCCTCGCGGTACAGCGCATGCTGGAGCTGATTACGGAGCCAGCCATTGCGCACTCGGCTGGTACCTGCGAGCTGGATGCTGATGAGTTGATTGTAGGCTCCCTTCCTCCGTTTTCAGTTGGGCAGGGGAAGGAATTTGTGCGCTACCTCACCGAAGAAGAGGAATACAAGGGCATGTTGGGATTTCTCAACGAGCTCTCGCCGATGGGGCACATTGTCCCCGACCACGGGCGGGTCGTGAACCGGGGGCTGCGGGCTCTTATCCGCGAGTGCAAGCAATTACAGGCAGCGGCCCCCACTGAGAAGGTGGCCTTTTACGAGTCAGTCATCATTTGTTTGCAAGCGGTAATTGACTATGCGGGCCGCTTGGCCGACCTGGTGAGGGCAAAGAGCGAGCAGTTAGCCGAAACGGACCCGCGGCGCGAGCATCTGGCCGCTATCGCGGAGCGACTGCATCGCGTTCCGGCGGAACCCAGCGAATCCTTTGCCGATGCGCTTCAGTGCATTTATTTGATGCACTGTGCCCTGCACTGGACAGTAGAAATAGTACCGCTGGGCCGCCTGGACCAGATTCTGCAGCCGTTCTATGACGCCGGGCAATTGCAGGGCCTCACGTCAGGGCAGGCGCAAGAGCTGATGGATTGTTTCTGGCTAAAGCTGGATGAGCGCGTGATTCTTAATTATCGCCACGCTGAAAACCGGTATACTGCGGCCGATGGGGTGCTGACGGGCTTCTACGGTTCCTCTAACTTCGACCAGGGCGGGTTGCTCAACCAGTGGATGCAGCAGGTCACCATCGGCGGTGTGCTGCCGAACGACGATGCCATCCCTACGGATGCCTGCAACGCAGTGACGCAACTTTGCCTGCACAGTGCCCGCCGACTGCCCCTGAACAGTCCGACGCTCGACCTGCGGGTGCACGCTGGGACCCCCGAGCGGGTGCTCGAACTCGCCGCGCAAGCTTTGCTCAGCGGCGGAGCCCATCCCGTTCTGCTCAACGATGACCGGATAATCGCCGGCCTCATGAACGCCGGCCAGCCCGTACCGCTCCGTACCGCCCGCAATTACGCCTGTGACGGGTGCTACGAAACCATGTTTGCCGGGGAAACCGAATTCAGCTTTGGTTTCGTCCCGGCCAATGCGGTCATCGAGTTTACCCTCAATCGGGGCGCGGGCCTGGGCGCTGCCGGCCCGATGAACCTGCGCGGGGACAAAAACTCCTGGCGCAGTAAGCCGGCCGCTGAAATCAAGTCCTGGGAAGAATTCCAGGCCATTATGCAGCAGCACACCCTGCTGAGCTGCCACCGTTACCTAAGCTCCTTGCTGGCCAACTACGGCAACAAGGAACCTATTGCGCCCTCCCCCCTACTCTCTGCCCTGATTGATGGCTGCATCCAACGCGGCCAGGACCTGGTAGCTGGCGGTGCCAATTACCGCATCTTCTCCCCGCTGATGACAGGCATCAGCACCGCCGCCGATTCCCTCTACGTTATCAAGAAGCTGGTTTTTGACACGAAGCAAATCAGGCTGAACGAACTCGTGACGTGCCTTGCCACGAACTGGGGGAGCGAACTGTTGCCCGTTGGCAGCCAGGAACAACCTGCTTTCGGGCTGGCGGTACCCAAAGCCCGGATTGCCGAAATCAAGTCGCTGTGCCGCGCGCAACCCAAGTTCGGCTACGGCCATCAGGAAGTAGACGAGTTGGCCTGGCAGCTGATTGAAACATTCTGCCAGTGCGTACGCGACGCTTGGGACAGCGATAGGCACAAACAGGCATTTGCTCAATTGAAGGAACGCTACGGTGCCTCGTTCAACCTGTTGCTAGCCCCGGGCGTCGGAACCTTTGAGCAATACCTGCTGGGGGGCCTTTTCGTTGGGGCTTCGGCCGATGGCCGCCACGCGCGGGAAGGCATCGCGTCGGACCTCTCGCCGGCGCCTTTATGGCTGGATGAGGAGCCCATTCCGGCGACGGGTGAGCAGCACGCCCGCATGGGGACGCTGGAACAAAGCATGAAAAGCTATAAGCACGATTGCATGAACCAATTGGGCGACGGTGCTCCCGTGGACTACAACATTCCGGAAGATTACCCGCCGGCTAAGCTGCAACAGAATCTGAGAGCTTTTGCCAATGGGGAGGGAGGGTCAATTGCCACCTTCACGGTGGCCAGCCCCGCCACCATGGCCGCGGCCCAGGAGCATCCCCAGGATTACAACCTGGTGCGCGTGCGCATGGGTGGGTGGACAGAATTTTTCATTGCCTTGTTCCCAGCTCATCAGGCGCACCACCGCCGGCGCCCGCTTTTTGTCCCTTCTGCAGAGGCCGTTTCATGAACAATCCCACCGCTCTCCGCCCCGACAAACCTCAACCCCGATTAGACGGGCCATTTCAGCCGGGCATTACCGACCCTCAGTGGCCCCTTGAGGCCCCCGAAGGCATCAACCCGGAGCGCTACCTGGTCGAACGTGCAGGGCGCATCAACCCCCAGCGGTTTCTGACCATCGTCGCGGCGGACGTGCAGGTGCCCGACCGCGATGCGTTGCAGCAGGTGCTGCGCAGCATTACCCGGTTTGCCCGCTACGAGATGGCGCGCCATCCGGTGGATAATCATGTGCCCGTCCTCGAATACCTGCCGCCTAATTACCGGGTGACGGTGACGGTGGCGCTGGGGGCCTCGCTGTTTGCCACCGCGCAGGGCGACGACCGATTTCAGCTGGGCGCTTTCCGGCCGCGCTGGCTGAAGACCATGCCCCGCGTAACGGGTGATGCTTACGAGCCCGCCGACCACGGCACCGATTTTCTGTTCGTCATTGCCAGCGACCACCCCTACGTGAACATGGCCATCGCACGGTCCTTGATTCACGGGTATGTGGACAAGCGCTTGGTTATCCGCCGCGTGGAGCAGGGATTCTCCCGGCCGGACAAGCGGGAGATGCTGCGCTTTGACGACGGGGTAGACAACCTGTCGAATGCGCGGGACCTGGAACTGGACCGCCATGTGTACATCCAGACCCAGGACGAGGAGCCCGCCTGGTGCCAGAACGGCACTTACTTGGCATGGCGCAAAATCCGCGAGAACTTGCCCGTCTGGGAAGCCCTGCGGCCACCACGCCCCAGCACCCCGGAAACCGAGCCCCGCCATACAAGCGGCCAGCCGACCGCGCAACGGGAGCCGCCGACCGAGCAGGAAAACATGATTGGCCGCTACAAAAAGGACAGCATGCCTCTTTCAAAGCAAAGCACGGGGCCTGGCGGGCTAACCCCGGTATTTCAACACCCGCCCGACGCCCGGGAAACTCCGTTTACGGCCCACATTCGCAAGGTGCAGCCCCGGCGCCAGGGACTGGATTTGCTGGGTGCCGAGGACCTGGAGCGCCGGTTTCTGCGCCGGGCGTACCCCTACCTCGACGGGCTGGATGAAAACAATGCTTTGAACTGCGGCCTGCTCTTCATGGCCTTTGCCCGCAACCTGCGCAAGCAGTTCGAGTGGCCCATCCAGATGTGGCAGACCAACCCGGATTTTCCCGTCAAGGATACCGGCATTGACGCCCTGTACGGGCGCGGCATTCTATCCAACATTACGGGGGGATATTATTTCTGTCCGGCGGCACCGCAGTGGGCCAATGACCCCGACACGCCCGCCGACGCCTTGCCCGACTACTTAGCCGCCGCCTTATTTGCCGCCCCTTCCGCATGAGAGCCCAAGCCAATAACAACCAGCTGGCCGTCCGCGCCATTGCCGGCACCTACGTGGTGCTGCTGGCCTACGACCTGCTTACGGAAGCCGCCCGCTCGAACTTCCTGGGTTTCGCCATTTACCGCGCCGACCTCACTGCCGGGAAGGGAAAGTGGCTACAGGGCTACCGGGTATTCGAGCAAACCGTGCCCCAGCCCGAGTTAGGCAAGCTTTACAGCAGCCAGCAGCACCCCGTGCAGGACTTTTTGTGGGGTGATTACGCGGCTCATCCGGGGAATCGGTATCGGTACCGTGTCGTGCCCCTTTATGGCACTCCAGCGCAACTTGAAGAGGGTGCCGCCGTCGATATCGATGTGGAGACGGAACGCGTCGATACCGGCACCCATGCCATTTACTTTAACCGTGGCGCAGCTGGCAGCCAAGCTTACGCTTCCCGGTTTGGCGACAAATCTCCCGACGATGTACCTGATAATGCGGCGTATACTTGGCTGTCAAGGGGGCTGGAAGAAGCCATGCTGGCATTCATTGCCCAAGCCAACGGACCAGAATATGCCCTGCGCGCCTCGGTGTATGAGTTTTCCTACGAGCCGGTAATGAAAGCCTTCAAAGCCGCAATAGATGCCGGGGCGGACGTAGAGATTATTTACGATAACCGCGCCACGGACGCCGAAGGCATTGCCTTGCGGGATGCTGTCCGCGCGGCCGTGAAGGCGCATGGCTTAGAAGCGAATGTGAAGCCGCGAACAACCAATCCCAACTCCATATCCCACAACAAATTTATCGTTCTGGCCCGCAAAGAGCCCGGCAAGCAGTTAGGGCAGGATGCCCCTAAGCCCGAGCACGACAAGCCGGAACCAGAGCACGACACCCTAAAGCCGGAGCAGGTATGGACGGGTTCCACCAACTTCAGTAAAGGAGGCATCTTTGGCCACTCCAACGTCGGCCATGTTGTGCGCGACGCTGCTACGGCGCAGGCCTATCTGGACTACTGGCAGCGCCTGTGGAGCGACCCAGAAGTAAAGCCGCTGTGTAAGCAGAATGAGACGGCCACACCACTACCGGCTGCGGCGTTGGCTTCCGGGATTTCCTGCTTGTTCAGTCCTCGCTTCAACCGCAGCGGCAAGGCGGTGCCACCACCCAACGACGCTTTGGATTGGTATATCGACCGGATAGCGACTGCAAAATCGAGCGTGTTCTTCACGTCTGCTTTCGGTATCAATGAACGCATCCAAAAGCAATTGCGCATACCGGTTAGTTTGTTAAGGTACGTGCTGATGGAGTCGTACGGCAACAAAGCCGCCGCCCAAAAGCTGGAGCTGTTGCGACAGGACAAGACCCTTCGCTTCGCGGCAGGTGCTATCCTGAACGACCGAAGTGCGTTGCACAACTGGTTGCAGAAAGAACGGCTGACCGAGCTGAACGAGCATGTCAAGTTTATACACACCAAATACCTGCTGATTGACCCGCTGAGCGAATCGCCACTGGTAGCAACCGGGTCTGCCAACTTCAGTGATGCTTCTGTTGGTAAAAACGACGAGAACATGCTGCTGATTTACGGAGACAAACGGGTCGCCGACATCTATCTCGGCGAGTTCATGCGCCTGTTTCAGCACTACCAATTCCGCGAACTGGCCCGGCGGGTACGGTCCAACAAGCCACAAGAGCAACGGGCCGCCTTTCTGGATGCAACCGGCGCATGGCTGACACCTTGGTTCACCAAGGATACGCCGAAGTACCGCCAACGCCAACTGTTTGCCTACGCCCCTAATCCTGCCTGATATGAGCCACGTTATTGCTCTCGTTTTTGATTTCGACGATACCCTGACGCCGGATTCCACTACCCAACTGCTGGTACACCACGGCATAGACCCCGAGGACTTCTGGGGCAATAAAGTGGCCAAGCGTGTGCTGGCCGGCTGGGACCCCACGCTGGCTTTTCTCGAAGAAATCTTTGTGCTAACCAAGCCGGGCAACCCACTGGAAGGCTTGTCCAACGCGGCATTGTTTGAGTTTGGTAAGACCTTGAAATTCTACCCGGGCCTGCCGGATATTTTTGAAGAGCTGCGCGCCATCACGCGGGAATATCCCCTGACGCTACCCACCATTGAGGTGTACGTCATCAGCGGGGGGTTCGAGCAACTCATTCGGGGCAGTACCATTGCGCCCTTCCTGACCGATTGCTGGGGGGTGTCGTGCGTGGAGCTGGAAGACACCCACACCATTGCCCGCCCCAGCCGCATCGTTGATTTCACGGCCAAAACCCGCTTCTTGTTTGAAATCAATAAGGGAGTGGGCAAGGACGGGCGCTCCAACCCCTTTCTTGTCAACGAGTACCTCAGCCCGGACAAGCGCCGCGTCCCCTTCTCCAACATTGTGTACTGCGGGGATGGGCTGACGGACGTGCCGTCGTTCTCGGTGGTGCAAGCCCGCGGAGGCACCACGTTCGCGCTGTTCGACCCCGCGCGCCCGTCGGGCGTAAAGCGCGCCTGGGAGAAATTTTTGCTACCCAAGCGGGTATCAAACATGTGCTTTCCCCGCTATACGGCCGACGACGAGTTGGGCGTGCTGCTACGCATGGCTGTGCGCAGCATCTGCTCTCAGCTGGAAACCTCTGCCAAAATTGGGTAGTCCAGCGCTTTATCTGCGCGCCTTTAATACCAACCGTCAGGTCATTCACCGGGCCTGTTAATTCTCCGCTGCATATGAGTAATCTAACCCCGTTGCTGCACGGCGGCATTGCTTCCATCTACGTGTCCAACATGGACCGGGCCGTGCTGTTTTACACCGAAACCCTGGGCTTCCGGCTGGCCATGCGCATCGAAAATGAATGGGCCGAACTGGATGCCGGAAACGGTTTCGTGGTAGGCCTGCACCCCGCCAACAGCTTGGGCGCTTCTCCGGGCACTATAGGTGCAATCAGCATTGAGCTACGGGTGGCAGCACCCCATTCGCTGGATGACGTGGTGGCCGCCTTGCAAAACCGTGGGGTTGCCTTCACCGGGCCCATTGCCTCTTATGAGCATGTGCGCCTGGCCTCCCTCAAGGACCCGGACGGTAATCTAATCATCCTTGGACAGACGGTCGAAAAACAGGTAGAGGCCCTAAACTTAGGCTTCGAGGTCGACCGTCCGACCAATTACTACGAAGGTTATGTAGGTTACGATAAGGACTTCCTGGGATTCCCCGTGCCTTTGCCAACTCTGACCCCGGAGCAACTCCGCGACGCCGCTAAAAACAACATTAATCCAAGTGGAATCGACGCTTGGGTACTGCCATACACCCATTTCAGCCTTGTAATGGCCCGCAGCCGTCAACTCGCGTTATACACCGCGGTGAATATCGACGGGGCTCATACGGAAGATAAAACCCGGGAGTCAGACAAGTGGTATTACGACTCGCGCATTGCTGAATCAGAGCAGATTGGCGAATTTTTGTATAAGAAGAATAACCTAGACCGTGGTCATCTAGTGCGGCGGTTGGACCCAGTGTGGGGACCGGATGCTGCCAAGGGCAACGATGACACGTTCCATTTTACCAATTGCTCGCCGCAACACGCGAAATTCAACCAAGGCAAAGACCTTTGGCAAGGATTAGAAAATTACATTTTAAATAACGCCGCTAGCCGTAAACGAAGGGTAACGGTGTTCACCGGGCCGGTACTTGACGCCAAGGACCCGCTCTATAAAGGAGTGCGGCTGCCGCTTGCTTTTTGGAAAATCATTGTTTACCAAAAGAATGACGGCTCGTTGGCAACCGCAGCTTATATGCTCGAACAAGCGGAGCTGGTGAAAAACGATTTCTCCGGGTTAGAAATCGCCTTTGAGGCGGGTCCCTTTCGAGTTGAAATAAGCCACATTATTGAGCGAACGGGAATTGACTTTTCCTACCTGGCAAATAACGAACTGCCGCTCTCATCCGATGGCCTGGAACTGCAATTTGATACGGGTCGGGTTCGCATACGGGAAAATTACACCAACATAGTTCTTTAGCACTATCCCATGGCTCCTTTTAGTTTGTCGGCACAAGCTGCCGTCACCCAACGCATAAATGCTGCCGAAGACGAATGGGATACTACCCAGCGCCATTTGCAGGATGGCACTTTGCTTCAGGCCAACGGCCCGCAGAGGCTGGAACAGCGCAAACAGCGCTTGATTACCAATACTAGCTTTAAAAACATCATAGGTCCTGAGATTGAGCTTGAATTAGCAAGCAAGCCGCTGGTAGAGACATCCATGGCCGCACAGCGTGCCTTGGAGATTTTTATCAACGGCAACGACCTGCAGCAATGCTGGTTTCTTACGAAGGGGGCTGAACTGCGCCGCACGGTGGGGCGCATCCATGTTCGCAATGATTATCGTCGTATTGGCTGGGGCACCGGCTTCCTCGTAGCTCCCCAACTCCTGGTTACGAACCAGCATGTTCTGGATTCCCTTGCCACGGCAGCAACTAGTTGGATTGAGTTCGACTACGAAGAGACGTACGAGGGCATTCCGATGCCTACTGCCATATTCGATTTGCGGCCTGATGTATTTTACGTTTCCAGCCCAGCAGATGGGGGCTTGGACTACGTGTTGGTTGCAGTGGCTGAACAATCGCGGGGCGATAGCAACAGGCCCGGGGTACTCCTGAAAGAATTTGGTCACAACCATCTTATCGGCGAAAATGGCAAACTAGCCAAAGGCGAACCCATCTTTTCGATACAACATCCTGAAGGGTTAACCCGGCAGGTGAGCCTGCGCAACAATCGCCTGATGGCAATTGATGAAGCGGCGTTGGAAGGCAAGTGGATGCATTATGAAACGGATACTCAGGCGGGGTCTTCGGGTGCGCCCCTGTTCAACTCGCAGTGGCAAGTTGTTGGTATCCACCACCGAGCAGCTGAAAAAAGAAACGCCGCCGGCGAGATTTTAGACGTTGATAATCAGCCATGGACATCTGCTACAGGTGAAGCAAGAAAGGCCTGGTATGCAAACGAAGGGCTTCGAATTAGTCGCTTTTTAACCGATTTGAAAGAGCAGGTCCGAACCTTTATAGCTATAGGGCTGCCTGCCGTAGGTGTTGCTCACACCATCACTGATGAAGGTAAGCGATTATTTGACGGGTTGTAACCGTTGCATCAAATCTTGTCGTTCCCGAAGTATCGAGCTGGCAGTGGAAACGCCAGCTTCTCTCGTGATGAAATTAACGACCCGGTGGCGGCCAAGAATGCCATTTTAAGGGTCCTGATTGCTGCCATCTGAACCTGTACTGGTTCAATTAACCCCTTTTGAAGGCAGGCAACCTGGGTTTGCCGATGCCCGAACAACACCCGAATTCAGTGCTGGCACTGATGCTATAAATATGTGTTATGCAGTTCTTTGTGTCATACATAACACATGATGATTCGCCCTTCATCATTCGCTACCTCTGGGAATACCCGCAGTTCAGTCGCTAACTGGATGGCGCTGTTTTATTCGCCCTCAGCGCTCTCCCCATTTTCCGCAAATGACGAACCGCGCGCAGGCATGGAACTGCTGCAAGCCACCCACTGCGGCATCTACGGCACCTTGCGCGAAGCCAGTCAAGTGAACGATGCGCGGTATGGGAGAAAACAGGCAAAATGGGCGGAGAAGATTGCGAAAGCCGGTGGATGCAGCTGCGGCAGATAGCGGAATCGGGCGCTGAGATAATAACCGGGCAGGTTTAAAGAACTCACCAATACCCTAATCTTCAACGAAGACATCATCAGCTAAGTCTGTCAACTCTTCACCTCTCCCGCCTCATACCTGCTATTCTCGCTGCCACTGATATCAACGACGACCTCGTCTTTCATATCGAAAAAAAGGCACAGGCCCTTTCGCACCACGACACTTTTACCACCCTCGGCGACGCCGACCTCAAACCTATCATCCGGGCGGTGCTCACTGCTCTGATTCCGGCCTTTGGGGCCGGGGCTGCCTAGCACCGGAAGCGGCCTCGTCATCTGTTTCGTTGCCATGCTGCTGAAGGGGGCATCCAGGCGGCTTGGCTGGTGTAAGACAAATCCTTAAAAATGGAGCACTTATGAAAACCACCGACTGGTACATGCGCCTGATGCTAAGCATCATCGCCGGCAGCTTGGTCTATCTGGCCGCCGCCCTGCACACGGCCATGCAGGACGCGGCCGCTTTTTACGCCCGAGTGCCGCCGGGCATTTCTGCCGGTTCAGCAGCGCTGCCAGCCGCATGGCGAACCCTAATAAAAAGGCCGGAACAGGACATTCCATCTATCGAAACAGAACCCATCAACGTGCGCATCGTCGGCTATCGACAAAGAAGCAACCGGGCGCAAGGCGGCTACGAAAACGATGAGTTTGGCATGGGGCATTATGCCGCAGGTAGCGCAAAGACCGTTGCAAATAAACTGCCAGTATGCCTCAACTGCGAATAGCGCACCGGGCATCGTGGGCGGCACGCTTATCGGCAGCGTGCCCCCCTGGCATCCAGACGGCCTGGCCGGAGTAGCGGCCGGGGCTAATCCTTGCCGAGCCGGGGGCAAAGCATAGCCCATTGGTGCGCCGTGGTCATGAGCCGCCGCAACGGCAGCCACACGTAGGCGGTGCAGTCCCGGAAATCTTCCTCATCTCTTACCCTCTGATTTTTTCAATGTCATGAGCACCACAGTAAAAAACGAAGCCCTTCCGCAGGCCGATGTGAAGCCCTGCACGGTGAAAAGACTCTCCGACCACCAGCAGCAGGATGCCGTACATGCCGCCGTCGCCATCAACCCGCTCAATGCCTCGCTGGTGAAGCCAGTCCCCAGCAACGGCTCTCCACATCCCGTACCGATGATGGCCATTATGCAAATCGGTAAAAGATGGGATGCGCAGCATCGCACCTTTACGGTTAGCTTTCAGGGCGACAAGCGGCGCGACCTTCAGGACCGCATTATCAGCCACATGAATGCCTGGAATAAGACCTGTGGCATTACGTTCAAGCACGCGGGCTCCGGAATCGGTCAGGTGCGCATCTCGTTTGGACCGGGGGGGTACTGGTCCTACGTCGGAACAGACATCATGCTGGTCGATAAGCACGAGCCAACGATGAATCTGGAAGGATTCTCCATGGACATTTCGGAGGACGAGTATAAGCGCGTAGTTCGCCACGAAACCGGACATACTCTGGGTTTCGAACACGAGCACATGCGTAAGGAACTGGTGAGCCGCATTGACCCGAAAGAAGCGTATACCTATTTTTGGAACAACCAGGGCTGGGACCGGGCCACCGTAGATGCCCAGGTGCTTACGCCACTCGACCAGACAAGTACGATGGGGACGCCGCCCGATGACACGTCCATCATGTGCTACCAGCTGCCGGGCGAAATAATGAAAGACGGCGTTGGCATTCCAGGCGGGAAAGACATCAACCCAACGGACTACGCGTTCGCAGGTCGGATGTATCCTAAAACGGCCGCCAAGGCTGCTACCCCCCCCGGAACCCGAGGTATCGCCCAGCCGGCGGCCATGGCCGGGCCGGCCGGGCCCGGAGTAAATGGCCAACACTTTTCGATGGACCTGCTGGACGAATTCAATCAAGCAACGCTTATATAATCCGTGGGCAAGCAAGTAGAAGTGCCCGGGCGCCCAAACATTCCTGATAAGCTCGCCCTGATAGTTGGCGACACCGCCCACTTTTGGGCGACGGGTGCCGTGCTAGCGCACGGCCAGGGGATAGTTGAGCTACGGAGTCCCTCCCTGCGAACGAGTACAACGAAATTGGCATCAGGTCCTCACCCAGCAGGCCTTCCCAACACGGTAACGGTCGAGGCCTTACAGCCCGGCCAGGCCGGGCTGAAACTCTTTACGTCGGCTGTAATGATGGGCCGCCCCCCCGAAACGCATCTGGTAACTATCACCGTGAGTCTCCCTCCCAAAGAAGGAGAATACTAAGCAGGCCTGCGCGACATCGGCCACCCAACTGATGAAACCCTGACAACTTACTAATTACACCCTTTTGCAATGGTCACCTCTGCTGCTACCCCCGCGCAAGCTGCCCCTGACCCGACCCTATTGCCGGTGCCATTGTGCAGCTCGCGGCACCCGCACCTGCCGCCCTTGCCCGATACCCTTAACGCCGCCCGGGCCCACGCCATTATTGCCCAAGCCAACGTATGGGCCAATGGAACCGTGCTGCACTACTATTTTTTTAATGACAAGAAGCGCGACCTCAGCCAGGTTGAACAGGACGACCACCAGTTTTCGCCCGTTACATGGGTCGGCAATATCGCGCAGCAGGATGTGGTGCGGGAAGCCTTCGCTATTTGGAAAAACGTCGGAATTGGGCTGGAGTTTGTCGAAGTGAAGCACCGCGAAGATGCCGAAATTCGCATTGGCTTTATGCTGGCTGATGGTGCTTGGTCGTACACCGGAACTGAAATTGTGAGCAAGGAGCGCCGCGACCCGGCCACGCGCACCATGAATTTCGGCTGGGACCTGCGCGGTGCCGATGGGCTGGCCACGGCCTTGCACGAAATCGGGCACACGCTGGGGCTGCCGCACGAGCACATGAATCCGTTTGCCGATATCGAATTCGACACAAACGCGGTGTATACGCTTTACTCTCAGAGCCCCTACAACTGGTCGCAGGAAACCATAGACCTGAACATCCTCAAACGGCTGGAGCGGAACCAAGTAAAAAGCACGCGCTGGGACCCTGACTCGGTGATGGAATACGCGTTTCCCCCCGGCCTGATACGAAGGCCGGCCAACTACTGGCGGGATGGCCTGAACCCGCCCGGCAAGCTCTCGGAAGATGACAAGCGGTGGGCGCAGCAAAACTACCCGTCCCTACTAGCCAAAGCGCCCCAGTTGGTCGTCAACCAGTCCATGCCCTTGGACCTGGTTAATGGTGGCCAAGCCAATTTCATCATTACCCCCCCTGAAACGCGGTATTACGACATCCGAACATTTGGAAAAAGCGACATTCTGCTTGCCTTGTTCGAATATGAGAACAAGGAGCACCGCTACCGCACGGCGGATGATGACAGTGGCCTGGAAAAAAATGCGTTGCTGTACCTAAAGCTGTTCCGGGGGCATCGGTACATGTTGCGCGTTCGCGTCAAGTACCGTGAATCCGGGATACCTCCTTCGGTTATGATGTTTGAGCCGTGAGTGGGGCTGGCCGGTGATAGTCGGCACTTGTGCAGCCGCTCCTGCCAAGGTTACCAAGGTAGTAGCAACAGGCGCAACTTCGATTTTGCTGCGGAAACATGCTCTAAGTAACTTTTCAATTGATGGCTGAGCCAACTCCTCCTCCCGCTAAGAGCTGTCCTTTTTGCAAGGAACAGGTGCATGCGGACGCTATCAAATGCCGCTACTGCCAGTCACAGCTGCTGCCGGCGCAGCCAGGACAAGTATCAACCGATGGGAAACCATTTGCGGAAAAAGGCAAGACCGTCTATATCGTTGATGACGCGCTGGTAAGCTTCAGCAAATTTGCCGGAACATTGTTGGGCATTTTTGCAATAGTAGGAGCCTCTCTTTATGGCTTCGAATTGAAGAAATCGGTAGCGGAAGCAAAAGACTCCGTAGAAGAAGCAAAAAAATCTGTTGTCGCCGCGAATACCATCAAAAATTCGTTGGAAAAGCTATTGGTTGAGGTGAAGCTTGAGAAACTTCGCATTGATAGCACTGAAGCGGCGGTAAATAGGCAGGAGCAGAACGTGCGTAGTCTGGCAGCAGAAGTGCAGACACTTAGAGAGCAGGCCGTAACTGATGAAAAGATGATTAATGACATCAGGAAAAAAACGGAAGGGGAAACCATTGAACTAGCGCAGAAAAAAAATCAAGAGCCGGAGAAATTTGGTCACGGATTCAAATACTGGCCAGTTGGTACAATTCTGAAAATTAAATTCTTAGGCGGGTCTAACGTTAATCGAGCGAAAGTGCGGAACATTATTATGAAATGGCTCCCATTTGTCAACCTGCGCTTTCAATTCGTCGAACAAGGGGATGCACAAATAAGAATCAGCTTTACTACGGCAGAAGGTTCATGGTCTTACATTGGGACAGATGCTCTAGGCATACCCGCAGATAAGCCCACTATTAACTACGGCTGGGTATCTGAGACTAATGTATTACATGACTTTGGGCATGCACTGGGATTGATTCACGAATTTCAAAACCCATATACTCAATTTCCATGGAATGAGAAGAAAGTGTATGCTTTGTATGAGAGTCCCCCTTATTTCTGGAGCCGAGAAGACATAAAAAACAATCTATTAACCCCGGTTTCTAAAACCCAATTAGGGCCATATCGAAATTTTGACGCGAATTCAATTATGATGTATGAGTTTCCTTCACAATTGACAGATGGCAAAGTAAAATCCGTGATAAATGGCCTCTCGCCCAGTGATAGGGCATTAGTAGCACGCATTTATCCGCGCAAGTAGTGTAAAGCAATACCCCCGATACGCTGCTCATTTTTCAAAATACTGTACGCCCATGGCCCAGAAACCCGACCTCACCGCCCGCGCCCGCGCCCAGGGCAAGCAGCAGGCCAAGCGTGTGCTGCAACACCGCGCCGAAGCCCTCCAAACCCGGCAAACGACCCTCGATGCCCGTGCCAGGCAGCTCGGCGTGGAGGCCCTCGGGGCGGCCCCGGCGGTAGCCCCGAAGGTGCTGGCGGCGCTGGGCCCCCCGGCGGGGGCCGGGGTGCTGGTGGCCGAGGGGGATTCCTGGTTCGACTACCCGATGCACGACGTGCTGTCCGAGCTGGAGGATGCGCATGGCTACGAGGTGGAGTCGGTGGCCCACAAGGGCGACCGGGTGGAGGACATGGCCTACAACGACGGCCAGCTGGAGGATTTCACGCGGCGCATCGACAAGCTGCTGCGGCGCGGCGCGGTGCCGCGGGCCATCCTGCTATCGGGCGGGGGCAACGACGTGGCGGGCGACGAGTTTCACATGCTGCTTGACCACGCCGATTCCGTGGCGGCGGGCCTCAACGATGGCGTGGTGGCGGGCATCATCGACCAGCGGGTGTACTTGTCCTACCTGCGCATCGTGCAGGCCGTTACCGACATCTGCCAGCAGCGCCTAGGGCGGCCCCTGCCCATTCTCATCCACGGCTACGACCACCCCGTGCCCGATGGCCGGGGCTTTCTGGGCGGCTGGGGGCCGCTGCCGGGCCCGTGGCTGGCCCCCGGCTTCCGCCAGAAGGGCTACCAAAGCCTGGAGGCGCGCAAGGACATCGCCAAAAAGCTCATGGACCGCTTCAACGACATGCTGGGGCGGGTGGCCCGCGAGTTTGCCCATGTGCGGTACGTGGACCTGCGCGGCACCCTCGCCACCGGCCCCACGTACGAGGATTGGTGGGCCAACGAGCTGCATCCCACGCCGCAGGGCTTTGGCCGGGTGGCCGACCGCTTTGCCCAGGCGCTGGCGCTGGCCCTGGGGTAGGGCACGCGCCCGAACGCAAAAAACAGCCGCCCCGGTGCCGGGGCGGCTGTTTTCATAGGGGCCCGGCCGACCACTGCCCTAGCCGGCGGCCACCACCTGGCCCACGGCCGAGTACTGGCCGAAGGGCTCGCCCTTGTAGCGGAAGCGCAGGCGGTAGTAGCGGGTTTCGGGGGTGCCGGGGGTGCGCAGGGGGCGGCGGTCTTCGTAGGGCGAGCGGTTGTCGAAGCCACCGGGGGCCCAGGCCTGGCCGTCGTAGCTCAGGTCCACGTCCACGCCGTCGAAGGGGCCGCGCGCCCAGTCGAGGTCGATTTGGCCGGGGGCGGCGTGGAAGCTTCCCACGGTAGGCTGGGTGGTGTCGGGGTTGGGCGGGGCCTGCGCGGTGCCGTCCCACTTGAAGGCGGCGGGCAGGTTCTCCACCCGGCGGTCGCGCTGGATTTCGGCCCGGTACCAGGTTTCGAAGCTGGCGGCCAGCTCGTCGCGGCTGCGCACGGCCTCGGCCGCGTCGGCCTGGAGCTTGGCCACGGCCTGAATCTTATTAATCAGCGCCTGGATGCGGTCCACAATGAGCTTCATCTGCTCCATGGTGAAGCCAAAATCGGCGTAGTGCAGGTTCCATTGCTGCACCTGAAGCTGGAGCCATTGGAGCAGCGCGGGAGTGCCTTCGGGGTAATAGTCTTTTTTTGCCATTGGGGGTATGTGTGGTAGACTTGGGACACCTGCCCATCGCCGCCCCCAAAGTAGCAGTATGAGGTGGTCGGATAAACCTGGACAGAATAGGGCCTTACCTTTCGAATGTCATGAAAGACAGTCCCCAACCCGCCAAGCGTCGGCGTTATGACGCCACCTTCCGGGCCGAGGCCCTCCGCCTGGC
>JAQBNT010000127.1 GCA_028288445.1 Hymenobacter sp. | reverse complement strand
AATATTTGCCGGTTTATCAATGGGCAAGCGAAGACAATAAGAAAATAACTCACCTTGATAATTTCGCAGAAAAGTTTCTGGCAAAGTGTACGCTGGGAGAAATGATTAGCCGCTACATGGTGCTGGTGGAAAGCGAGCAGAAGCTGCTGGTGATGCGCCCCTACCAGATTTACGCCGTGAAGGCCATCGTCGACTGCATCCACCAGAACCGGGGCAACGGCTACATCTGGCACACCACCGGCAGCGGCAAAACGCTCACCTCGTTCAAGGCCTCTACGCTGCTCAAGGACAACCCCGACATCGAGAAGTGCCTGTTCGTGGTCGACCGCAAGGACCTCGACCGCCAGACCCGCGAGGAGTTCAACCGGTTTCAGGAGGGCTGCGTGGAGGAAAACACCAACACCGGGGCCCTGGTGCGCCGCCTGCTCTCCCAGGACTACGCTGACAAGGTCATCGTGACCACCATCCAGAAGCTCGGCCTCGCCCTCGACCCCAGCCACCCCAAAGACTACAAGACCCAGCTCAAGCCGCTTAGCGACAAGCGCGTGGTGCTCATCTTCGACGAGTGCCACCGCTCGCAGTTCGGCGAAAACCACAAGGCTATCAAGGAGTTTTTCCCGAAGGCCCAGATGTTCGGTTTCACCGGCACGCCCATTTTCGAGGCCAACGCCATCTACACGCAGGTAGACGGGCAAGAGGCGTCGTACCAGACCACGGAGGACATTTTCCAGAAGCGCCTGCACCCCTATACCATCACGCACGCCATCGAGGACAAGAACGTGCTGCGCTTTCACGTCGACTACTTCAAGCCCGAGGGCGCGGCCAGCCCCAAACCCGGCACCGCCCCGGCCCGGCAGGCCGTGGTCGAGTCCATTCTGGCCAAGCACGACGGGGCCACCCTCCAGCGCCGCTTCAACGCCGTGCTCGCCACCCAGAGCATCAACGACGCCATTGCCTACTACGAGCTGTTCAAGCAAGAGCGGGAGAAGCGCGCCGCCGACCCCGACTTCCGCCCCCTGAACGTGGCCTGCGTGTTTTCGCCGCCCGCCGATGTGAGCGCTGACGTGCGCCAGATTCAGGAAGACCTGCCCCAGGAGAAAAAGGACAACCAAGAAGACCCCGATACCAAGAAGGCGGCCCTCAAAACCATCATCGCCGACTACAACCGGCAGTACGGCACCAACCACAGCATCGCCGAGTTCGACCAGTACTACCAGGACGTGCAGCAGCGCATCAAGGCCCAGAAGTGGCCGGTGGCCGACTACCCGCGCAAGGAGCGAATAGATATAACCATCGTGGTCGACATGCTGCTCACCGGCTTCGACTCGAAGTACCTCAACACCCTGTACGTCGACAAGAACCTCAGGCACCACGGCCTCATCCAGGCGTTTTCGCGTACCAACCGCGTGCTCAACGACACCAAGCCCTACGGCAACGTGCTCGACTTCCGCCAGCAGCAGCCCGCCGTGGATGCCGCCATTGCCCTGTTCTCGGGCCTCGAAAACAAGCAGGACCCCAAGGAAATCTGGCTCGTGGACCCCGCCCCGGTGGTGCTGGCGCGCTACGAAACCGCCGTGCAGCAGCTCGAAACCTTCCTGCAAGGCCAGCACCTGCCCGCCCGGCCCGAGGAAGTAGCCAACCTGAAGGGCGATGCCGCCCGCGGCCAGTTCATCGAGAAGTTCAAGGAAGTGCAGCGCCTGCGCACCCAGCTCGACCAGTACACCGACCTGGGCGAGCCCGAAAAAGCCCAGCTCGAAACCCTGCTGCCCACCGACGACCTGCGCGCCTTCCGCAGCCAGTACCTCGAAACCGCCAAGCGCCTGCGCGACCAGCAGGGCCAGCGCCCCGGCCCCGACGGCAACGCCCCCGGCGTGGAGCAGCTCGACTTTGAGTTCGTGCTCTTCGCCTCGGCCGTCATCGACTACGACTACATCATGGGCCTGATGGCCGCCAGCACCGCGCCGGGGCCGAAAAAGCAGAAGATGACCCGCGAGCAAATCATCGGCCTGCTGGGCTCCAGCGCCAACCTCATGGACGAGGCCGACGACCTGACCGCCTACTTCGCCGGCCTGCCCACCGACCGCGGCTTCACCGAAACCGAAATCCGCGAGGGCTTCGACGCCTACAAAGCCGCCCAAACCGCCGCCGCCCAGGCCGCCATCGCCACCCGGCACGGCGTGGCCCCGGAGGCCCTCACGGCCTTCGTGGCCGGCATCCTGCGCCGCATGATTTTCGACAGCGAAGCCCTGGGCGACCTGCTGGCCCCGCTGGGCCTGGGCTGGAAAACCCGCGCCGCCAAAGAAAAAGAACTGATGGCCGAGCTGATTCCCCTATTGAAGAAAATGGCCCAAGGCCGCGAAATATCTGGACTAAAAACCTATGAGTAACGAAACGAAAAAGACGGCGCTGCCGAAGCTGCGGTTTCCGGAGTTTCAAGGTTCAGCGGAGTGGGCAGAGAAGAAATTCGGAGATATTGCACCTCTTCAACGTGGTTTTGATTTACCAACTTATGAATTAAAGACAGGTACAATTCCAGTGGTCTTCTCTAATGGTATTCAAAAATTTCATAGTGAGGGACGGGCAATAGCGCCAGGAATAGTAACAGGTCGTTCTGGTACTATTGGCAAAATTCACTTTATTAAAGAAGGGGAATATTGGCCTCACAATACGTCCCTTTGGGTTACTGACTTTAAAAACAATGACCCTGAATTTATTTATTTTTTATATAAATCAGTAGGGACAGAAAGATTTGCCTCAGGGTCGGGTGTACCAACCTTGAATCGAAATGATGTTCATGCTTTTAAGACATACATTCCCAAGTCTGTACAGGAACAACGAAAAATAGCTGCTACCCTTTCTTCCATTGATGACATAATCACCGCACAAAGCGCCAAGTTAGAAGCTCTCCAAACGCACAAGCGCGGCTTGATGCAGGCGCTCTTTCCCGCCGAAGGGGAAACGGTGCCAAAGCTGCGGTTTCCGGACTTTCAGGACGCGAAAGTGTGGAAGAAAGTTAAACTATCAACGCAGGTTCAGCTCATCTCAGGCTTACATCTTTCGCCAGAAGAGTATGGGGTTAAAGGAGAAATCCCTTACTTCTCAGGCCCTTCAGATTATGCAAACGAATTGACTTTGGTTAGCAAATGGACCTTGCGGAGCACCAATATTGGGCGAGCAGGAGATACTCTGATAACTGTCAAAGGCAGTGGTGCAGGTGGATTGTTTCAACTCGTACTTGATGAAGTAGCACTTGGGCGTCAACTGATGGCAGTCAGAGCTATTTCTGCTCATGAAGGATATATTTTTCACTTCTTGGCTACTCAGAAACCACGCTTAATATCACTAGCAACTGGAAACCTCATTCCCGGTCTTTCTCGAACAGACATATTGGGTCTTGATATGATGATTCCGGCACGAGAGGAACAGAAAAAAATAGCTGACTGCCTCACCTCGCTCGACAACCGCATCACCGCGCAAACCTTGCAGATTGATGCCTTTAAGCTCCATAAAAAGGGACTGATGCAGAGCCTCTTTCCTATGGCAATCAAAAATAATTAACCTAAAATAAGAACATGGATTTTCTGGAAATTGCCAACAATCTAAAAAGCGCAAAAGAAAATATTATTCTTGTATACGCTTTCAATGGCACAGGTAAAACAAGGCTTTCAGTTGCCTACAAAGACAGCACAAAGCTAAAAGGCTTACATACAGGCGTATATTACAACGCTTTTAGTGAAGATTTATTTACCTGGGATAATGACGAAGATAATGACGGTCAAAAAAAAGTCTTAAAGGTTGTTCCCAGTAGCTTGAACCAGTTTCACAGCTTAATAACTGAAGACGATGTCAAAGAAAAATCAATAGCTTATAACCCTGGATACAATTTTTATTTTAATCCTTACTCTGATGCTTCAAAAGGCATAGAGTCAATTTCTTTTTATGCTGAAGGAGATGAAGAAACACCTATAAAGATTTCGAGAGGTGAAGAGAGGATTTTTGTTTGGTGTTTCTTTCTCGCTCTTTTTGAAAAAGAGGGCATGGCAGATGAGAAAAACGCTCACTTCTTCATTGATGACCCAGTATCCAGTTTAGATGACCATAACATATTCATTACTGCGAACCTAATATCTGAGTTGATAATTGACAATTTCGAAAGCAGAAAAATCATTATAACCACACATCACTTAGGTATTTATTCTATTCTGAGTGACTTTCTTCGCAAGGGCGAAAATGCTGGTAAATTCAGGGAAAATGACAAGGAGAAAACACCCAAATTTAAGATTCAAATTTTAGAAAAGAGGAACAATGAATTAAAGCTAATTAATGGCAGAAAGGCAGTAATGCTTTATCATCTTCGGTTGCTCCATTTGCTTGAAAAAGCGAAGGACGATGAAATTCATTACCTATACCATTTTGCTTGGTTACGTCAAATATTAGAGAACGTGTCCTCATTTTTAGGAAAGGGGAATTTCGGCTACGCATTAGAGCAAATCGGCATTACTGATGCAAACCGCGTAGCTGATATCATTAATGCGCTTTCTCATAAGCGAGTTTATTACTTCCAATCTACCCTGATGAATGAACAAGAGGAAGAAATATTTCAAGACGTATTCACGAAGTTGAAAGAAAAATATCGATTCGAGTTACACGCAGATTAACCATGAGCCAACAAAGCCAACAACTAGGTAAAACCCTCTGGGCCATTGCCGACCAGCTGCGGGGCGCGATGAATGCCGACGACTTCCGCGACTACATGCTGTCGTTCCTCTTCCTGCGCTACCTCTCCGATAACTACGAAACCGCCGCCCGCAAGGAGTTGGGCGCCGACTACCCCGCGCTGCCCCCCGGCGACCAGCGCGCCCCGCTGGCCGTGTGGTACGCCGCCAACGCGGCCGACGTGCCCGAGTTTGAGCAGCTCATGCGCCGCCGCGTGCACTACGTCATCGAGCCCCGGCACCTGTGGAGCCACATCGCCGAGTTGGCCCGTACCCAACACGACGAGCTGCTGAAGACCCTCGGCGAAGGCTTCAAGTTCATCGAAAACGAGAGCTTCGACAGCACCTTCCAGGGCCTCTTTTCCGAAATCAACCTCAGCTCCGAGAAGCTCGGGCGCACCTACGCCGAGCGCAACGCCAAGCTCTGCACCATCATCCAGAAAATCTCGGAAGGCATCCGCGACTTCTCCACCGATGCCGACACCCTGGGCGACGCCTACGAGTACCTCATTGGCCAGTTTGCGGCCGGCGGCGGCAAAAAGGCCGGCGAGTTCTATACCCCCCAGCCCATCTCCACCATCCTGTCCGACATCGTGGTGCTCGACGGCCAGAACCCCGCCGCCGGCAAGCGCGCCAAGCTGGAGCGCGTGCTCGACATCACCTGCGGCTCGGGCTCGCTGCTGCTGAACGTGCGCAAGCACATGGGCCCGCACGGCATCGGCAAGATTTACGGCCAGGAAAAGAACATCACCACCTACAACCTGGCGCGCATGAACATGCTGCTCCACGGCGTGAAGGACACCGAGTTCGACATCCACCACGGCGACTCCCTCAAAAACGACTGGGACCTGCTCAACGAGCCCAACCCGGCCAAAAAGATGGAGTTCGACGCCATCGTGTCCAACCCGCCCTTCTCCTACCGCTGGGAGCCCACCGAGGCCCTGGGCGAAGACTTCCGCTTCAAGAGCCACGGCCTGGCCCCCAAGTCGGCCGCCGACTTCGCCTTCCTGCTCCACGCCTTCCACTTCCTCAGCCCCGAGGGCACCATGGCCATCATCCTGCCCCACGGCGTGCTGTTCCGGGGCGGGGCCGAGGAGCGCATCCGCACCAAGCTGCTCAAGGATGGCCACATCGACACCGTCATCGGCCTGCCCGCCAACCTGTTTTTCAGCACCGGCATCCCCGTCTGCATCCTCGTGCTCAAGAAGTGCAAGAAGCCCGACGACGTGCTCTTCATCAACGCCAGCGAGTACTTCGAAAAGGGCAAGCGCCAGAACTTCCTGCGCCAGTCTGACATCGATAAAATAGTAGCTACCTACCGCGACCGTACCGAAGCCGACCGCTACGCCCGCCGCGTGCCCATGGCCGAGATTGAGCAGAACGGCTACAACCTCAACATCTCGCGCTACGTGAGCACCGCCACCTCCGCCGAGGAAATCGACCTACTGGCCGTGCATCAGCAGCTGGTGGCCATTGAGGAAAAGGCGGCCGAGGCGGCGGCCCGCCACAATCAGTTTCTACAGGAGCTGGGATTGCCGCTCATATAAGAACGATTGTAGAGACGCGACCCATCGCGTCTCGGCGTTGAACGATGCCCGAACGATTGACATGACGGCGCGGACGCCGAGACGCGATGGGTCGCGTCTCTACACCGTTCAATCTGCTTTACGTTTCTGACATACTCCTAAAAAGGAAAGCAAACCCAGCGCACAATTGCTTTACTTTTTTCCCGTTGCTGAAAAAAGTAAAGCAGAAGCCTTTTGATGGAATCCCTCCCCAGTGCTCTCCTTCCCCGCCTTCGGGCTTTTTTTGGCCTTAGCCAAGTTGCCTTGGCCCAATGCCTGGGCCTGAGCAAGGTGATGCTGTGGCAGGTAGAGCGCGGCCTGCGCCCCCTGCCCCTCCCGGCCGCCCTGCCGCAAGCGGCCCTCACGCTGGCCCAGCAAAACACCCCAGCCGAGCCCGCCCCCGAAGCCCTCGATACCGCCGCCCTGCAAAAGCACCAGCGCGCCTGCCAGCACCGCGCCGACCAATTAACCTACGAGCTCAGCCAGCTACCGCCCCGCGCCACCTGGGCCCGAAGGCGGCTGGCGGCCCTGCCCGTGCTCACGGCCGCGCTAGCCCCCAACGGCACCGCCGCGCCGGCGTGGCTGGCCGGTTTCGCGGCCGAGGCCCGCGCCGAGCTGGCCCGTAGCGGCAGCACCGCGCAGGCCCGGCTGCGGGTGCGCATTGCCGGGCTGCGGGCCGAAGCAGATGCCGCCGCGCAGGAGCTGGCCGCAACGGAAACGCCCTGAAAAGATTGTGTGACTTTCATCACAATATCAGCTAGCGGATAGCGGTTTAGGGGCCAGCGGAGCGCGGGTGCGCTTCGGCAGTTTCCATCACCCTTTCCCATTTTTCAGTTATGGCTTTTTCGGTAAATCTGCTTCCTACCGTCGCCGAGTGCGACGCGCTGCTCGCCACCAAGCAGCGCGAGCGCACCGGTCTGGTGAACCGCCTCAACAACCTCCAGTTTCAGCTCGATAACTGGGACGACTCTACCAGCGCCGCCACCGAGCTAACCGCCACCCAGGCCCTGATTACCGGCCTCACGCCCGTAGTAGCCGCCCTGGCCGACGGCGACGACAAGCGCCGCAACCAGAACATGCTCAACCGCTACGAAACCCGCGCCAACAACCTCACCAGCAAAGTCGAAAACTACAGCACCACCGCCCTGCTCGAAAAAGAGCTGGACCGCGAAACCCTCACCGGCGACATTGCCACCCTCGACACCTTCGTGGCCGCCGTGACGGCCCGCCGCGGCGAGCTATAGCCCACAGTAGTTTCACTTGAAAAAGGCCCGCTCCAACTTGGAGCGGGCCTTTTTTTTATCCTGTCAGCCTACGCTTGCGCAGGATGAGAGCCAATGGGCTCGCGCTATTTCCCCGGTTTCAGGTTCCAGTAGTTTTGCCCGCCCACCGACATCCTGGTCAGCGACGGGCGCTGGTCCGGCCGCTTTCGCCCTACCATCAGGCCCCCCAAATCGGCGAGCACCAGCGGCACATCGGCAAAATAAGAATGCCCCAGCCCGAATGCGCTGGGGTCCGCCTCCGAGGCCACAATGGTTTCCATGCCCCGCATCAGGTAAGGGCCCTTGGTTTCGACCAGGCCCAGCCGGGGGTATTGGCCGTGTATCTGCTTGGAAAGCTGCAGCGCCCGGTCCTGGCTCGAGGCATAAAGCGTGGTGTGGATGCGGCTTTTCTCCAGCACCGGGGCAATGTTCCGGTTGAAAACGTCGGCATCAATGTCGGGCGCGGCCAGGATTAGCTCCTGCACTTTGGCCGCCAGCTCCGGGCGCTCCACCAGCACGTCGCGCATGGCGCGTATCACCGGCCGGTTGCCCATGCTGTGGGCAATGATGTACACCTGCTGCGCATTGGTACGCGTCAGAAAATCAAGCAAAAAGGCCTTGAAATCATCCTGCGCCCATTCGGCGTTCTGCTCGTCCACCACGTAGGGCACCAGGGCCGCCTGCGAGGGCCAGCTGAAAAACGTGGGCACCCCCGGGAAGTGCAGGTCAAACTGCATCTGGGCCGTGCGCCGGGCCGCTTCGGCAAACGACACATTGTAGCCGTGGACGAACACAAAAGCCGCTGACTTTGCGCTACTAGCCACCTGCGCGCGCAGCTGCGCAAAAAAAGCATCTTTGGCCAGCAGCCGGGTGCGTTGCAGCACCACGTCCACGTACGGGTTTTCCTGCCCGAACCGGGGCCGCTCCACCGCCCCCGTTTTGTGAATACCCGGAATGCTCACCTCCGCCGTTCCGTAGCGCACGGCCGCCCCCCGGGCGTTGCCAAAGGTATTTACCGGCCCCACCGCCGCGCCCGGCCGGCGGTCGGTGGCGAAGTATACCTGCACCTTGGTGAAGGTTGTGCTTTTGTCTGCCGGTGCTGCGCTCCCCACCGTGCCCGCAACTTCAACGGCCCTTTTTTCGCCCGACAGCAGGTAAAATTCCGAAGGAGCAAAATACCTTGTTTCATCCACAAAATCCGCTCTGTCAACCGGATAATCGCGGGTGGCGTAGCCCAGGTAGCTTATGGTCAGCGCATATTCTCCCAGCGGCAGCAACAGGCTGAATTTCCCTTCGGCGTTGGTTGCTACCCCTACGTTTTTTCCTTTAACCACTACCGTAGCCCCGGCTATTGGGTGTCCACCCAGTGAATCCCTCACCACGCCCTGCAATTCCGTGAGCGAATCGAGCGGCTGGGCAGCCAGCGGCGTTGGGGCCTGGGCCTTTGCGCTGAGGCCCAACCCAATCAAGCCAATCATCAACCACCAACCGACCACGGCACGCGGGCAAGAACTCCCGGCACCGGAAAGGACGCCGTACTTGTGCCATCCAGTAAACATTATTTTCATACAGAAGGGGTTATGGTCAGCAGGTGCCTACCCCCAAAGTAAAGAAAATTCACATATAATTAAGACTACATACAATTTCCCTAATTCGTGTGGTCGGCCACCACCACCCACCGGCCGTCAATCTGCCGCAGCACCAGCAGGAAATACCCTTGCAGGTCGCCCAGCGCCGCCGGCCGCGCCAGGTGCCAGCGCCCCACCACCTGCGCCGCCGTGGGGGCCACCAGCGTCACGCGCAGCCCGCTGAAATCGAGCTGGCCCATGGCAGCCGCGTCGGGATAATTCTTCTGGTAATTGGCCAGCGTGGGCTGCCAGCCATAAGTCGGCCCTTTCCGCCCGATGAACACCAGCGAATCGGAATGCCAGTAGCCATCCATGAAGCCCGGAATGTCGCCCCGGTTCCAGGCCGCCGTCTGGTTCGTGAGCACCTGCACGATGGCCCGGCGGGCCGCGGCCGGATTGGTTTTGGGAGCCGATTGCGCGGCCACTCCGTGCGCGCCGGCCAGGCAGGCCAGCAGGCTCAGCGTCGTGTTCAGGTTGGTCATCCGGTTATTAATTGGCAAGCGTGAGGGGGCATTTCGAATTCAGGCCCCAATCTCGTCAAAAACCTGAATTAACGGCTTCGGCCGCGCAGTCAAAAGGCGGTTTCCGCTGTTATACTCACCGCAACAGCTGCTACGCCCACGGCCTTGATTCCCCTGCACCTCCCCATGAATGCCCCCCTCCTCACCGCCCAGGACATCGACCGCATCATCGAAATGGCCTGGGAAGACCGCACGCCCTTTGTAG
>JAQBNT010000119.1 GCA_028288445.1 Hymenobacter sp. | reverse complement strand
GGTGGCAATCACCGTCACGCGGATGCATTGGCCCAGCGTGTCGTCCACACCGTGGCCGAAAATCATTTCGGCGTCCTGCCCGGCTTTCTCCTGGATGTACTCCGTGATTTCCGTCAGTTCGTCCATTTCCAACTCGTGCTCTACGCCCGACATGATGGAGAGCAGGATGCGCTGCGCACCGTGGATGTCGGTGTTGTTGAGCAGCGGCGAGTTCAGGGCTTCCTCGGCGGCGCGGCGGGCGCGGTTTTCGCCTTCGGTCACGCTGCTGCCCATTACGGCGGCCCCGCTGTCCTTCATCACCGTTTTCACGTCTTCAAAGTCCACGTTCACATCGGCCGTCACCGTGATGATTTCGGCGATGGACTTGGCGGCCGTGGTCAGCACGGTATCAGCCTTGGCGAAGGCAGCCCCCATCGTCAGGTTGCCGTAAATCTGCGGCAGCTTGTCGTTGAGAATCACCAGCACCGTGTCGCAGTGCTCGCTCAGGGCCTTGATGCCTTCTTCGGCCTGCTGGCGCTTTTTCTTGCCCTCAAACATGAATGGGGCCGTCACGATGCCTACCGTGAGGATGCCCAACTCCTGCGCCACCTGCGCGATAACGGGGGCCGCGCCGGTACCGGTGCCGCCGCCCATCCCGGCCGTGATGAAGAGCATCTTAGTGCCTTGGTTAAGCAGGTCGCGGATTTGCTCCTTGCTCTCAATGGCCGCCTGACGGCCGCGCTCGGGCTTGGCACCCGCGCCGAGGCCTTCGGTCAGGTCAACGCCAATTTGCAGCTTGTTGGGCACCGTGGAACTTTGCAGCGCCTGGTGGTCGGTGTTGCAGATGATAAACTCCACGTCCTTGATGCCCTGCTTGTGCATGTGCTTCACGGCATTGGAGCCACCGCCGCCAACCCCAATCACCTTGATGATGGACTTGCTCTGGGCGGGAATATCGAATTTGTAATTCATAAGATTGAGTTATGAGTTTTGAATTATGAGTTATGAGTTGCAAGCCGGCAATCCACTGGATTTATTGACTCACAACTCACAACTCATAACTCATAACTAACGGCTAGTAGGATTTATCGTCGTAATCGTCAATCAGCAGCCCTTTGGTGCGGGTGATGATGTCCTTGAAGAAGCGACTGGCGGCACCGGGCTCCTTGGGCTTGGCAGGCTGCGGCGCGGGGGCCGGAGCCACGGGCGTAGCAGCACGCGTTTCTACGGGCGCGGGAGCAGCCGGAGCTACGGGAGCAGCGGCAGCTGGGGCGGAGTAGTATGACGGCGTAGCCACCTGCTCCTCTTCGTAGCTGGGGCGCGAAATCTGGCGCTCATCGAGCGAGTGGTAGCCCGACAGCACGAGGCCCACGGTGGTAGCGTACATCGGCGACTTTACGGCCTCAATACGGCTTTTGCCGAGGTGCTGGTTGGGGTAGCCGATGCGCGTGTCGAGGCCGGTGATGTACTCGGTGAGCTGCTCCAGGTTCTGGAGCTGCGAGCCGCCGCCGGTGAGCACGATGCCAGCCGACAGCTTGTCGTGCAGGCCCATGCGGTAGATTTCAGCATACACCAGCTCCATGATTTCCGACATGCGGGCCTCAATGATGTAGGCAAGGTTTTTCAGCGAAACCTCCTTCGGCGGGCGGTTGGGCAGGCCGGGGATGCTCACGATTTCATAGTCGCTGGCTTCCTGGGCAATGGCTTTGCCGAACTTCACTTTCAGCTGCTCGGCCTGGCCGGGGGCCACGTTGCAGCCGGTTTTGATATCCTGCGTGATGATGTTGCCGCCGAACGGCAGCACGGCCGCGTGACGGATGATGCCATCCTTGAACACCGCCAAGTCCGTAGTGCCGCCTCCAATGTCAATCAGGGCCACGCCGGCCTCCTTCTCTTCCTCCGAGAGGATGGACATAGAGCTGGCGAGGGGTTCAAGAATCAGGTCGGCGATTTCGAGGCCGGCCTTAGTCACGCACTTGTTGATGTTGTTGATGGCCGTGCTCTGCGCCGTGATGATGTGGAAGTTGCCTTCCAGGCGCACGCCTTCATAGCCCACGGGGTCGGAAATGCCTTCCTCGTAGTCCACTTTGTAGTCCTGCGGCATCACGTGGATGATTTGCGAGCCAGGCTGGGTTACCAGCCGGTACATATCCTGCGTGAGGCGCGCCACGTCGTCCGGCCCGATGGTGTCGTGCGAGTTGCGCGTAATGCTGCCGTTGTGCTGGAGGCTCTTGATGTGCTGGCCGGCAATGCCGACGTTTACCACTCCAATGCTAATTCCAGACTGTTCTTCGGCCTGCCGAATGGCCCGTTTAATGGCGTCTACGGTCTTGTCGATGTTGAGCACGATGCCCCGCGAAACCCCTTCCGACACGGCTTTGCCCATGCCCAGGATTTCGAGTTTGCCGAACTCGTTTTTGCGGCCCACCAGGGCGCAGATTTTTGTGGTACCAATGTCGAGCCCGACGACGATTTTATCTTGTTGCATATGGAGCGGTGCTGGCGAGCAGTGAAGAAGCGGTGGGATTGGAATGAAAATCTAAGACCTAACGGCCTATTTTTCAGCAAATTGCTATTCGCAAATAATCTGATTTTGGTATTCGACGTTTACGCGGTGGTAGGTATCCCACCCGAGAACTGACGGAATTTGACGGTAAAATACCATAAGCTTTGCGAATTTTTCAGAAATATTTTCGGGGAGCCCGAATTCAATACGTTGGTCGCCCACTTGCTGCGTGAACGACAGCTTGCCGCCGGGCTCAATAAACACCTCCGAAACCTGCGCTTTCCAGAATTCATGCTCGTCAACGTAGCGCAAAAACTCTAGGTAGCGCCGCCCGGTGCTGTCCTGGAAAAATCCAGTTGGCAGGCTGCCCCCGCCGGGCCGCGCCACGGTGGCCACACGGGCCGTAAACAGGGGTGAAAGCGGCAGGGCGCGGCCTTCGGCATCTACATAGGTATCGAGGCGGGTATCGGGGTGGGTGAGGCGGGCGATGGGGCGATTCTGGCGCACGTCGGCGTGCAGGTTGCCGGCAAGGTCGCGGTACACCTGGGCATCGCGCACGAAGGCGTGCGCCTTCAGGCGCGCTTCGAGCACGCGCAGGCGCGGCCCTTCGGGTTGCGTGCCGATGACGGGCTCTTTGCCGCCCTTGGTGAGCAGGGCCGTCACGCCGCGCTCGGAGATAAAATAATTATCGAACTCGTTGGCAATGTTCACCTTCACGGCATCGACCGAGCGGTTGGACTGGCGCACGGCGGCGAAAGCGCCCAGCGCGCCCAGCACCAGCAGGCAGGCAGCAGCTACGAGTAAGTTTCTAACGGTGCGTTCCAAATGGTGGAGTGGTGGGTTGTGGATTAGTGGGGTAATAGACCGGTTTACGGCTCTACTTCCACCGTTCAGTCAGTATCAGTTTAAGCTGCGGCACCAGCGTGTCGATATCCCCCGCGCCTACCGTGGCCAGCACGTCGAACGACGTGTCGGTCTGGGCGGCGGCCAGAGCCTGGTTTTTGGTCACGAGGGCTTTGGTGGGAGCGGTAATTTCGGCCAGGAGCATTTCGGCAGTTACGCCGGGTAGCGGCTTCTCGCGGGCGGGGTAAATATCCAACAAAAACACCTCATCTGCAATACTTAAGCTCTGGGAAAAACCGGCGGCAAAGTCGCGGGTGCGGGTGAATAGGTGGGGCTGAAAAATCACGCGCAGCCGCTTGGTTGGGTAGAGCGCCCGCACGGAACGCAGGAAGGCTTCAATTTCGCGTGGGTGGTGGGCGTAATCATCTAAATAAACGTTTTCGGACGCGGTCACCACGAATTCGAACCGGCGCTTTACGCCCCGGTAGGCGGCCACGGCGGCACGCAGCTTTGCTTCGTTAAGGCCCTGAAGTTGGGCTACGGCGGCGGCGGCCAGCATGTTCTCGACGTTGTGGAAGCCGGGTACGGCCAATTCCAGGCCGGGAACGGTGCCTTCGGGGCGGTGCAGGTCGAAGTGGAAGCGGTGGCCTTCGGCGGTGATGTTGGCGGCGTAGAGTTCGGGGCCTTGCTCAGGGGTGAGGCCGTAGCGGATGACGCGGGTGCCGGGCGGCACGGCGGCGGCCACGCTGGCATCGGCGGTGTGGTTGAGGAGGAGCGTGCCGCCGGGCTTAATCTGGCCCACAAACTGGCGGAACGACTCAATCAGAGCCGACTGGTCGCCGTAGATGTCGAGGTGGTCGGCGTCGGTGCTCGTAACGATGGCCACGTCAGGAAACAGCGTCAGGAAGCTGCGGTCGTATTCGTCGGCTTCGACCACGATGGGCGCTTCGGGCGTGGCGGGCAGCAGCAGGTTGCTGCCCAGGTTCACCGAGATGCCGCCGAGGAAAGCGCCCGCAGCGTGGCCGGCGTGGTGCAGCAGGTGGGCCACCATGCTGCTGCTGGTGGTTTTGCCGTGGGTGCCGGCCACTGCGATGGTGTAGCGGCCCTGCGTGAGCACACCCAGCACCTGGCTGCGCTTGCGGATGTCGTAGCCTTCAGCCCGCAGCCAAGCCCATTCCAAGCTGTCGGCCGGGATGGCGGGCGTGAGGACGACCAGCGTCTGGGCGAGGTTTGCGCGGATTTCGGCCGGGATATTCTCCACGGCATCGGCGTAGTGGATGGCGATGCCTTCGGCGGTGAGGGCGCGGGTGAGGGGCGTTTCGGTTTTGTCGTAGCCGCTCACCTGATGGCCATTGGCGCGGAACCAGCGGGCCAGGGCCGACATGCCGATGCCGCCAATGCCGAGGAAGAAAACGTAGGGGAACTGGTTCAAATTCTTATTATTTATCTTGTTAGACCGTCATGCTGAGCGCAGCCGAAGCATCTCGCTCATGATAGTAAATCAATCGTTCCAATGTCAGGGATTACTACTGCGAGCGAGATGCTTCGGCTGCGCTCAGCATGACGGTCTACTTCTTAATCAACTTCAACAACTCGTCTACAATCGTCACGGTGGCATCAGGGCGGGCCAGCTCGCGGACGCGGGTGCTGAGCTGCTGTTGCCGCTCGGGGTCGCTCAGGAGGCGTAGCGCCTCGTCGTATAACCGCTCAGAAGCGTGCTCGTCGGTGATGAGGACGGCCGCGCCTTTGCTGACAAGGGCCAGCGCATTTTTGGTCTGGTGGTCTTCGGCCACGTTGGGCGAGGGCACCAGGATGCTGGCCTTGCCAGTGAGGCAGAGCTCGGATACCGACAGCGCGCCGGCACGGCTGATGACCACATCGGCGGCGGCGTAGGCCAAGTCCATGCGCTGGATGAACTCCAGGGCGTGGAGGCCGGCGGCCTGGTCGGCCTGCTGACGAGCTTCGGGGAAGTAGAGCTTGCCGGTTTGCCAGAGGAGCTGGATGCCGGCTTCGCGGAGGCGCGGCAGGGCAGCGGCGGTGGCCTGGTTGAGGGTGCGCGCGCCGAGGCTGCCACCCACTACCAGCAGGGTTTGCTTTTGGGGGTCGAGGCCAAAGTATTTCAGGGCTTCGGCACGGCTGCCGAGGGCAATTTCGGTGCGGACGGGGTTGCCGGTGAGGATGAGCTTATCGGCAGGGAAAAACTTCTCCATGCCATCGTAAGCCACGCAGATTTTATTTACCCGCTTGGCCAGCAGCTTATTCACAAGGCCAGCGTAGGAATTCTGTTCCTGAATGAGCGAAGGAATGGCCCGCGAAGTGGCGGCCAGCAGCACCGGAGCCGAGGCATAGCCCCCCACTCCTACCACAGCATCGGGCCGAAACTCTTCAATCAGCTTCCCGGCCTTGCGCACGGAGCGAAACACGCGCATTGGAAACATGAGGTTCTGGGGCGTGAGGCGGCGCTGCAGGCCGGTGATGTCGAGGCCCACGATTTTGTAACCGGCATCGGGCACGCGGGTCATTTCCATGCGGCCATTGGCCCCGACGAAGAGGATTTCGGCGTTGGGGTAACGCGACCGAATTTCGTTGGCAATGGCCACCGCCGGGAAAATATGCCCGCCGGTACCGCCGCCACTGATGATGATGCGAAGCGGTTCGGTTGTATTTACGGCCATAAAATTTGATTCTTCAAGCTTCCATAGTTTCAGAGGAACACCAAACATTTCCAACGCAAATTTCTTCGCGTCTAATTCGGTGTTTTGGAGATAGTCATACAGGTTAGCGCTATTATGGTAAACATTTAAATAAGACCCGACTCCTGGCAAACCATTCTCAATTTCGAACCGGAGTCCACCATACTCAGCGACCAGCACTTGCCAAAGCCTTGCTAATAGCTGACCGATACTTTGGGAATGCGGGCCGTGTCTTCGGGCTCGCCGGTCATGGGGCGAATTTCGCGCTCGCCGCGGCTCACGGCCAGGATGATGCCGATGCTGATGCCGGTGAAGATAAGCGAGGTACCGCCCATGCTCAGCAGCGGCAGCGGCAGGCCGGTGATGGGGCCGAGGCCCACGGCCACGCCCATGTTCACCAGCGCCTGAAGCACGAGGCTGAAACTGAGGCCTGCGGAGAGCAGACCGCCGAAAGCACCGTAGCTGTTCATCACCGTTTTCAGCCCCCGATAGAGGAATGCGAGGTAGAGGAACAGGATGACGAACCCGCCCAGCAGGCCGTACTCTTCGATGATGACGGCGTAGATAAAGTCGGAATACGGGTGCGGTAGGATGTTGCGCTCGGTGCTTTTGCCGGGACCCTTGCCCACGATGCCGCCCGTGGCGATGGCGATGTAGCTGTGTTCGAGTTGGAAAGGCGTTTTCTTGGTCTTGTCGGTGAAGTTGGTGACGCGTGACATTACCGTGCCCAGGCGCTGACCGGCGGCCAGGCCCGCCCCGCCCAGCACCACGAAAATGCCCACCATCACGGCCATGTGCTTGAGCGGCACCCGGCCGATGAACATCAGCAGCATGCAGGTGGCGAACAGTAGCAGCGCCGTGGAGGCATTACTCAGGATGATGAGGCTGCAAATCGTGCCCACCCACAGCATCACCGGGAGCAGGGTCGACTTGAAGTCGTCGAGGTGTTGCTGGCGGCGGCTGAGCATGCTGGCCAGGTGCGAAATCAGGGCCAGCTTGGCCAGGTCGGAGGGCTGGAAGGTCTGGTTAATCACCGGAATGGTCATCCAGCGCGACGCGCCGTTGGTTTCGCCGCCCATGAAAAACGTGAACAGCAACAGCGGCACGCTCACCAGCAGCGCGTAGAGCGACAGGCGCGAGTAGTGCCGGTAGTCGATGCGGTGCGCCAGCCACATGCAGCCCAGGCCTACGAAAATCAGGCTGCTGTGCTTGAAGAGGAAGGCTTCGGTGTTGCCGTCCATCTTCTTATAGGCCAGCGTGCCGGTGGCTGAGTACACCACGGCAATGCTGATGAAGGAGAACAGCAGCACGATGGCCCACAGAATGGGGTCGCCTTTGAGGTTGCGTTGCAGCCAGTCTTTCATAGGTGAAATGGTGATTTTCGTGCTATTTCTTTAGTTCTTTCACTGCCACCGCAAACTGCCGGCCGCGGTCTTCGTAGTTTTTGAACAGGTCGAAGCTGGCGCAGCAGGGCGAGAGCAGCACCACATCGCCGGGGACGGCGAGGGCGGCGGCGCGGGCCACGGCGTCGGTCATGCTCTGGGTTTCCTCAACGTGCGAGATAATGGGGTCAAATGCGGTACGCAGCTTGGCGTTGTCGACGCCAAGGCAGATGAGAGCCTTCACGCGGTGCTCGGCCAGGTTGAGCAGGCTGCTGTAGTCGTTGCCCTTGTCGGTGCCGCCGGCAATCCAGATGATGGGCTGGTGGATGCCGTCGAGGGCGTACCAGGCGGCCTCCACGTTGGTGGCCTTGCTGTCGTTGATGTAGCGCGTGCCCTTGATTTCGCCCACCAGTTGCAGGCGGTGGTCAGCGTTCTGGAAGCTGGCCAGGGCGGCTTCAATCTGCGCGGTTTCGAGGCCGGCCACGCGAGCGGCGAGCACGGCGGCCAGGGTATTCTGGCGGTTGTGCTGGCCGATGAGGGGCGAATTGGCGGTGTTTACCTCCACCCCGGCCTCTTCGTCGATGCCGGGCGTGAGGTTGGTGCAGAGCACGTCCTCCGTCACATAGTAGCCGGCAAGGTGAATGTCGTGGCGGTGGTGCAGGCTGAAGGGCAGCTGCCGCGTTTCGAGGAAAGCCGACTGGAAATACTTGCCCGTCACCTCGTCATCGGCATTGTAGATGAAAGCACCATTGCTATCCAGGTTGCGGGTGATGCGCAGCTTGGCTTGGGCGTAGTGTTCGAGCGAGTAGCCGTAGCGGTCGAGGTGGTCAGGCGTGATGTTGAGCAGGATGGCAGTCCAGGGCTGGAAGTCGTGGGTATCATCGAGCTGGAAGCTGCTCAGCTCCACCACGTAGTAGTCGAATTTGTCGTCGATAACCTGCTCGGCCAGCGAGAAGCCCACATTGCCGGCCAGGCCCACGCTCAGGCCGGCGCTTTTCAGCAGATGGTAAACCAGCAGCGTGGTGGTAGTTTTGCCGTTGGTGCCGGTGATGCAGATACATTTGGCGCGGGTGTAGCGGCCTGCAAACTCAATTTCGGAGATAATCGGGGTGCCCTTCTCGCGCAATGCCTGGATGACCTGCGCTTTTTCGGGGATGCCGGGGCTTTTCACTACTTCATCAGCCGCCAGGATTTTATCCAGCGAGTGCTGGCTTTCCTCGAATTCTATGCCGGCAGCGGTAAGCTGCTGCTTGTATTCGGGCTGGATGGGGCCACGGTCCGACACGAATACCGTGTGGCCTTTGGCCTGGGCCAACAGGGCCGCGCCCACGCCGCTTTCGGCCGCTCCAAGGATTACAATGTTCATTCTTAGCGCAGTTTCAGGGTAACCAAGGTAATGACGGCCAGCATGATGCCGACAATCCAGAAGCGCGACACGATTTTGGATTCGTGGTAGCCCAGCTTCTGGTAGTGGTGGTGCAGCGGCGACATGCGCAGCAGGCGGCGGCCCTCGCCGTACTTCCGGCGGGTGTATTTGAAGTAGCTCACCTGCACGATAACCGACAGGTTTTCAATCAGAAACACACCGCACAGAATCGGAATAAGCAGCTCTTTGCGCACGATGAGGGCCAGCACGGCGATGATACCGCCCAGCGCCAGCGAGCCCGTGTCGCCCATGAAAACCTGCGCCGGATACGAGTTGTACCACAGAAACCCGATGCAGGCCCCCACGAAGGCAGTGCAGAAAATAACCAGCTCGCCCGAGTCGGGAATGAACATGACGTCCAGATAATCAGCCAATAAGGCGTTACCACTCACGAAGGCGAAGATGGCCAGCGTGATGCCGATGATGGCCGAAGTGCCGGCCGCCAGCCCGTCGAGGCCGTCGGTGATGTTAGCTCCGTTGCTGACGGCCGTAATCAGGAAGATGACAATGGGGATGTAGAGAAAGCCGTAGAGTCCGTTGAAAAACGTGCCGGCCGTGGCAAACAGGTCCCCGTAGTTCAACTCGTTGTTCTTCATAAACGGCACGGTGGTAATCATCAAGTGCACGTCTTTGAACACCTTGCTGGCATCGACAGCCGAGAAGGTACCGTTGGGCAGCAGGTATTCGCGCACCGTGATTTCGTTGCTGTAGAACAGCACCCAGCCCACCGTGATGCCCAGGCCCACCTGACCCAGCACTTTGAAGCGGCCGCTCAGGCCTTCCTTATTCTTGCGGAATACCTTGATGTAGTCATCCAGAAAACCAATCAGGCCCAGCCACACTGTGCTCAAAATCATGAGGATGATGTAGATGTTACGCAGACGGGCCAGCAAAATCACCGGCACCAGAATGGCCAGGATGATGATGAGGCCGCCCATGGTGGGGGTGCCCTTTTTCTCGTTCTGGCCCTGCAAGCCGAGGTCGCGGATGCTTTCGCCCACCTGCTTGCGTTGCAGCACACGAATGAGACGGTGCCCGAATAGCTGGGCGATGAGCAGGGAAATAACCACCGCCAGCCCGGCGCGGAACGTGGTGTACTGAAACACGCCGGTGCCCGCCAGGTGATAATGTTCGTGCAGGTAACGGAAGAGGTAATAGAGCATTCGGGTGTATTTAAAACGTCATGCAGAGCGCAGCATCTTGCCCGCAGTCAGTATTCAATCAAATGGATTGCGTTGCGCGGTAAAGATGCTGCGCTCTGCATGACGTTTCTACTTATTCATTTCAGCAAAAATCTCAACAAGCACCAACTTGTCGTCGAAGGGCGCTTTCACCCCGCGAATTTCCTGATAATTCTCGTGACCCTTACCGGCCACCAGCACAATGTCGTGCGGGCCGGCCAGGCGCACGGCGGCTTCGATGGCGGCGCGGCGGTCGGGCACGGTCTGGACTTTGGCCGAATCGGGCGCGGTTACGCCGGCCTGCATCTGCGCCAGAATCTCAGCGGGGTCTTCGAAGCGGGGGTTGTCGGAAGTGAGGATGACTTTGTTGGAGAGCCGGGCGGCCAGGTTGGCCATGATGGGCCGCTTGGCCGCGTCGCGGTTGCCGCCGCAGCCCACCACCGTTATGATGTGCTGGCTGGGCTGGCGGATTTCGTGCAGGGTTTGCAGCACGTTTTCGAGCGCGTCGGGCGTGTGGGCGTAGTCGATGATGCCCGTGATGCTTTGCGGCCCCGACACCACCGGCTCGAAGCGGCCGGGCGCGGTGGTCAGGCCCGAGAGGATGGTCAGGACTTCGGTGGGGTCCTCCCCTAACAGCACGGCCGCGCCATACACGGCCAGCAGGTTGTAGGCGTTGAACACGCCGATGAGGCGGAAGATGATTTCACGGCCCTCGATTTCGAGGTGCAGGCCGTGGACTTCATTCGCCACCAGCTTGGCGCGGAAGTCGGCGGCCCCGCGCAGTGAGTACGTAGCGCGGTGGGCGGCGGTGTTTTGCAGCATCACCGGGCCGCGCTTGTCGTCGGCGTTGGTGAGTGCGAAGGCGGTTTTGGGCAGGGCGTCGAAGAAGGCTTTTTTGGCCTTGAGGTAGTTATCGAAGGTGCCGTGGTAGTCGAGGTGGTCGTGGGTGAGGTTGGTGAAAATGCCACCGGCGAAGCGCAGACCGGTGATGCGGTGCTGGGCCACAGCGTGGCTGCTCACCTCCATGCAGGCGTGGGTGCAGCCGGCCGCTACCATGCGGGCCAGCAGCGCATTCAGCCGGATGGCGTCGGGCGTGGTGTGGGTGCTCGGGATGACTTCCTCGTCAATCTGGTTCTGCACCGTGCTCAGCAGGCCGGCGTGGTAGCCCAACTCGCGCAGCAGCTTGTGGAGCAGCGTGGCGCAGGTGGTTTTGCCGTTGGTGCCGGTCACGCCCACCAGCGTGAGCTGGTGCGACGGATGCCCGTGGAACGCCGCCGCTACGTGGCCCAGCGCCTCGGCCGAGTCGGCTACCAGCACGTAGGCCGTGGCGGGGTTCAGCACAGTCGGCAGCTCTTCGCAGATGACAGCGGCCAAGCCCTTCTCCACAGCACCTTCAATGAACTTGTGGCCATCGGTGGCGGTGCCGCGCAGGGCGCAGAAGGCCACGCCCGGCCCGGCTTCGCGCGAGTCGAGGGTGAGGCCGGTGATGGGCACGTCGGTAGGGCCGTGCTGAGCGAGCACGGTCACGTCGGTGAGCAGGGAAAAGAGCGGCAGGGAAATCATTGGTTGAGTTAAAAGTTAAAAGTCAGGAGTTAAGAGTTGGGGCATTCAGCTTTTTTTAACTCCTGACTTTTAACTGATTCAGGCGCGGCGCACAGCGGGTTTGGCCGGTGCAGGCTTTTTAGGATTCTTGCCCGAAACGGGTTGGCGGGCAGCTTCTTTTGATTTATCAGCAGCTTTCGCGCCGCTAGTTGCCGCAGGCTTGGCTGCCGATGTCGTAGCGGCGGGCTTCGCCGTGGACTTGCTGGCTTTGGCGTTCGGCTTCACGCCGGCCGAACGCTCGGCCACGGCAGCTTGCACGTGGGCCTTCTCGCCATCGGCGAAGGACTTGCGGGCTTTGGCAGGCTCCATGTCTACCGGCACCAGCAGCTTGTTTTCAGCGAGGTCAGTATGTTCAGGCTCGGGCAGAGCCACGGGCGCGGCGATGCGCGGGCCAGATTCTTCCAAGGTCAGCGTAATCAGGTCGCCACGCTTGATGGGCGAGCCCGGGGCCAGCGACTGCTCACGCACCCGGCCCGAACCCACAGCTTTTACGTGCAGGCCCCGGTTTTCGAGCAGGAATAACGCATCGCGCAAACTCAGGCCCCGGGCCAGCGGCACCCGGCCAGGACGCACGGGGTTCACTACCAACGCTACGGTGCGGGCGTGGAAAGCGGTGTCGGAAGCGCCGCGCACCCACTCCTCGCCGCCGGTGGCCTGGGTGTTGCCCACCAGGCCCAGCTTCTGGCACACGAGGGCCAGTTCGTCGTTCATGCCGGCGCGCACCAGCGGTACGTGGCTCTTGTTCAGGCGGGCTTTGGCCAACAGGGGGCGCTGACTCAGCAGGTCGCGGGCCATGCACTTGTCGGCCACTTCGCGGAACACCGGCGCAGCTACATCGGCCCCGTAGATGCGGCCGTTGCGGGGCGAATCGACTACCACGATGCAGCTGTACTTGGGCTTGTCGGCCGGGAAATAGCCACAGAAGCTGGTCGAATACGTCTTGGTGTACTGCCCGTTCTTGAATTTCCAGGCCGTGCCGGTTTTGCCGGCAATGCTGTAGTCCTTGGGCCGGATGCTGCGGGCCGTGCCGGCCGTCACCACCCCTTCCATCATCGACTTCACCTTCGCCAGCGTGGCGTCGGAGCAGATTTTGGGGTTCAGCACCGTGGTTTCGTTGTGTTGCAGCACTTGGTCGGCCTGCTTGATTTCGCGCACAATCATGGGCTGCACCTTCACGCCGCCGTTAGCCACGGCGTTGTAGAGGGCCAGCGTTTGCAGCGGGGCCAGCTTCAGCTCGTAGCCTATGCTCATGGTGGTGAGCGAAGTACGGCTCCAGCTGCGGTCCTTAGTGTCCTTCACATACGGCACCGCTTCGCCGGCCATCTGGAAACCCAGCGGCTTATTGAGCCCGAACTTCTTCAGATAATCGGTGTACTCCGTGGGGTTGCCCGAGAAGTATTTATCGACCAACTTGGCTACGCCAATGTTGCTCGACTTCTCGAACACCTGCTGCACCGTGATGCGGCCGTAGCCGTGCGAGTCCGATTTCACGGCCCCGCCCACGTACATCCGGCCGTTGCCGGTGTCCACTACGTCATCCAGCGTCAGTTCGGGGTGCGCCTCAAACAGGGCCATCATCGAAGCCAGCTTAAACGTGGAGCCCGGCTCCGTCCGGCCCTGGTCGGCGAAGGCGTAGTTGTAGTCCTCCTTGTAGGTATCGTCCGAGGCCTTGCCCAGGTTGGCCACGGCCTTGATTTCGCCAGTCGCCACTTCCATTAGAATCACGCAGCCGTACTGGGCGTTGTTATCGACCAGCGACTTGTAAAGGGCGTTTTCGGCCACATCCTGCAGGTTGATGTCGAGCGTGGTTTTCACGTCGTAGCCCGGCAGGGGCTTGATTTCGGTGCCGTCGTACACCGGCTTGATGCCGCCCGGCACGCGCTCAAACAGCGCCTCGCCCGATTTCCCGGCTAGGCTTTGCTCAAAGGTGTACTCCAGGCCCGCGCCGTGATGGTCCTCGTTCACGAAGCCGATAGTGCGCTGCGCCAGCCCCCCAAATGGCCGAAACCGCTTGTCCACCTTCTCAAAAATGGCCCCGCCCCGGTTCCGCTTCTCGCGGAATACCGGCCAAGCTGCCATCAGCTTTTTCTCCTGAAAGTTGATTTGCCGCGAATTGAGCCGGATGTAGCGCTGCTTGGCCGAATGCGCGTTCACCAGCCGGCGGCGGTATTCCTGCACGCTGCGGTCGCCAAAGAAGTGAGACAAGTGCCAGGCCAGCGAGTCAATGCCGGACTTAAACACGCCATCCTCCACCACGCCCGGGTCCCAGGCCACGCGGTAAAACGGCAGCGAGGTCGCCATAATACTCTCGTTATCTGAGTAAATATTGCCCCGCGTGGCCGGCACCGACTGGTAACTGATGCGCCGCTCCTGCTCCAGCGCGCGCCACTTGGCTCCCTCCTGAAACTGAATCTTGGTCGCCTTCCAAAAAATGGCGCTCGAAAACACCGCCACCCCCAGAAAGGCCAGCCGTACCCGCGTAACTATCGACTTCTTGACGCTGCCTTTCATCGGGAATGAGCTTTAACGGTCTGCTTATCTGCCGATTGTTTCTTATGCGAACTTGTACCCTTTTGTACCTTATTCTTACTGTCGGGCTTATTCGACTTGCTGTTGCGCTTAGCAGCAGTTGCTTTTGCAACTCGTGGCGCGACAGTTGCCCGGCGCGGTGCGGGCGCAATCGGCACCGAGTCGCCCTCCAGCGCCTGGGGCGGGGCAATAATTTCGGGGCCGCTATCCACGTCACTGCCGTCGGCCGGGTGCTTGCGGCCGGCCAGCTGGTCGGCGCGCAGGGCGGCGGTCGAGTCGCGGTCGGCGCGGGCGGCCAGGGTATCGGCCGTGAGCACGGGCATCAGCTCCAATTCGGCCGCGTCGAGGTGGCCGGCCGGCACGGTGATGCGGAAGGGCGGCGACGAGCTTTCCACCAAGCCGATAGCCGCCACTTTGCGGGCCACCTCGCTTTGTTTGCTGGCCTCCATGTAATCCGATTTCAGGGTGGTGTAGTCGGCGCGCAGGTCTTCGGTTTCCTGCTTGAGGCGCTGGATGTTGCGGTTCATGCGGTTGCCATAGTGCGTGTTGCCGATGTAGAGCAGCACCAGCAGCATCACGAACAGCAGGTGTGGCAGGAAACGCACCGGCAGGCCTTCGCGGAACAGCCCGTCCACGCTCGTAGCGCGGTCGAGCAGCGAAAACAGGCTCCACGAGCTGCGCGGGCCGGCTTCTATTACCGGCTTTCGGGCGCGTTTTTCGCGCTTGGGCTCGGGGGCCGGGGTGGGCTCGGGTTCAGGGGCTACGTACTCGGCCACGGGGGGCGCGGGCGCTACCTCCGGCTCGGGCGCGGCAACCGGGCGCGGCACGTTGGCGCGGCGCGGGGCATCGGTGGGACGGAGCGTGTTAGCGGCCATCGGCAAAGGTTAGTTTCTGATTGCAACCCGCAATTTAGCACTTCGGGCGCGGCTGTTCAGCGCCACTTCGGCCGGGTCGGCTTCTTCGGGCTTGCGGTTCACGGCCTCAAAAGGCTTGTTCTCATTGCCAAAGAAGTCTTTTTCGACCGTCCCGAAAAATTTGCCCTTGCCGATGAAGTTTTTCACCAGCCGGTCTTCCAGCGAGTGGTAGCTCATCACCACCAGCCGGCCGCCGGGGCGCAGCACATCGGCCGTTTGCAGCAGCATTTCCTGCAGCGCCTGCATCTCCTGATTCACTTCAATGCGCAGGGCCTGGAAAACCTGGGCCAGGTACTTGTTTTCCTTGCCGCGCGGCGTGCAGGGCTGAATGGCCTGCTTGAGTTCGGCAATGGTTTCGAGGCGGCGGCCGCGCCGGGCGGCGCCCACGGTGGCGGCCAACGTGCGGGCATTGGTCACCTCGCCATACATGCCGAAAATGCGGTGCAGGTCGGCTTCCTTGTAGTCGTTGAGGATGTCGGCGGCCGTCAGCGGGCCGTCGGGGTCCATACGCATATCCAGTGGGCCGTCGAAGCGGGTCGAGAACCCGCGCTCGGGCGTATCGAACTGGTGCGAGCTCACGCCGAGGTCGGCCAGCAGCGCGTCCACGGGTAAGGCACCAAGCTGCTGGAGCTCAGCGAATAAATCTCGGAAATTGGCTTTTACAAAAGTAAATTGCGGGCAGGCCAACTTGGCAGCTTCGGCTTCCGCGTCAGCATCCTGGTCGAAGCTGTAGAGGTGGCCGGTGGTGAGCTTTTCGAGGATGCGGGCCGAGTGGCCGCCCCCGCCGAAGGTGACGTCGACGTAGCGGCCGCCGGGCTGTAAGTTCATGGCAGCCAAGCACTGGGCCAGCATTACGGGGCGGTGATAGGCCTGGTCGTTGTCGTAGTCGCTCATGCTTAGGCAGCCAGGCCGGCGAGCGGCGGGGTTTCAACGGATAAGAATTTCTGTGCCAACTTACTAAAGCTCTGCTGGTCTTTGATGAGGAACTCGTCGTAGCGGGCGGGGTCCCAGATTTCGCAGCGGTTGCCCAGCCCCACGATAATGGCTTCTTTTTCGATGCCCGCATAGCGCAACATGCTGCGTGGCAGCATGAAACGATTGATGCTATCGAGCTCCACCTCGGTCATGCCCCGGAAAAAGTTACGCTGAAACTGGCGGTATTCTTCGTTGAATTCATCCAACGCCATCACCTTTTCGTGAATGACACCCCAGGCGGCCCGGGGGTAGAGCACCAGACAGGGCTCGAAGCCGCGCACCAGCACCAGTTGGTTGCCCGACTGCTCGGGTAGGTTGGCCTTCACTTTGGCCGGCAATACCAGCCGTCCCTTGGGGTCGAGCTTGCATTCGTATTCGCCGGAGAGCAGGTTCATGGGCACGGGTAGCCGGGTGGGAAAACGGCGACATTAGCAAATGTACGGGAACCCCTGCGAAAACCAACCACGATTTACCATTTCCTACCACAAATACAAAAAGGCCTTAACAGCGTTTAAACCCGGTTTTCTGAGGCTTAGTGCGCGTTGGTACCAGTCATCGCGCCAGGGGTCCAAGCAGTCTGTCAGAATGTCGGGGTGATTATGGGCCGGGGTGAGACGGGCGGGAGGCCCGGGATGTTGCACCAGCCCAAGCCGGATTCTGCACGCCGGACAACGCGGGTCGGACCGTACCTTTGCAATAAGTATGCGTCCTCATTCTCTGTCCCGTCGCCTCGTCAGTGTTCTGCTGGCCGTGCTGGTGCTCATCACCTCGGTGGGCCTCACGGTGCAGCGCCTGACCTGCCGCATGAGCGGGCAGAGCACCGTGGCCGTGTCGGTAGCCGGCCGGACCGAGCTGCGCGGCTGCCTGGGCGAACTGGCCCCGGCCACGCCCAAGGCTGCCGACGGCTGCTGCGATTTCAGCAAGCACGAGCACAAGCTGAACAGCCCGGTGCACGAGCTGGCCGCCAAAATCCTGGTGCCGGTTCCGGCGATGTCGATTATCGTGCCACCACTGAGCTGGCCGGCTTCAAGTGTAGCCGCCGTTTCGCGGGCTGCTACCGGCCCACGCTGGTTTGCGGCTGATGCCTCGCCCCCCCCCCTCGGAGGCCGGGCGCTGCTGGCTTTTGCCTGCACCCTGGAAGTCTAGGTTTTTCTGAGTCCTTTCCCTGCTGCTTCGGTAGCGAAAGAAACTATCGCGGCAGCTTGCAGCGGCAATTCATCAGAAACGCTTAACTTTCAGATATTATGCAACTTATCAGCGGTATTGTTCCGCATTTTCTGCTTCCTGCGCTACTCATGGCTTTGCTGCCAGCAGGCCAGGTAGCGGCCCAATCGTCGGCCATCGCGCCGGTGCGCGGCGAGGTGACGGAGGCCGGCAAGGCCACTCCCTTACCCGGCGTGGTGCTTCGCTGGCTCTACGATGCGGCCGATGCGGGTGCGCCGGTTATCACGGCTACTTCGGATGACGCCGGACGGTTTGTGCTGGTGCGGCCGGCGCGGGCGGCCTCGCGGCTGGTGGTGCAGGCGCTGGGCTACCGGCCCGATACATTGGCCGTGCCCGTGAGCGGCGCGCCTTACCTGCGGGTGGCCTTGCGCGCCGGGGCTGAGCTGGGCGAAGTGGTGGTGACCGACCGCGCCCCGGCCTATTCCTCCCTCACACCAGCTAACGTGCAGATGATTTCGGGCCGCGACCTTACCAAATCGGCCTGCTGCAACCTGGCCGAGAGCTTCGAAACCAATGCCTCGGTGGAGGTCACAACTTCGGACGCGGTATCCGGGGCGAAGCAGATTCAGTTGCTCGGCCTTGATGGCAGCTACTCGCTGCTGACCGTGGACAACCAGCCGGCCCTGCGCGGACTAGCCGCCCCCTACCGCTTGGGCTACCTGGCCGGACCGTGGATTGAGAACATCGAAATTATCAAAGGCACGGGCTCGGTGGTGAATGGCTACGAAGCCATTTCGGGGCAGGTAAACGTGAAGCTGAAGGAGCCGGAAAAGACGGACCAGCTGCTGTTTAACGCCTACGCCAACGACCTCGGCAAATTCGACGTGAACCTGAACGCCTCGGCCCGCATCAACCCGAAGTGGAGCACGCTGCTGCTGCTGCACACCGACCATTTGGGAAACCGCGTGGACCGCAACAAGGACAGCTTTCTGGATTTGCCGCTAGCCACGCAGTTCAACGCCTTTAATAAGTGGAAGTACATCTCGGGCCACGGCATCGTGAGCGAGGTGGGGCTAGGCGCACTGCGCGAAACCCGCCAAGGCGGCCAACTCGGTTTCCGCGATACCGGCGAAGCGGCCTTCACCCAGAGCTACGGCACCATGCAGGCTACCACCCGCTACACCGGCTACGCCAAAACGTCCTACACTTGGCCCGCACGGCCTTTCCAGAGCCTGGGCCTGCTGCTGACCGGCACGGACCACGACTTTACCTCCCGGTATTCCTACGGCTACCAGACCCTGCACACCGACCACGACCCGAGCCAGCCGGTCTACTTCGTCACCAACCGCACCTCGCGCGCCTACGATGGTAGCCAGCGCACCGGCCAGGCCACGTTGCTGTTTCAGAGCGCGTTGGGCAACACGGCGCACGTGTACCGCACCGGCCTGAGCTTCCTCTACGACAATTACGACGAGCGCCTGACCGCCGGCCGCAGCTACCTCACCGACACGCCGGCTACTATAGAAGCCCGTGAGCACCGCACCCGCCGCGAGTTGGTGCCCGGCGCGTTCGCCGAGTACACCTACCAGAACAGCCGCAACCTGACCGTAGTAGCCGGCCTGCGCGCCGACCGCCACAACCTCTACGGCTGGCAGTTCACGCCCCGCCTCAACGTGAAGTACGATGTGCTGAAAAACACGGTATTGCGCGCCGCCGCCGGCAGCGGCTTCCGCGTGGCCAACCCCATTGCCGACAACGCGGCCATGCTGGCCAGCGCCCGGGAGTTCGTCATCGGCCCCAACCTGCGGCCCGAAAAGGCCTGGAACGTGGGCGGCAGCGCCACCCAATACTTCACGGCGCTGGGCCACCCGGCCACCTTCATCCTCGACTACTACCACACCGAATTTGTGAACCAGGTGGTGGCCGACATGTACACCGCGCCCGGCATTATCTCCATTGATAACCTGCCGCCAAGTGGCCGCTCCTTCGCCCGTAGCCTGCAAGCCGAGCTTCAGGTGGAGCCGCTGAAGGGGTTGCAAGTGAAGGGTGCATACAAATATCTGGATGTGCGCACTACTTACGAAAACAGCCTGTTGACCAAGCCCCTCACCCCCGCCCACCGCGCCTTCCTGAACCTGGGCTACGCCAGTGCCTTCGATAAGTGGCGGGCCGATTTCACGGTGCAATGGTTCGGACAGCGGGCGCTGGCGCACATCACGAGCGAGCACGCCCACGGCACGGGCCAAGCATACGCGCCCGAAACCGCCCCGCGCTACGCCCTGCTCAATACCCAACTCACGCGCGCTTTCAAGCGACTGGAGGTGTATGCGGGCGTGGAAAACCTGACCAACTACCGCCAGCCCAACCCCATCGAAGGCGCGGCCAACCCGTTTGGGCCGACGTTTGACGCCGCCATGGTGTGGGGGCCAGTGTACGGCCGCCTGACCTACGCCGGGCTGCGCTACCGCATCGAGTAAAGTGCGGTAAGCTTTAGCTGGCACCGCACAGTCAATTTTTCCGGCAGCAATTTTGTTAGGTTGCCGTCACCCGCTTTTAATCTTCGATTATGAAATTCCTCCTCCCGCTTTCGCTTTCGTTGCTCACGTTGCTTAGCTTCTCCCCTAGCGCTCAGGCCCAGACCGCCCCGGCCGTAGCACAAGCCGCCACCAACGGCACGGCCACAGCCCAGTTCAAAACCTCGGCCGTTTGCGACATGTGCAAAGCCCGCATCGAAAAGAGCCTCGCCTACGAAAAAGGCGTGCAAAGCGCCGTGCTCGATGTGCCCACCAAAGTCCTCACCGTGACCTATAGAGCCGACAAAACCACCCCTGCCGCCCTGCGCACCGCCGTGCAAAAAACCGGCTACGATGCCGACGAGTTCACCGCCGATGCCCGCGCCTACAACCGCCTGCCCGACTGCTGCAAGAAGACTAACGCGGTGCACTAAGGACCACAGATTTAACGGATTTCAACGGATAGAACAGGTTTTTTGTGGTTCCGTGCCGGATTGAGTTATACACAAAAGAGGCTGTTCACCTGAGCAGCCTCTTTCTTTTTGTTCTTGTTGGCCACACAGAAACCATTTGGCGCGGAACCACAAAAAAGCTGTTCTATCCGTTGAAATTCATTAAATCTGTGGTCTAATAGAAGGGTTCCGCTTCTTGTAACCGGCGGGTCACATAGGCCCCGGCGGGCGTCACAATTCCGGCCAGGAAATGCGCGACCAAGGTATGGTGCATCTGGGCGGGCGACAGAAACTCGGCATCGGTGGTGCGCAGGTTACGCATCTGCTGCTGCCAGAGGCGCGCCAGGAAGTCTACGTCGAGGTCCTCCTGGTACAGTTGCTGGGCAATGCCCTGGCATAGATTGGCCCGTACATAAGCGAACATGTGGGCGTTGCGCTGCGCCTGCCACTGTTGCCACACGGCGGGGTACAGCGCTTCGGCATCCCGAAAAAATGCCGTGTTCCCTTGCGCCATTTTCTGGTTGACCAGCACCCGCACCGCCAGCAGTTCTTCAACTGCGGTGGAGCATTGTCGGCGCAACTGCTCCAACTCGGCGCGCATCTGGTGGCCGTAGCTTTCGAGAACGGCTTGTACCAGCGCGCCCTTGCCAGCTGGAAACTCAGCAAGTATTGCGCTTTCGGGTTGGTCGAGGCGGGCAGCCACATCGGCCATGGACACGGCCGCAATACCATCCTGGAAGTACAGCGTCTGCGCCATTGCAACGGTTTGGGAACGGTCTAGCACAACAGGTGGCTCGGCTAAGGCAGTGGATGGCATGAACATGGCTGACAACAGAGAAATGAGCAACCTCTAATGGTGCCCGCCTATAAGACGCTTCCAGAACGTGTTTGGTGGCATTTTGCGTATTCTGCTAACGGTAGAAATCTACGGGTGGGCCACTTTTCAACCCCAAACGGCCGGGTACATCGTTCAACCGCCTTGCTCTGGCTGGCGCAAAACCTCACCCCTGACGCTTAAAACATCCCTTGCAACAGTTGAACTCGTCACAATCTGCAGTTCAGACAAGCTATTTCGCCCGCCACAAGCGCCACCAGGGCAAATACGGCTGGTCGTGGTGTTCGTAGTGATAACCAAAGAAATAGCAACTCACAAATGCCCAAACGTGGTGCCGAAACTGGCTGCGCGACTTATGCGGATTATCGGCCGCGTGCTCGCCGCGGTGCGGCAGGTAGGTTCCGAAAAAGAACAGCTGTAACGTGGCCAGCACCGCCGGTATCATCCAAAAGGCAATGACATTGGCCTGTGGAAAGTACAGCTTAAGCACGTTGTAGGTGGCAGCCATCAACAGTATTTGCCACCAGGTCACGTAGTTCCAGGCGAAACGCATGAACCACGGAAAGAAGCCGGGGTGGCGGCCGTCGTGAAAATCGGGGTCTTCCTGCGTGCCGACATGGCGGTGGTGGGCATGGTGCTTGGGCAACTGTCCGGGAAACCAATTGTAGGCAAACAGGCCGGCAGCTAGCGTACCCAATACGTTGTTTATACGCCTGTTAGAACTTACTACGCCGTGCATCGCATCGTGCGCGGTGATGAACAGGCCGGTATAGAGGTGCGTTTGCAATAGCGCCAGCAGGTAGGGCGCGGGCGAGTGCCAGTCAGGCTGATAGCGCGCCAGCAGGAAGCCCAGCAGCGCGGCCCACAGCACCACAATCAGCCCGCCAATGGCCACACCGGTAGTGCCGACGGGCGCAGGCGCAACGCGCCGGATGGCCGCCACAGAAGGAACTGATGTTGCCAGCGTCTCCATCAATCAACAATGAAAAGTGTGGCTCCGCTAACCGTGCGACTGCGATGGGCTTCTGCCCCATCGGCCACCTGGTAGCTCATGCCCGGCGTGAGCGTGAAGACGCGCCCATCGGCCAGCTCCGTTACCAACTCGCCGGCTGTCACCAGTAGGAAATGTCCTTTCTGGCACCAATGGTCGGCCAGGTAGTCGGGGCTGTAAGCTACCAGGCGCACCCGCACCGGCCCGAACTGCCGAGTGCGCCAAGCAGCCACGCCAGTCGTGCCCGGATGCTTTTCCTCGGCAACTTCGGCCCAATTGGTGACCCCAAACGGCAAATCCGTTATTCGCATAGCTTGGCAAAAATTGACTACAAGCTCAATAGTTGCTCGCGCACCTGCTCCATCAGCCACATCGGGGTGCTGGTGGCCCCGCAGATGCCCACCGACTGCCCCGGCCGGAACCAGGCCGCGTCGATTTCGGCCACATTGGAGATGAAGTGCGTTTGCGGGTTGGTTTCGAGGCAGACCTGATAAAGCACCTTGCCGTTGGAGCTTTTGGTGCCTGATACGAACACAATCTGGTCGTATTGGGCGGCAAAACGGCGCAGGTCCTTGTCGCGGTTGCTCACCTGCCGGCAGATGGTGTCGTTGGCGTTCACCTGGTAGCCCCGCGTTTCCAACTGATTTTTAATATTATAGAAGCTGTTGGTGCTCTTGGTGGTCTGGCTGTAGAGGGTGATGTTTTCGGGCAACTCGTGGCTCAATAGCTCGTCGAGGCTCTCAAACACCACGGCGTTGCCGCTGGTCTGGCCCAGCAGCCCGAGCACTTCGGCGTGGCCATGCTTGCCGTAGATGAAGATTTGCTCCTTTTTGTCGTAGCTGGTTTTGATGCGGTTTTGCAGCTTGAGCACCACCGGGCAGCTCGCGTCAATCAGGGTCAGGTTGTTCTCCAGGGCCATCTGGTAGGTGGCCGGGGGCTCGCCGTGGGCGCGGATAAGCACGGCCTCGTCGCGCAGCTCGGCCAACCGCTCGTGGCAGATGATGCGCAAGCCGCGCGCCTCCAGCCGCTGCACCTCTTCATCGTTGTGCACGATATCGCCCAGGCAATAGAGGTAACCCTGCTCATCGAGCAGGTCTTCGGCCATTTGAATGGCGTAAATCACGCCGAAGCAAAAGCCGGAGTTAGGGTCAATTCGGACGCTGAGCGACAGGTTCGGCATATGACCTCGGTAACCAGTAACCAGCCCGCAAGGTTGCGAAAAAAGGCCGGTTGGTCTAAAATACGTCACCCTGACTTATTGCAGTTTGAGTCTTGCCCCAATACGGCATAAGCTTCGGCTACTCCTTCACTTTGCTCAAGCGCTGGGCCTCGTCCTCGCTCACATGCCCGCGCCCCACTAGGAAGCCGCGCACCGTGCGGAAGGCCTCGGCGTCGAGCCCCGTGCCGGGGTGATTGAGCGCGGCGTTGAGCAGCATTTCCTTGTCTTCCTCCACGTGCTTGCTCAGGCCGAGGAAGGCGGGCAGGTTGCTTTCAACCGAAAAGCGCAGGAAGCGGATTTCGGGGTTTTGCGGGTCGAGGCCCACGGCTTGCTCGAAGGTTTTGGCCGCGTCCTGCACGTAGGTGAGCTTGTTGAACATCGACGCATCGCGGGCGCGGATGGCTTCGGAAGCAGCTTTGTAGCCCAGTACCAGCGCGTCACGGTCCTGGTAATCAGCCAGCAGCTTGTAGAATTTTTCGCCGGCGGCTTTGTCGGCAGCGGCCTGCTCGTAGTGACGGCGCAAAGTAGCAGGGTGGTAAGGGGACGACGACACGGTATGGGAGGTGAAGTGGGATGAGAAGAAACGGACAGGGGCCAAAGCCAGCGGCGCACCGCCGGCCCGCCCGGCACTACTACGCAAACCGGCCGCCGATGACGACGCCCCAACCCCGACAATAACCGCTAAAAACAGAACTTTGGGAATTCGCATATCGGCAAAAATACGGCGTAAGGCCGCACACGACTGACTTTACGCAAAAGCCGCGCCCAAAAGCGTTTTAAATCCGCGACAGCTGGTAGCGGAAATACGAGCCCAGCAGCAACAGCAGCTTGGTGTTATCGGGTACGCGCACCCGCTCGCCCAGGATGCGGGCGGCCGGCAGCTTCCTGATTTTGTAGAAGAGCTTGAGGTAGTACACGTAAGCCAGGTACACGCCCAGCTTGGCCGAGCGCGGCAGCTGCTGAATCCCCGCGTAAGCGGCCTCAAAATCGGCTTTAATGTCGGCCTCAATCTCCGTTTTGGTCGCGTCGTTGAAGCGCGAATACACCACGCCGGGGAAATACACGCGGCCCCGGTCCTCGTAGTCGGAGCGGATATCGCGCAGGAAATTCACCTTTTGAAACGCGGATCCCAGCCGCCGGGCCGGCTCGCGCAGCCGCTCGAACATGGCAGCGTCGCCATCGCAAAAGATGCGCAGGCACATCAGCCCCACCACTTCGGCCGAGCCGTAGATGTATTCATTATAAAGACCCGAGTGGTAGTTCTGGTCCTCCAAATCGAGGGCCATGCTGTGCAGAAACGCCTCAATAAACTCCCTATCGATGCCATAGCGCCGCACCACGGCCTGGAACGCGTGCAGCACCGGGTTGAAGCTCAGGCCGGCATCGAGCGCCTCGTAGGTCTGGCGGCGGAAATCGGCCAGCAGCGCCGCCTTGTCGTGGTCGTGGAAGGTGTCCACGATTTCATCGGCCCAGCGCACAAACCCATACACGGCGTACACCGGTAGGTGCAGCCGCTCATCGAGCGTGCGGATGCCCAGCGTGAACGAGGT
>JAQBNT010000307.1 GCA_028288445.1 Hymenobacter sp. | reverse complement strand
CCGGAGCCGTTCATGCCGCTGCGACCGAGCCAGGTGGAGAGCATCTGGCGCTCCTGCTCGGCGGCGTAGAACGCGTCGGCGCAGCCGGTCTCGCGGCTGGTGGCGTTGCCGTTGCCCCACACGTCGTCGGTGCCACTGAACGTGGTGGTGGTCGCGGCGTCCTGGCAGACGAGCGTCGCGGCGTTGCTGTTCTTCATGGAGTAGGTCGAGCCCGAGAGCGTGGTCGGGATCGAGACGGTGCCGGCGTACGCCGTGTTGCCGGTGCCCTCGGCGACGTGCTCCTTGGTGGAGAGGACCTTGCCGGTGAGGGCGTCGACGTACACCGAGAGCCGCGAGGGGCCGCCGTTGCGCGTGCCGGTGACCAGGGTCTCCCAGGCCAGGCGCGAGGCGGACTTCTGCAGCACGACGAGTCGGGTCGCCCCGACGGTCGGGTGGCTCACCAGGCGAGCCGAGGTCGAGCGGGCCTGCGTCCTGCCGATGCGCGCGGAGACCGAGGCGAGCTGGGTCGCGCGGTTCTGCGCGACGGAGGTGCCGAGGACCTTGCCGTGGGCGTCGGTCATCACGACGAAGTCGCCGCCGACGACCGGGAGGCCCTTGTAGGTGCGCTCGTAGGGGACGTACTGGAGACCCTTGAACGAGTGGACCGGCTGCATCTGGAAGCGGTCGAACTTGCTGACCCGCAGCGACGGCGCCTTGCTGGCGACGAGGTGACGGGCAGACGTGACGGCCTGGGCGCGGGCGCCCTCGGAGCTCTGCTTGGTTGAGCTGGTGACTGCAACGGCGTCCGCACCTGTGGGCACGGACATGACCGCCACCGCCGAGATGAGGGCTGCTGTGAAGCCCCCAGCGACGAGTCTTCTCACACGACACTCCTAGTTCAGGGCTCGGGGGAGCCCGGATCGAGATGACAGGAATGGTTCCGCCCGAAGCAACTCGTCCCGAGAACATGAACCGCGCGAAGCGTGTCTTTCCGGACGAGTTCCGGTCAACGAAAGTCGGCTGCAAGTTGCTGCAATGCGAAGACTCGCAACTTTGCGATGCCGCGCCGGCCGGCCCGGCGGTGGCCCGGGGTGGCTCAGACCCGCTCGATGATCGTGACGTTGGCCTGGCCGCCACCCTCGCACATGGTCTGCAGGCCGTAGCGGCCGCCGGTGCGCTCCAGCTCGTTCAGCAGCGTGGTCATCAGCCGGGTCCCGGTGGCGCCGATCGGATGGCCCAGGGCGATGCCGCCCCCGTTGACGTTGACGCGCGCATGCGGTGCCCCGGTCTCCTTCATCCACGCCAGCACGACCGACGCGAACGCCTCGTTGCACTCGAAGAGGTCGATGTCGTCGACGGTGAGCCCGGACTTCGCGAGCGCGTGCCTGGTGGCCTCGATCGGACCGGTCAGCATCCAGACCGGGTCGTCACCGCGGACGCTCAGGTGGTGGATCCGGGCCCGCGGGGTCAGCCCGTGCTCGGCGAGCGCCGCCTCCGAGGCGATGAGCATCGCCGTGGACGCATCGCAGATCTGCGACGCCACGGCGGCGGTGATCCGCCCGCCGTCGGCGAGCGGCTGCAGCCCGGCCATCTTCTCCAGGGAGGTCTCGCGCGGGCACTGGTCGGTGTCGAAGCTCGTCCCGTCGGGCAGGACCACCGGCTCGATCTCGCCCGCGAACCGGCCCTCGGCGATCGCCGTACGCGCCCGGTCGTGGGACGCGAGCGCGAACGCCTCCATGTCGGCACGGCCGATGTCCCACTTCTCGGCGATCATCTCGGCGGAGGCGAACTGCGAGACCTCGACGTCGCCGTACCGCTGCTGCCAACCGGGCGACTCGGCGAACGGCGTCGTGAAGCCGTACTGCCGGCCGACCAGCATCGCCGCCGAGATGGGGATCGCGCTCATGTTCTGCACGCCGCCGGCCACGACGAGGTCCTGGGTTCCGGACATGACGCCCTGGGCCGCGAAGTGGACGGCCTGCTGCGAGGAGCCGCACTGGCGGTCGATGGTCACGCCGGGCACGTGGTCGGGGAGCCCGGCCACCAGCCAGGCGGTGCGGGCGACGTCGCCGGCCTGCGACCCGATCGTGTCGCAGCAGCCCATGATCACGTCGTCGACCGCCCCCGGGTCGACGCCGGTGCGCCGCACCAGGGCCGACAGGACATGGGCGCCCAGGTCCGCGGAGTGCATCGCGGCGAGGGCGCCGCCGCGCTTGCCGACCGGCGTGCGGACGGCGTCGACGATGAAGGCCTCAGCCATTGGCTATCCCGTCCAGGAGGATCGTGAGGTACTGGTCCGCGATGTCGGTGTGGGTGAGCTCCTTGCCGGGGCGGTACCACCGCACGGCCACCCAGACGGTGTCGCGGATGAAGCGGTAGGTGAGCTCGACGTTCAGGTCCCGGCGCAGGGCCCCGGACTCGATGCCCTCGGTCAGCAGCGTCATCCAGACGTCGCGCGACTGGGCGTTGCGCTCGGCTAGGTAGGCGAAGCGGTCGAACCCGCCGAGGTAGTCGGCCTCGTTCTGGAAGATCTCGACC